>NZ_JAJONE010000001.1:1948333-2256666 GCF_024700075.1 Hymenobacter sp. J193
GTCCACGCCCACGGTGAGGGCGTCCAGGCGGTGAACTGCATCGGCGCGGGCCGTGAGCATGAGCACCGGCAGGCCGGCCCGGGCGGGGTCAGTCTTGAGGCGGGTCAGCAGCTCGGTGCCGCTCAGGCGCGGCATCATGGCGTCGGTGGTAATCAGGTCCACAGGTGCTTCGCGGCTGAGCAGCTCCAACGCCTCCTGCCCATCGGCGGCGGTGAGTACCTCGTAGGCTGGGCTTAACAGTTCGCTCAGGTAGGCGCGCAAATCGGGCTCATCCTCCACTACCAGCACGCGGGGCCGGGATGTATGAAGCAGGAGGGCAGAGGCAGGAGCTGGCAGGTTGTCGATTGCAGGCGTGGGAGGCACCGGCTGGGAAGTCAGTCCGGCACCCACTTCGCCTGGGGTCACTCTTCTCTCTTCAGTATTTACTACCACCTCTTCCCTCCTGCTGCCTGCTTCCGTGGCCGGGAAGCGCAACGTGAAGGTGGCCCCCTGCCCCGGGGTGCTGGTTAGCGTGAGCGTGCCGCCCAGCAGCTCGGCCAGCTCCCGACTCAGGGCCAGGCCCAGGCCGGTACCGCCCTGCGCCTGCTTCTGCGGACTTTGATAGAACCGCTCGAATACCCGCTCGTGCTCGGCCGCCGCAATGCCGGGCCCGGTGTCGCGCACGGTCAGGGCGTAGTAGCCATCGGGGGCGGGCAAGGCGGCCTCCACCGCTACTGTTCCGCCAAGGGGCGTGTGGTTCAAGGCATTACTGAGCAGGTTAGTCAGAATCTGCTCCACCTTGTCGGCATCCAGCAGCAGGTGCAGCCCCTCGGGCAGGGGTTCGGCTCCGTGCAGGGCTAGGCCGCGGGCAGCAGCCAGGGGCGCAAACTGGCCCACCACCCGGCGCAGCAGCGGCGCTACGGCCGTAGGCGTGGCCTGCAGGGTGAGGCGGCCGGCCTGCAGCTTGGTCAAATCCAGAATGCGGTCAATCAGCTCGCTCAGGCGGCGGGCCTGCCGGTGGGCCAGCGCCACGGGCGCGCGCACGGCGACCGGCAGCTTCTGGTTGGGGTTGTCGAGCAGAGTTTCGAGTGGGGCCAGCACCAGCGTGAGCGGGGTGCGTAGCTCATGGCTGGCATTGGCAAAGAACTGGTTTTTGGCTACGTCCAGTTCGCCCAGGCGCTCGGCCTGGGCCTGCAGCTGGCCCGTTTGGGCCGCCAGCCGCCCGTTGAGGCGGCGGGTGGTGCGCAACGCCAGCCAGATGGCCAGTGCCAGCAACGCCAGCAGCGCAGCGCCGACGCCGGCCAAGCGTACCAGGCGCGTCTGCTGCCCCTCGCGCTCGGTGAGGTTGGCAATCTGGGCGGCCTGCTCGCGGGTGCGGAACCGGCCTTCCGTCGCGGCCAGGGCCGCAAACTGCTGAGCCTGGCGCAGCGTGTCGGTGAGGTCCTGGGTGCGGCGGGCATAGTAATAGGCGCTGTCGTAGCGGCCGGCCTGGGCATGCGTCTGGGCAAGTAGCTCGGTGACCTGGCTCAGAGGCAACAAGCTGCCCGACTGCTGGTAGCGTTGCTGCAGCGGCCGCAGCAACGCCAGGGCGGGAGCTGGCTCGCGCATGGCCAGGGCAAAGCCCGCCAGGTCTTGGCGGGGCTTGCCCTGGGGGGCGGAGCCGGGGTTTTGGGTGAGCAGTGCCACGGCTTCGGCTAGCAGGCGGCGGGCACGATCAGGGCGGGCGCGGTGCTGCTGCCAGGCGGTCAGGCCCAGCGTCAGGGCCCGCGCCTCGGCGTAGGGAAGGTCGCGGCCCGGCCAGCCGGCCATTGTTGTGTCGGCCGAAGCCCCGTAGGGCAGCCAGGCGCGGGCGCGGCCCAGCCAGGGGCCGCCGCCGCGGGCGCTCCGGCTTGCAGCGCCACTTGCGCGGGCACCAGGTTCAGGCGCGTGAGCAGCAGGGCGATGTTGGGGTAGGTGCGCAGCTCAGCGGGCAGCAAGGACATTTGCAGCAGGGAGTCAGCCTCGGCGGCCAGGGTGCTGGCGTAGGCGGCCGGCCGGCGGCTGTGGCCCTCCAGCAGCAGAGGCAGGTAGTAGCTCACCAGCACATCGGCCAGGGCCCCGCCGGCCGGGCCCTGGTTGGCAGGCTGCTGCCCGTAGCGGCGGTAGGTAGCTATGGCCTGCTCGTAGGCTTGCTCGGCCTGGGGGTAGAGGCCCTGGGCGGCGTAGGTTTCGCCCAGCAG
Organism: Hymenobacter sp. J193; assembly: GCF_024700075.1. Classification (NCBI taxonomy): domain Bacteria; kingdom Pseudomonadati; phylum Bacteroidota; class Cytophagia; order Cytophagales; family Hymenobacteraceae; genus Hymenobacter; species Hymenobacter sp. J193. Next base: position 1,950,532 of record NZ_JAJONE010000001.1, read on the forward strand.
GCACTGGGTCCAGCCAATACCGCTCAGGTTGCCCTGCTGCCGGAAAAGGTTCCGGGCCCGCCCGTAGTAGTGCAGGGCCAGGGGCAGGCGGCCCAGGGCGCGGCAGGCCGAGCCGGCATTGGCCAGAATGCCGGGCAGCGGGGCCCCTTCGGGCCAGCGCGAGCCGGCGGTTGGGGCAGTAGCGGGGGCGGGCCCCACGGTGCTGTCGAGGCCCGCAGCCCGAAACTGCCGGGCTGCCTGCTGGTAATAGTAGAGCGTGCTATCGTAGCTGCCCCGGGCGTAGTGCAGCCCGGCTAGGTCGTCGGCCAGCTTTATTACCACGACCGGCTGTTGCTGCCCTTGCCGGGCGCTGACCAGCTTCCAGGCCCGCCCCAGGTAGTGGGCGGCCGAGTCGGGGCGGTGCCCTGTCCGGAAAGCCTGCGCCCGGCGCACGTAGACCAGCAGCCGGCCCAGCGAGTCGGTGGGCCGATGGGCGTGGTCGATTCGCTGGCGGGCCACGTCGGCCGCCCCTCTAGCAGCCTGAGGCGGTAACAACGGCGTCAGGGCGTGAGGCAGCGGACGCCCGCCAGTTTGGGCCGGACCGGGCACCGGGACGGCCAGCAGCAGGCCCGCTAGCCAGAACTGGCCCCAGGCCCGGCCAGCTTGGCGGCAACAGGCAAGAAACAGGCAGCAGAGCAGCAGCAAATGATCAGAAGAGAGATGAAAGAAAGCGGGGGCACCGCGCGCCTGGCCTACGGTAGCCCAGCGCGGATGCCCAGGCAGCCTAGCTCAAAGCCGATGGCGTCGATTATCGGTATAAAGGTCGGCAGCCGGCCGGCTAGGCAGGGGGCAAATGCCTGCCAAACTTCCGCCGCTGTGCCATTTGGCAGAAATTTGCCCTGGCTGTTGGCCCGGCCGGCCAACAAAAAGCCGTCACTCCAGACTGGGGCGGCGGTATAGTCAAGGAGCGTCTATTAAGCTATCGGCTCAATACCGGTGTTCAGGGTAACAACTTTCATGGATTGAGCTATACTAACACAGCAGTTTACAACAGCCTGGCAAGGTCCTAAGACAATCCAGGCAGACCTGCACCCAGGTAGAAGCTTTGGTTAATTTTAAAAATATATTTACCCCACATAGGTAGAAGTGATTATCAATTTAGGACTATCTCCTACCTTAATAGGTAGAAGTTAGTCCTAATATTTAGCATCCTTCTACCTAACACAACCGTTGGGAATAAGACACCTGTTCTGTTGCTATGTCTCATTTACCTGCTTCTCTGCTCAATAGCCTTACGGCTGCCGTGCGGGCCCATTTCGGCTTTTCAACGCGCCAGCTGGCCCGGTATATGAACGTGTCCATCGGATTCGTATCGCACCTGGAAGCCGGGCGCAAGGGGCTGCCCCCGGCGCTGGCTCCGCGCCTGCTGCTGCTAAGCCACCTGCTGCCCCCTCCCCTGGGCCAGGGTCCGACGGAGGCACCCGAGCCGCTGCTCTACGACCCCTACCGGCCACTACCGCTCCCCGAGGTACTTGGGAGCGAGCAACCCGAAGCCCCGGTGCCCGCACCCGAGCTGCTAGGCCGCCGCCTGCGCGACTGCCAGTTGCGGTTGCTCACGTATGGGCAGCAACTTGCGCGGGTACAGGCTAGTGCCAACGCCCTGGCCCGGCGGCGCCGCGGCATAGCGCAATTGCAAGCAGCCGCTCCGCCCACCGAACCCATGGAAGCGGCCCACTATGCCCGCTGGCTGGGCGAGTTGGCTACCGATCTGGCCCAGGCCGACCCCGACCCGGCTGGGGCCGCCGCTGCGCGCCATTTGCTGGCGGCCCGTGTAGCCGGGCTGCGGGCCGAGGTGGCTGCACTGGCAGCCTTATTGCCTGCCGACTAGCGGTGCAGGTACCCAAATTGGAGCAGGCCCTTGCCGAAGCTACTGCCCATCGGGCTGCGCTTGCTGCGTAAGCCTTCTTGTTTTATATACCTATTGCAACAGCAAACGGCCCGTTTTCTCTGAAGGAAACGGGCCGTTTGAGTTCTGTTTGTATACCTTCTTTAGCGACTGGCAGCCAGGGCCTCGGCACCACCCACGATTTCGAGAATCTCGGTGGTAATAGCGGCCTGACGGGTACGGTTGTAGGTGAGCTTGAGTGACTTTAGCAGCTCGCCGGCGTTGTCGGTTGCCTTGTCCATAGCCGTCATGCGGGCGCCGTGCTCGGAGGCGTTGCTTTCCAGCACGGCCTTGTAGAGCTGCACCTTCAGGGACTGTGGAATCAGGGTCTGCACAATTTCCTCCTTCGAGGGCTCGAAGATGTAGTCTACGTTCGAGGTGGCTGTGGCAGCGGCAATGGGCTCGGCGGGAACCAGAGGCAGCAGCTGCTCGGCGCGCACGATCTGCGTGGCTACGTTGCGAAACTCGTTGTACACCATCACTACCTCGTCGAACTGGCCGGTGCGGAAACCTTCCATAGCGGCCTCAGCAGCTTCGCGCACGGTATCAAACGACAGCTTGCCGAACACGTGCTGATAGTTGCCCAGCAACGGACCGCGCTTAGCGAAATAGTCGTGGGCCTTCTTACCGATGGCCATGAAGGTTACGGTGCCGACGGTAGCTTGGGCAGCATACCGCTCGCGCAGCAGCTGATTCACGCCTTTGAAGATGTTGCTGTTGAAGGCACCAGCCAAGCCCCGGTCGGAGGTAATGGCAATGACCAGCACGCGGCGCACCTCGCGCTGTACGGCGTACTCGCTCACTACCTCGCCACCCGTGAGGCCGGTAAGGTTGCTCAGAATGCTGTTGAGCCGCTGAGCGTAAGGGCGCATGCGCAGGATGTTGTCCTGAGCCCGCCGCAGCTTGGCCGCCGCCACCATTTTCATGGCTTTGGTGATTTGCTGCGTGCTCTGCACCGATACGATGCGGTTCCGAACTTCTTTTAAGCTAGCCATTCGTTGGGAATTAGTAATTAGTAATTAAGAATTAAGAATTGCCGCCGGGCGAAGGCCGGCCGGATGGCAACGCTCAATTCTTAATTACTAATTCTTAATTGTTAATTACTTAGTGGCGTACACCGCCGACAGGTCTTTGGCTACCTGACGGATGGCGTTGGTGATGGTGTCATCCAGCTTGCCGGCTTTCAGGGACTTCAGTACGTCGGGGTGACGCGTGTTCATCACCTGCACGAACTCCTTCTCGAACTCACGCACCTTGTTTACGGGCACCTGGTCGAGCAGACCGTTGGTTGCGGCGTAAATCACGGCCACCTGATCTTCTACCTTCTGGGGCGAGAACTGGGGCTGCTTCAGGATTTCGAGGTTGCGACGGCCACGCTCAATGGTGAGCTTGGTCGAGGCATCGAGGTCGGAGCCGAACTTGGCGAAGGCTTCCAGCTCGCGGAACTGAGCCTGGTCAAGCTTCAGCGTACCCGCCACTTTCTTCATCGACTTGATCTGGGCGTTACCACCCACGCGCGATACCGAAATACCTACGTTGATAGCCGGCCGGATACCCGAGTTGAACAGGTTGGTTTCGAGGAAGATCTGCCCATCCGTAATCGAAATTACGTTGGTTGGGATGTAAGCCGAAACGTCACCTGCCTGGGTTTCGATTAGCGGCAGAGCCGTGAGCGAACCGCCGCCTTTCACGAGGTGCTTGATGCTCTCGGGCAGGTCGTTCATATCGCGGGCAATTACGTCGGAAGCGTTGATCTTCGCGGCGCGCTCCAATAGGCGGCTGTGCAGGTAAAACACGTCACCCGGATAAGCTTCGCGTCCGGGAGGACGGCGTAGCAGCAGCGACACCTCGCGGTAGGCCACCGCCTGCTTCGACAAATCGTCGTACACCACGAGGGCCGGACGGCCGGTGTCGCGGAAGAACTCACCGATGGCGGCGCCGGTGAAGGGCGCAAAGAACTGCATAGGAGCCGGATCCGAAGCCGAAGCCGAAACCACTACCGTGTAGTCCATGGCACCACCGCGCTGCAGGGAGTTTACTACCTGAGCTACGGTGGAAGCTTTCTGCCCTACGGCTACGTAGATGCAGAAAACAGGCTCCCCGCGCTCGAAGAACTCGCGCTGGTTCAGGATGGTGTCAATAGCTACCGCCGACTTACCCGTCTGACGGTCGCCGATGATCAGCTCGCGCTGACCGCGCCCAATTGGAATCATGGCGTCAATAGCCTTGATACCCGTTTGCATGGGCTCGGTTACCGGCTGGCGGTAGATTACACCGGGAGCCTTACGCTCCAGGGGCATGTCGTAGGTTTCGCCCTGGATGGGGCCGCGGCCGTCAATGGGCTGGCCCAGCGTGTTCACCACGCGGCCGACAATACCCTCGCCAACGTTGATAGAGGCAATTTTATTGGTGCGGCGCACCGTAGCGCCTTCCCGGATTTCGCTGTAGTCGCCGAGCATTACGGCACCTACGTTGTCTTCTTCCAGGTTGAGCACCAGGGCCTGCAGGCCATTTTCAAATTCGAGCAATTCCCCCGACTGGGCATTGCCCAGGCCGTAGATGCGGGCTACACCGTCGCCAACCTGCAGTACCGTACCAACCTCTTCGAGCTCGGCGGCGGTTTTGAAGTTGGACAGCTGCTCCCGCAGAATGGCGGATACTTCATCCGGACGTACTTCTGCCATGGTGGATTATAGTTGGGATTGGTAGGGGTTCTTCGAGAATTCGCTGCGCAGCTTGCGCAGGCGGTGACGTACCGAGTCGTCAATCTGCTGGTCGCCCACGCGCAGCACAAAGCCGCCGATGAGTGAGGCATCTACCTTCTCGGTGAGGGTGACCTGCTGGAGGCCGGTTTGCTCGCGCACCAGCTGTACTACCTGTAGGCGCGTGGGCGCATCCAGTGGGGTAGCCGTGGTTACTTCGGCCGTTTGTACGCCGCGCAGCTGGTTGAACTGGGTCCGAAACTCGGAGCCAATGAATTCCAGTGCGCTTTCGCGGTTTTTCTGGGTGACGATGGTGAAGAACTTCTCCGTGAGGTCCGACACCTTGCCCCCGAACACCGCGCGCAGGATGGCGAGCTTTTTATCGTGGTTCACGATGGGGTTGCGCAGCAGCAGGCGCAGGTCGCGGTTCTCGTCCAGCGTCTTGCTGAACAAGTCCATATCCTCTTTCACCTGTGCCAGCGTCCCGCGCTCCTCAGCCAGATCCAGCAGGGACTTGGCGTAGCGGGAAGCAACTCGTTGTTCAGACATTGATTTTAGTATTGAGTAGTTGGTAGTGAGTATTGAGACAGGTGTTATTCGGCTGACCGAACCTCACTACTCAATACTTAATACTCACTACTAATTCAATTTTACTTCCTTCAGGTACGAGTCCACGAGCTGCTGCTGAGCGGGCTGGTCGGCCAGCTCGCGGCGCAGGATGCGCTCTGCAATATCGATGGACAGCTTGGCAGCGGTGTTTTTCACCTCGGCCAGAGCGGCATTTTTCTCGTTCTGAATGGCTTCGCGGGCCTGCACAATCATGCGGTTGCCTTCTTCAGTAGCCTTGGTTTTGGCCTGCTCAATGAGCTGGTTGGATACCGTGGTGGCTTCCTTCAGAATACGGTCGCGCTCCATGCGGGCTTCGGCCAGCAGCTTTTCGTTGCCGGCTTTCAGCTCCTGCATTTCCAGCTTGGCCTGGTCGGCCATGCGCAGCGCGCCTTCGATGGAGCTTTCCCGCTCGCGCAGCGAGCTGAGGATGGGCTTCCAGGCGAACTTGGTGAGCAGGAAGAGAAGAATCAGGAAAATGACCAGCTGCCAGAACAGCAGGCCAATACTAGGGTTGGTAAGCATCAGGGCTCAGCTAAATCGGTGAATAATGAAGGCAGACGACTGGGCGCGGGGCCCAGGCTTCATCTGACCACTTCAACCCAAAGAAACCGCAAACCCGATGCACCGGCCGGGCTACAGACGAGCCCAGCCGGCGAATCGGGTCTGGCAGATTCTCTACTGAAGCTTCAGGGCAATCAGCAGGCAGACTACTACTGCGAACAGAGCAGCACCTTCCACCAGAGCAGCTACGATCAGCATAGCCGTCTGGATTTTGCCGGAGGCCTCCGGCTGACGGCCGATGGCTTCCATGGCCGAGCCACCGATGCGGCCGATACCCAGACCAGCACCCAGAATAGCCAGACCGGCACCGATACCGGCACCCATTACAGCCAGACCAACAGCATTAACAACCTGCAGCAACAGAGAGAGCAGCATAAGACAAAGAGTTTGAGGAATGTGTGAAGAAAAAACGCAGAAAAAAAGGGGGAATTTGGAGCTTAGTGCGCGTGGCCACCCGCAACGGGCAGCGGTGCGTCGGCATCGTCACCGCCGATGCCGTAGTCGTGGTCGTGGTGCTCTTCCACGGCTCCACCGATGTACATGGCCGTGAGCAGTGTGAAGATGTAGGCCTGCAGAATGGCTACCAGCAGCTCCAGCACGTTGATAAACAGGCCAAAGGCAATTGACAGCGGCGCAATACCAATGGTGTTGAAAATGAAGATCAGGGCAATGAAGCTCAGGATGATGATGTGACCGGCCGTAACGTTGGCAAACAGTCGAACCATCAGAGAGAAAGGCTTCGAAATCACGCCGATGAGCTCCACCGGAATCATAATCGGACGCAGCCACAGCGGAACACCGGGCGTCCAGAAAATGTGCGACCAGTAGTACTTATTGGAGCTGAATGTGGTGATGAGCAGGGTGAGGAAGGCGAACAGGAACGTCACGGCCAGGTTGCCGGTGAGGTTGGCCGCGCCGGGCAGCAAGCCCAGCAGGTTGTTGAACCAGATAAAGAAGAAGATGGTGAGCAGGTACGGCAGGTACCGCTCGTACTTCGGGCCAATGGCTTTCTTGGCTACTTCGTCGCGCACAAAGATGATGATGGGCTCGAAGAAGGACTGCACACCCTTGGGCGCGTGGCCGTGGTTTTTGCGGTAGCCGCCGGCCACTGTGAAGAATACCGCAATCAGCAGCACCACACTCAGCAGCAGCGAAGCTACGTTCTTGGTGATGGACAGGTCATAGACCTTGCTGCCATCTACGGCTTCGAGGGTTTCGTGCTCCAGCTTGAGACCTTCGTGCACGGTACCCTCGGGGTAGAGGTGGTGCGAGGAGAAAACCGACAGACCTTTGCCGGGCTGGTAAGCCATAACGGGCAAAGGCAGGGTGAAATGAGGACCTTCACCTTCTTCACCGAAGAAATGCCACTCGTGGGAGTCGCCTACGTGGTGCAGGATCAGCTCGCCGGCGTTGAAGGCCTCCTCTTCTTTGTTGGCCTCATGGACGGAAGCCGTTTGCTCTTGAGCAAAAACAGGGAAAGAAAGAACACAGAAGAGGGCTATCAGTAAGCGCTTCATTCAGAAGACCTTAGGGTGGGGCGGAGCGGGGACCTAAACGGCAGGTTCACCCGGTTTTGAAAACGGGCGCAAGTTAGTCAGAACGCTCCAGACTTCAAACCCTGTAAAGATAAAATACCCAAGAAAGAAGGCCCCCAGGAACGTGTAGGTACCCCATCCTTCGTGCGCACCCCCTCTATATAGGTATACCAGCACGATGCCGATGCTCAAAAACATGCGCAGCACCATGGAGCCGAAGTAGGCAGCCATGAAGTTCTCGGGGTTGGCTTTCACCATCCGGGCCGTCGTCCAGTAGATGATGCCCGTGAGCAAGGCAAAATAGCCCAGAATGTAGCCGGCCAGCGGATGCACCGCTGCTTCGCCGTAGCGGGCGTTTAGCAGGTACAGGCTCCCGTATAAGAGCAAGCCCAACAGTAGCAAGTTGCGAAGAAAGCGAAGCAAGGCCTATAGCGGAGAATGATGGGCCGGCAAAGGTAAGGGTTAATACTGTGGGTTAATGTGCTGCGCTTCGCTAATGTGGAGAATGTGGTTAAATGTGCTAATATGGAGAATGTGCTGATGCGAGACACATTCTCCATATTAGCACATTCAACCACATTAGCGAAGCGCAGCACATTAACTCTTCTCCGATACTGCCCGAATAACCTGATATAGGGCAACGAAGATGCCCAGCAAGCTTAGGCCCACTGTAGCCCAGGGGCTGCTGTTGTAGCGCCCGTCGAGCCACACGCCCAGCCAGGTGCTTAGGCCGATGATGGCCAGCATCTGCATACCGGCGCCGGCAAACTTGCCAAAGGTGCTACCGGTTGAGCGGGAATCCTGCGGCGTGGGTGACTCAGACATAGCAAACCAAGGAAAAGTGACGGACAGCCGAAAGTACGGATTTTGGGCGGCGGAGGCATGCCTGCCGGTTTCATCCAAAGTGGGTCGGGAAAAAGCGTACTTTTACCCAATGTGCGACGTTGTAGCCCGGAGCAGGTAGACGACTGAACAAATCCGGTCGTTTGGCCCGTTACTGCTTTATTGCTTCGGCATCCGATTATTCTGCTGTTTTGACCCGAACTCTGCTTTCCCGTCTTCTTTTCTGGCCGCTGGTGGCGTTGGTGCTGGCCGCTGGCCTGGCTGGTTGCGCCTCCGAGCGGGGCCCTGTTGGCCGTGCTTACCAGAACGTTGTGGCCCGCGACAATGCCTACTTCCTGGCGCGGGAAAAGATGCGCACCGTTGAGGCCGACCTCGACAAAGGCCGCCTCAACGACTACAACCGCGTGCTGCCCCTCTTCCCTACCATCGACTCGCTGACGGCCGTGAAGCTGGCCGGGGATATGGAGGACATTATCAAGAAGACTTCGATTCCTATTCAATATCACCCCGGCTCCGACTGGACCGACGACAGCTACATCTTGGTGGGCAAGGCGCGCTACTACAAGCGTGAGCTGGAAGACGCCGTGAAGACCTTCAAGTATGTTAACACCACTAGCAAAGACCCGCACGCCCGCCACGAAGCCCTGATCTGGCTGATGCGCACGTTTCTGGTGCTGAAAGAGTACGAAAGCGCCTCGGCCGTCTCCGATATTCTGGACAAGGAACAGGGCACCGAGCGAAACGCCCGCGCCCTGTTCATGACCCGCGCCGAGTACCACCTGCGGACCGACAACCCTATGCTGGCTATTGAGAACCTGGAGAAGGCACTGCCCTACATCACGCCCAAAAATGAACAGTCGCGCACGCGCTACGTGCTAGCCCAGCTTTACCAGGAGCAGGGCGACGATAAGAAGGCCTACGCCCAGCTCAATCAGATTCTGAAGCGCAACCCTCCCTACGAGCTGGACTTTTACAGCAAGCTGATGCTGGGCCAGGTATCGGACCTTAATCAAAATGACCGCGCCCGGCTGGATAAGTATTTTGCCAAGCTCCTGAAGGATACCAAAAACAAGGAGTACGGCGACAAGATCTACTACGAAATGGCCCGGCTGGAATACCGCCAGCAGCGCTACCCCGAGGCCCTGAAGCTGCTGGAAAAATCGGCCCGCGTCGGGGGCGGCAACCAGGCCCAGAAGTCGTACACCTATTTACTGGCCGGCCGCATCAACTACGAAAACCTGCAGAAATACCGCGCCGCCGCTGCCTACTACGATAGCACGGTGCAGAACCTGTCGCGCGAGTCGCCACAGTACGCGGCCATAGCGGAGCGGAGCACCATTCTGCAGGACTTCGCCAAGCAGCTGACTATTGTGGAAACGCAGGACAGCCTACAGGCCCTGGCCCGGTTGGATACGGCCGCGCTTCGGGTGCGCCTTACGGCCTACGCTGAGGCCGAGCTGGCCGCCAAAGCCGCCGAGGAAAAGCGCCTGGCTGCCCAGCGCGAGCGGGACGACCGGCGCCAGACGGGCACCGGCATAAGCAACGTACGCTCCGGCAACCCCGACATCGACCCGTTTGCTTTCGCCAACTCCAATACGGGCGCCCAATGGTACTTCGACAACCCAACCTCGCTCAGCACGGCGCGCTCGGAGTTTGTGCGCCGCTGGGGCGACCGGCCGTTGCAGGACAACTGGCGCGTAACCAGCGTAGCCAGCGCCTCTCCGGCAGCGGCCCGCGGGGGTAACGTCCCGGTTTCGCTGGCCGGTAACGACGCTACTCAGGTAAATGCCGAAAGCGCCGCCGCGGCAGCCCTCAGCCCAGCCCAGCAGGTTGCCACGCTGGTAGCCCAGTACCGGCAGAGCATTCCGCTGAGCTCCGAGCAGCTGGAGGCATCCAACCAACTGACGGAAGAAGCACTATTTTCGTTGGGCGGCATCTACGGACAGCAGCTGCGGGAGCCTGCCCGCGCCGCCGAAACCTACGAAAAGCTGTTGGCGCGCTTCCCGGGCGGCAAGCACACGCCGGAAGTGTACTACAGCCTGTTTCTGCAGTACCAAGCCGCCGGTGATGCCAAGGCCGAGCAGTACGCCCAGCGCCTGCGGCAGGAGTACCCCACTTCCTCCTATGCCCGGCTGGTGGCCGACCCCGAGTTTCTGCGGCGCATGTCGGTGGCCAACGCGGGCGTGAGCGTGCAGCTGGATTCGGCGTTTGCCTTGTATAAAAAGCAGGAGTTCAAGAAAACGGCCAAGGTGCTGGAGCGCACCCGCAAGCTTTATCCCGAAAGTGACTACAACGACCGAATAGCTTACCTGGGCGTGCTGCTGGCCTTACGCACCCAGTCACCGGCTACCACCAAGGCGCAAGTGGCGAAGTTCGTCAAGGACTACCCCAACAGCGCCCTGAATACCGACGCCCAAACCTTGCTGGCCACCTTCGACCGGTACGAGCAAGGCAGCCTGCCCGGGGCCCTGGCCTCCACCGAAAAGCCCCGCGTATCGTACTTCCGCCCCGGCGAGGTAGACAACCGCATGCGCATTTTTTACGGTGCCAATGAGTCGCCGGTAGTGGTACCCAAGCCCGCGGCCCCGGCTGCAGCATCTACCGCGCCGGCTGCTGCTGCCCAAACGACGCCTGCTCCGGCTCCGGATAAAAATCCGGCCGCTGCCTCGCCCACAGTAGCCACGCCGGCCGAGCCCGCTCCTACCGTACCGGCCCCCGCTACCGCCACACCCGGCGGCCCCGATCTGGCTCCTGCTGCTCCGGCCGCGCCCTACGCCACCAATCTGAGCGCCAACCACGCGGTGGTGCTGGTAGTAGCCAAAGACGCCCCCCTGCTGGCGACGCTGCCCGCTCAGCTGGCCACCTACCACGGCCGCTACTTCCGGGCCAGCAACCTGCAGGTGCAGCAGCAACCCCTCGGCGACTCGCTGGTGGCGGTGGTGGTGCAGTCGTTGGCCGGGGCCAAAGTAGCGCAGAGCTATGCCCTGAAGCTGCGCGGCCCGCAGAGTCCGCTGGGCCGGCTGCGGGGTGTGGGTTACCAAACCCTGGTTGTAGGTATTGAGAACCTGCCGGTGCTGCTCCAACGCCAGAACGTGGCCGAATACGAGCAGTTCTACCAGCAAGCATATCGTCCGTAACTTTGCGGGCGCGCTACCTCATTCGCTGAGCCGGCTTTCCGGCCAGTTGCGCTGGTTGACTTACTTCTTTATCCAATGGCATATTCTGCTGCCCGAAAACCGTCGGGCTTGCGCAAGCCGGCCCGCTCCGGGCGTTTCGCGGCCTTTATTCGTACGCTGTGGACGCTGTTCGGTATTGGCCTGCTGGCGTTTCTGTTTTACATCTGGGCCGTCAGCGCCAACTTCCTGAATTTGTTTGGGCGGATGCCCAACCTGAAAACGCTTGAAAACCCTAAGAGCGAACTGGCCTCGGAGGTATATTCTTCCGACAATGTACTGATGGGCAAGTACTTTCGCGAGAACCGCACCCCGGTGGAGTACGAAGACCTGCCCCAGCACCTAGTGGATGCGCTGATTGCCACCGAGGACGCCCGCTTTGAGGAGCACTCCGGCATCGACCCCAAGGCCACCGGCCGGGTAGCGGCGGGCCTGCTTACGGGCGGCAGTGGTGGTGGCGGCTCTACGCTCACCCAGCAGCTGGCCAAAGTGCTGTTCCACACCCGCGAGGACCTGAGCGACGGGGGCCTGAACGACGTGCCGGGCGTGCGGATGCTCATCACCAAAACCAAGGAGTGGATTCTGGCCATCCGGCTGGAACGCAGCTACACCAAGCGCGAAATCATGCGCATGTACCTGAATGTGACGGACTATGGCTCCAACGCTTTCGGCATCAGCACAGCGGCCAAAACGTTTTTCGGCAAGAAGCCCAAGGAGCTGACGCGCCCCGAGGCAGCCACCCTGGTGGGCGTGCTGAACGCGCCCAGCCGCTTCAGCCCCAAGTTCAACCCGCAGCGCAGCAAGATGCGCCGCAACTGGGTGCTCCGCCAGATGCACAAGTATGGCTACATGGATGCCCAGGCCCTGCAGGCCGACACCGTGAAGCCGATTGTGCTGCGCTACAACGTGGAAAATCAGAACGAAGGCATTGCGCCCTACTTCCGGGTGGAGGTAAGCAAGATGCTGCGCGACTGGGCCCGGGAAACCGACCACGACCTGTACGCCGACGGCCTGAAAATCTACACCACGATTGACTCGCGGATGCAGAAGTACGCCGAAACTGCCATTGCCGACCACATGAAGCTGCAGCAGCGGTGGTTTGACACGCACTGGAAAGGCCAGCTCCCCTGGCGCGACGAGAACGGCAAAGTCATTCCCGGCTTCCTGAACACGGCCATCAAGCGCACCGAACGGTACAAGTCCCTGGCCATCCGTTACGAAGGCCAGCCCGATTCCATCAAGTACTACCTCAACAAGAAGTACAAGATGAAGGTGTTTACCTGGCAGGGCGAAAAGGAAGTGACCATGTCGCCGCTCGATTCGCTGGCGTACTACAAGCGCTTCCTGCACGCGGGCTTTATGGCTATGAACCCGCTCAACGGGCAAATCAAGGCCTGGGTAGGCGGCACCAACTACAAGTACTTCAAGTACGACCACGTAAAGCAGGGTAAGCGCCAGCCCGGCTCCACGTTCAAGCCCTTCGTGTACACCGCCGCCATTGACCAGGGCTACTCCCCGTGCTACCAGCGCCCCGACGTAGCTACCACGTTTCCGGCCGTGGCCGGCCGGCCGCCTTACACGCCCCGCAACTTTGAGGGCAGCTTCTCGGGCCGCACCTTCACGATGCGGCAGGCGCTGGCCCGCTCCATGAACTCCATCACGGCCTGGCTGGTGCAAAAGCTGGGGCCCGAAACCGTGGTAGCCTACGCCAAGCGCCTCGGTATCACCTCCCCCATCGAAGCCGTACCAGCCGTAGGCTTCGGCTCCTCTGATGTGAGCATCTACGAGCTGACCGGCGCCTACGGCACGTTTGCCAACCACGGCGTGTGGACGGCCCCGATGATGGTGATGCGCATTGAGGACAAGAACGGCAACGTGCTGCGCGAATTCGTGCCCCAGACCAAGGAGGCGCTCAGCGAGGAAACGGCTTACCTGATGACCTACATGATGCGGGGCGCGGTGGAGGAGAAAGGCGGCACGTCCATTATCCTGCGCGGCGGCTTCAACTTCCCGTACCAGATAGCGGCTAAAACCGGCACTACGTCCAACTACTCCGACGCCTGGTTCATGGGCCTCACCCCCGACCTGGTATGTGGTATGTGGGTGGGCGGCGAAGACCGAAGCATTCACTTCCGCACGGGGGCCTACGGGCAGGGTTCCCGCCTGGCGCTGCCTATCTATGGCATCTTCATGAAGCAGGTGTACAAGAACAACAAGGAAATCGGCATCAGCACCAAGGACTTCCCGATACCTCAGCAGCCGCTCAGCATCGAAATCGACTGCTCCCGCTACTACGGCGGCCAGCGCGACACGATTCCCTACGAGCAGAAACTCAACCAGGTAGACCTCGGAGACCTGGACGACGAAGACATCTAGGACCACAGACCCGCGCTGATTTCAGCGGATTTTGGCAAATTGCCTTTGCGAGGCCGGGACTTCCCGGCCTCGCTTTTTGTTGTAGCATTCCGGAATTACGGCCGGTTCTGAACCTGCCCCTTACTGGGTTACGTACCCTTTTTACCTACTGCGTACGGTGGCTGATTCCTCCCGAAAGCTTGTCGTACCATTGCCAAATTTGTGTTTCTATGGCTGCCAACCCTGAGCTGCAAGACCAAATCCGCCAGCTTCCTCACCGCCCCGGCGTCTACAAGTACTTCGGTGAGGAGGACACGATTATCTACGTGGGCAAGGCCATTGACCTGCGCAAGCGGGTGAGCAGCTACTTCACCAAGCAGGACCACAACAAGAAAACCCAGCAACTGGTGAAGAACATCCGCCGCATCGAGTTTACCATCGTGGACTCCGAGTCGGATGCCTTTCTGCTCGAAAACAACCTCATCAAGCAGCATCAGCCCAAGTACAACATCCTGCTCAAGGATGGCAAGACGTATCCGTACCTGCTGCTTACCAACGAGCGGTTTCCGCGCCTGATTCCGACCCGTAACAAGGTACCCGGCCAGGGCCGCTACTACGGGCCTTATGCCAACGTGACGGGCATGAACCTGCTGCTGGAGCTGATCCGGGCCCTATATCCGCTGCGCACCTGCACCTACAACCTGTCGCCGCAGAACATTGAAGCCGGCAAGTTCAAGGTGTGCTTGGAGTACCACCTGGGCAACTGTAAGGGCCCCTGCGAAGGACTTCAGGACGAGGAAACCTACAACCAGTACATCCAGCAGATCAAGCAAATCCTGAACGGCGACCTGCGCCTGCCCAAGCAGTACTTCCGCGAGAAGATGACGCTGGCCGCCCAGGAGCAGCAGTATGAGCTGGCCCACCAGTTCAAGCAGAAGCTCGACCGGCTCGACGAGTTTCAGTCGAAAAGCACTATTGTCAATCCGGCCTTGTCCAACATCGACGTTTTCAGCATTGCGGCCAATGAGAAGTCGGCGTTTATCAACTACCTCAAGGTGATGAATGGCAGCATTATCCTCACCCAGTCGCTCGAAGTGCAGAAGAAGCTGGACGAGCCCGATGGGGAAATCCTGGCCTCGCTGATTATGCAGATGCGTGAGGAGTTTGAAAGCGAGTCAAAGGAAATCCTGACCAACGTGCCGATTCCCAGCCTGCCCCTGCCCGGCGTCAGCATCGCACAGCCCCAGATTGGCGACAAGCGCAAGCTCATGGAGTTGAGCATCAAGAACGTGCTCTACCTGCGTAAGGAAAAGGAAAGCATGAACGACCGAAGCAAGGATCTGAACGAGGTGCGCATCATGGAAACCATGAAGAAGGATTTGCGCCTTACCGAGCTTCCCAAGCACATCGAATGCTTCGACAACTCCAACTTCCAGGGCGATAATCCGGTGGCAGCTATGGTGTGTTTCCGCAACGCCAAGCCCAGCAAAAAGGACTACCGCCACTTCCATATCAAAACTGTGGTAGGCCCCAACGACTTCGACTCGATGTACGAAATAGTGACGCGCCGCTACCGTCGCTTGCTCGATGAAGGGACTAGTCTGCCGCAATTGGTGATTGTAGACGGTGGCAAAGGGCAACTGAGTATGGGCGTCAAAGCCCTAAAAGACCTGGGCCTGTGGGGCCAGATTCCTATCATCGGCATTGCCAAGCGGCTGGAGGAAATCTACGTCCCGAACGACCCGCTGCCGCTCTATATCGACAAGAAAAGCGAAACGCTACGCCTGATTCAGCGGATGCGCGACGAAGCCCACCGGTTCGGCATCACCTTCCACCGCTCCCGCCGCGACGCCGCCACGCTCAAAACCGAGCTTACCGACGTCAAAGGCCTCGGGCCCGTTACGGCTGATAAGCTGCTCACCAAATTCAAGTCAGTGAAGAAAATCAAGGAGCTGTCAGAAGCTGAGCTGATAACCGAAGTAGGCAAAGCCAAAGCCCGCATTCTGCTTGATTACTTCAGTCAGCCTGACGCTACGGCTTGACCGTTACAGCTGCTTTGTCAGCTTGGGATATGACTTAAAACAAAAAGCCCCGGACAGCTGTCCGGGGCTTTTTAGTGGTATAGCCAACTATAATTAGTCTGCTATTAAAAGGACCACAGGTTGTACTCGTACTCGATGAGGTCGGTAGCAGCTTGCTGCGAGGCCAGAATGCCTTCCCGCTCCCCACCATACACGTCGGAAAGACGCGCGTTGTTGGGGTTGGATACCTTCACGATGTAGGAGTTAAACAGCCAGAGCTCAAATGCGTCAGCCAGGTTTTTGTGCTGGGCATCGTTTTGCGGGTTAAACCAGATGGCTTTGTCCGGATTGTTGCGGAACATGCGCACCAGGTCGCTGTACTTGAAGGTACCGATGGCAACGTCATAAGGCTTCTCATTGCCGGGAGCACCAGCGGGCACGAACAGCGTCAGCGTTTTGATGTCATGATACATTCTTGACCGTTTCTTGTCAAAAATCATATCCTCCTTCAGTTCGATCTGATACAGGTCTTTTGCCCGGTAAGCGTTGCTTGGGGGAACAACCGGCTTGGGAGGCGTTGCAGCCCGGGCGTTACGCCCGTTGCGGCTGTTGCGGGCAGCAGGCGCCGGAGTGTCCCAGCTGTCGCCAGCATCCAGGCCGGCAGCGCGCTCTTCGTCGCTCAATGAAACGCTGGTCTGATCGGTGTAGGAACTGTTGGCAGCCAGCTTCCTCACGGGTCAGCGTGCGGGCCAGCGAATCATCCTTGTATGCCTGCAGCTCACCACGCCGAACCGCATCCAGAATAACCTGGCTTATTTCCCGCCCCGATGAGAACATCGGCTTGTTTTGCTTTTCGCGCAGGTCAATCATACGCCAGATCGTCTTCCGGAACATAATGTCCGAGTTAGGAATCGGGCGGTACGAGCCGTTGCTGCTCGCGGTAGTGGCTTGTTCCTGAGCCGATGCTGCTACCGACAGCGTCAGGCTGGCCGCCAGAGCGGCGAAGGAAAGGAATTTGTTCATACCGGAGTAAGTGAAAAAGCTGTTAGTACAAAGACAATGCTAACAACGCTTACAGCAAGGGAATATTGAAGCTCTTGGCAACATTAACATTCTCAGTGTTATCCTGGAAGTTTTTGCGCTGTACTTCTTTTACTTCAATGTAGAGACGGTCACCCGACTGAGCGGCGTTTACTACGTCCGTCAGGTTGGCGTCAGGACCACTGATGGTACGCGTGCCCATGGCCGGACGACGACCACGCACCAGCGTCACTTCGTAGCGGGATACCCGGTACCGGGCATCTTCGGGCAGGAACGTAGCAAAGCCGGCATCCGGCACTGCGCGCATATTCATGTTCCGAACGGCTACAATGGGCGTTCCTTGTTTTTCGTTGGCTTCACGGCCGCCTACAAAACACTTGATGTCGGGCTTAGGAATGGGGCGTACCTGGAACGTCTGCGAACCAATGGCATTGCCACCGCTGCTTACGCTGAGCGTTACCTCACGGGCGTTAGGTACCAGGGTCACGTCACCCGTTTTCGAGCCGGGAATTACTGAAGCACCCGAAGCAGAGAAACCAGGCTTATACTGGGCACCCAAAGCAGGAACCGATACATTCAGCTTGTTGCCGCACTTAAAGTACAGCGCCTGCACCGAAGCCGACTGGATCTGCATCACGGGTTTGGTGACGGTATAAGGTACCGTTACGTTGAAGGTCGTATCACGGCCATTCTGGTTGAAACGGATGGTGCCTTTCCAAGAGGCTTTAGCGCTACCAGAAGCATCGAAGTTGCCGGGGCGAGCCGTGAATTCTACCTTGCCTTTTCCATCAGGGCTAACCTGCAGAGGCGAACCATTCAACGTCATACTTGGGCGCAAAGACGAAGCCGAAGCCGTCAGGAACAACTCTGCTTTGTACTTGGTACCGGCAGCTACCGTGTTTGACTCAGCGCTGGCAAAAGCCCCAACTTTATCGAAAACGATAGTTTGTGCACCTACTTTCTGACCCAGCTGGCTCAGAGCGTCGGCCTCATACTTCAGCACTTCGGTTTCCTTTTGGGAAAGAACCGCCAAAGCGGCTACTACTGGTGTATTCTCGAAGTTGAGCTCGGCGAAGTCCTTATTTTTCTGGTCTTTTTCCGTTACCGCTTTGTCGTCTTTTGCATCCAGAGCAAGCGGGCCGGCAGTTGGCACGAACTGCTTGATGTAGGTAGAGTAGTCATTCAGCACAGTTTTCAGGGGATAAGCCGCGCCATCTTTCTTGCCACCCAGCATCGTCATGGCGACTTTATCTTCGCCACTCATGTTCATCTCAGCTTTGCCTTTCTCCTGAGTAGCTGCCAGCAGCTTCTCCCGGATATCACGCAGATATGCTACCATTTTAGCCGTCCGGTCGCGCACTTCCTGCCCTTGCTTCAGGATGGCAAGGTCACGGGCCTGATTGCGGTTTTTGGCTACTGCTGCCTCGATGCCTTTCACGGCACCCTGGTTAGCTTGCGTAGTTTTATCGTTTACTCCGATCAGGCTATCATCCAAAAACTTGAATTTGAGCAGAATCGCAGAGTTTACTTGTAGCGCCAGAAGGGCAGTCAGTACCAGGTACATCATGCCTATCATCTTCTGCCGCGGTGTCTCTTTAGCACCCGCCATCGTTTCTTTCTATTCTTATCTGTGAAACTGACACTAACCTCCTGCTAGCCTTCCGGCTTAGCTGGTAGCCCGCATGGCGTTCAGCATGTTGCCGTACACGCGGTTGAGCGAGGTCAGGTTGGACGTCAGGCTCGTTACTTCCTGCTTGAACTGCTCGGTTTCTTTGCCGGCTTCGGTCAGGTTCTCCATAGCCTGGCTCAGCGTACCGTAGAACTTGTTCATGGACTTGAGGTGCGTGTTGGCATCCTGCAGTTCCATTTCGTACACCGCATTCAGCGCGCCCAGGTTCTTGGTTACGTTCTGCACCTGCAGGTGATACTCCTTGGCATCCGAGGTAGCATTCGACATAGCCGAAATAGCATCTACCGTATTCGAGTAAGCCACGTTGATGCGCTCCAGCGACTGAGCAGCGGTGCGCACTTTAGCCGTGTATTCGTCCGTTACGTTGGTAGCCTCACCCAGCGAAGAAAGCTGCTGCGTGGTAGTGCTCAAGCGGTTCAGGCCGGCACCCAGCGAGGAAATAGCTTCGGGCGTTACGTTGGCGTCTTTCAGCATATCGTCCAGCTTGCGGGTCAGGCCTTTGCTGTTCGATTCCGCCGCAAAGCTAGCGTTGCCGGTAGAGGGGTCATAGCCTTCGCTCAACTCCGGGTATACCAGCGACCAGTCGGGGTCTTTATGCTGGGGCTGGAAAGCGCTAAGGGCAAAGATGAGGGCTTCCGTGCCCAAACCCACGATGAGCATTACGTCAGCGTAATCCCAGTGCTGAATTTTAAACAATGCGCCTACGATTACTACTGCTGCACCCAGACCGTAGATCTTCGGCATTAATACGTCATACAGGAAACTGCCGCCTTTTTGTGCCATTGTACTTGTGTTGTTGGTGAAATTGGAGTTGTTGAAAACACTAAGAGAGTAAAGCGGACTTAGTTCAAAGAGGTGTTGGTACCCATACCAATCTGAATCATTGCCGTCCGGAAGCCAATGTACGAACGGGCCGAATCCTGATATTCGAAGTTACGTGTACCGGTTTCGAGGAAGTAAGCAATGTCTTTCCAAGAGCCGCCGCGTACTACTTTGCGGGGTTCGTTGTCATCGGGGTTGGTTGGGTTCAAGTCCCACACCACGGGTACCGAGGCTTCCATGTAGGCGTCGTCGCACCATTCGGACACGTTACCCGACATATCATAGAGGCCGAAATCATTCGGGAAGTACGAGCCTACTGCGGAAGTATAAGCAGCACCATCCGAGGCATAGTCGCCACGGCCGGGCTTGAAGTTAGCTAGCATACAGCCGTTCTGGTTGCGCAGGTATGGGCCACCCCAGGGATACGTAGCCAGGTCGCGGCCGCCACGGGCGGCGTACTCCCACTCAGCCTCGGAGGGCAGGCGGAAGTTAGGCGTGGGAGCCAGGCCCAGTTCTTCGTTCGAAGCGTTTTTGTTTTTGGTGCGCCAGTTGCAGAAATACTTGGCCGCAAACCAGTCGACGCCCACCACCGGGTAATCGTCGAAAGCAGGGTGCGTGTAGTAGTACTCCATCAGCGGGTCGCCCATGTGATACGTGAAGTCACGCACCCAAACAGTGGAGTCGGGGTACAGTTCCGTCATCACGTATTCTTCGCCGAGCACGTCAATCGAGTCCTGCCGGATGGCGTCCATGAACTGACGGTACTCATTGTTGGTGATTTCCGTCTCATCCATGTAGAAGCCGGCAATGGTTACCTGCTTGTTCATGTTTACCATGGAGGCCGAAATATCCTGGTCAGTCTGACCCATGTGGAACGTGCCGCCGGGGCAGGGCACCATGCCAAAAGGCACTTCCTGCGGGTTGAATTCCGGGCGGTCTTCGGAGCCAATCAGGTCACCCTGCGGCCCTTTGCCAAAACCACAGCTTCCCAACAACAGGGCCGAAGCAGCAACGAGAGGAAATAAGAAAAGCTTGTTCATAGTCCGGAAGCGAAAGACTTGTGAGGCGCGATACCCAAAGATTACAATTTTTGCAGCAGGCAAATTTAATGTGTTCAACTCTTGTACGCAAGTATTTCGTTCAACTTCACGTAGCTAGCCGCGAATACCGGTTTATACGGGTTAAAATGAAGGGGGTCAAGGTTCTTCGAAAACTTAAACCGACTGCTTGTTTTACCTTCATTCAACGGCAGAAAAGGCCGAATCACGCTTGAAGCCTAGAAACTGTAACGTGGAGTGCGAATGGCCGGGCGAGAGATACTGACAGGGCGTGGCAGGCGGTAAGAGAGCATAATCTCATGTGAGCTAAACGCACGCGCTTCTTGATTAAATGCAATAAAATCAAAAGCGTACCCCACTCGCAGAGCATTGTCTTTAGTGAAACTCGCTCCCAGCATTCCCTGGAACGACTCCTGAAAACGATATCCAAGCCCTGCCCAATACTTGTCGTCAAGCGTAGCACGCCCGCCTAGTTCGAACGAAGTACTTTTTTGCGAAAACTTGCCCCCATCCCCTACTTTACCCGGCAATACCATCTTCACTAAAGCACTGGGTGTTACCACAACGGAAGGTGTAGCTTCAATATTATATCCCAGCGTGAGATATGCATGGTTCTCGCCCGTTACGGACGAGGCCGTATTGCCATCAACATTCTGGAACTGGTACTTCGACCGAAGCAGGTTGTTTACGCTTAGCCCGGCATAGAGCTTTTCAGACTCGTACCACACCCCGGTACCCAGATCAAACTTTCTATCGGCGCTTTCATTGGGCACAGCCGGGTCTCCCTCTTCGGCAGGCCGGTATGTGCCTTTTCCAAGATGGGTGTAGATTCCCTGGACACCGATTCCCAGCTTTCCTTCCCCTATGGTTATATGGTAGGCGTAAGAAACGTTAGCCGTGGTTATTTTGGTTTCCGCAATACGGTCACGATATAAAACTGCTCCTAGCCCGCCATGCAGGAACTTTACGGGCACTGAGGCCGACAACAGATAGGTTTGTGGGGAGCCACCCGCATCTTCCGGCAAAGTAGCCTGATATCCCAAATATTGGTAGCGGCCTATAGTAGTAATTTCCCCATATCCTTTCACGCCCGCGTAGGCAGGGTTCAGGTATATACCATTAAAGCCATAGTGCGTAAACTGGGGCTGCTGCTGAGCCAGCGCCGAGCCAGTTGCCAGACAGGCCAATGTACCAATCAGTACTGGAACCCTCATAGTTGTGTTCGAATAGGACCGTATTACGTGAAAAGTGGGACAGGGCTGCTCTACCAAATGTAACGAAAAAGGTCATTACACTGGCTCAGGGCAGCTGGCCCACTCTTCAACGGAAAACGCGGATAGTTAGTCTATTTATTTGCCTTGGCTTTTGCATTTGCCTGGGCACCGCTGTGCAGCAGGATATACTGCTCTATAGCCCCGGTCATGGAAGGCGCATTTGGGTGCGGTGCCTGGATGTCAAGCTCCAGGCCGGCATCAATGACGGCTTTGGCCGTGGTGGGGCCAAACGCCGCGATGCGCGTTCCATTCTGCGTGAAGTCGGGAAAGTTGATAAACAGGGAGCTGATACCCGACGGGCTGAAGAAAGCAATGCAGTCATACTTCACATCCGAGAGGTCCGACAGGTCGCTGGCGACGGTGCGGTAGATAACGGCTTCGGTGAATTTGAAGCCATTGGCCCGCATGAACTCCGGAATATCATCCTTGCGGATATCCGAGCACGGATACAGGAATTTCTCGCCCTTGTGCTTCTTGATGACATCAAACAAATCGGCAGCCGTGCGCTGACCCACGAAGAGCTTACGCTTGCGCAGTACAATGTACTTCTGCAGGTAATTGGCCGTCTGCTCCGAAATACAGAAGTATTTCATTTCCGCCGGCATCTCAATCTTTGCCTCCTGACAGATGCGGAAGAAATGGTCGACGGCATTGCGGCTGGTGAAGATAACGGCCGTATGCTCCTGAATATTGACTTTCTCTTTACGAAAATCCTTATAGGGAACCGGATCAACCTGGATGAATTCCCGAAAATCTACTTTAATGCCGTATTTCTCCGCAATGGCAAAATAGGGTGATACGTCTCCTGTCGGCTTGGGCTGGGTGACCAGTATGCTCGCGATGCGCTTCGCGTGGCGGCCAGTTCCCGGTTGCTCTTTGCTGTCGGCCATGGTAAGAAAAAAAGGTAAAACTAGGCAATAAGGAGAATGAGAAAGAAGCGAAAAGTCTGGGTGGCACCTTGCCGGAAAGACGGGAAAGCAGTTTAAATGCTAGAAAACAATCAGCTTTAGTAGAATAACGAGGGGTATAACTTCCGTGGCGCAAAGGTACGAAAACAAATGTAGATTCAGTACCGACGACTTACGATGCAGGGTGAGGGCAATGCGGACTACTGTGGCCACTAACAGAAAGGTAATCACCCCATTGGAAAGCCACAGAACCACAGCCGGCGCGGCCGTATTAAGGGTGAGGTAGATGATGACAACGAAGGGAAGAGCCAGCCCGATCAGCAGAATGGTGCGCACAAACTCGCGGTACTGCACCGTAACCAACGGCAGCACGTCGAAAATGTAGCCCATGAAGGAAATGTATGGGTATTTCAACAGCACGAATGCCAGTACCAACCCAGTATATAGCAACACCCGCAACACAATGGCCGACTCCGGCACATTGAACAGTTGGCGCAAAATGAGGACGTTCTGCAGGCTGGTATGCACAGCCACCAGTAGCAGGGCAAACGACAGGGAGAATACTACCAACAGCAGCAAGTTGAGCCAGGTAGCAGTAGGCTTGATCAGAAAATCCTGGTCGGCGGAATTGTTCAGAAAGCTTCGGAGCTCATAAATCCGACTAAAGCCCGGCCGGTACGTAACGCGCACGCCCCCGTAGAGCAGCCCCAGCAACAGCAGAAAGCACACGTAGGCATTGTGGTAGCCCAGCACTCGCTCCTGCGGCAGTAAGGGGGCCACCGCGTGCTTGCTCCGAGCTACAGGCACGGGTTCCACATCCACAAACGACGCGTAGGCGGGCGGCGTAGTAGGATGCCAGACGCACAGCAGGTGCTTCGCTGTGAGGCCCGTAGCGGGGACAAAGCGCGCCAGATCCAGCGTATAGGAACCCGCCTCGGGTGCAGTGAAAACAAGCTGGTTGTCGAGAAAAAGGCTAAGGTTCTGAAGCGCGGTAAAAGAAATAACCGTGGGCTGACCGGGCTGCAGGCTAACCCATTGATAATAGGCGCGGCTGGGTTGATGGTAGCCCGCCAAATACAGCGTCAGCCGGTTCTGGCCCGGCTTGTAAATCAGCCAGTCGGCTGAGAGGCCGACGGGGGGCGGGGGCGGCAATGGGCGGTATTCGGCCGCACGTCCCGGCATTGCTGCCAGCAGAAGCCAGCCTACCAGCAGTGCGAGTTGCCGCCAGTTCATACGGAAAAGAGGAATCAGCTTAGGAAGCCACCCGCTGCCGGGCACTTCTGCTCTGGTACACGCCCAGAAATATGCTCAACCCCAGCGAAAAAACTACCAGTCCACCAATCAGCCAGGTATTGCCCAAGTAGGCAAAGTTGATGACGAACAGAATAACCACTAAGTTCAGCAGGGCAAGCAGCATAACGGTGCTGATCTGCTGGAAGCCCATGGCCAAGATGCGGTGGTGAATGTGGTTTTTATCGGGGGAGAAAGGCGAGCGGCCCGCCATCATGCGCACAATAAACACGCGGATGGTATCAAACAGCGGCACGAACAGCACGCCCACGGCCACTGATGGCGCCGAAGTGGGAAACGGCTGACGCATCTCAATGAACTGAATGGTGAGAAACGACACGATAAAGCCGCAGACCAAGGAGCCAGTGTCACCCATGAAAATGGTGGCCCGGTGGAAGTTGTAGCGCAGAAAGCCCAGCATACCCCCAATCACGCAGATAGACACGAAAGCATAGTTCCCGTAGGTGGCACCACCGTAGCGGTAGAAGTAATACCCGAACGTGCTGACGATGATGAGCACAATACTACCTGCCAGTCCGTCGAGACCATCAATGAGGTTGATGGCGTTGGTGATGCCCACAATCACGAAGAAAGTGAAGGCGTAGCTGATGCCGATGGGCAGCTCATGAATGCCCAGAATACCCTGGAAGCTGGTCAGGCGGATGTCGGCCATAATCATGACCACACCGGTAGCAAGCAGCTGGCCCACAAATTTTTTGGAAACCGAAATGCTGACCAGGTCATCCTTGAGGCCCACAAAAAACAGGATGATACAGCCAGCCAGCAGCTGCTGCACCCCATGTTCGAGGTTGGCGAAGATGGTAAGCGCCGACATAAACCCGGCAAACACGGCCACTCCCCCAGGCGCGGCGTCAGGGACTCGTGCACAGTGCGCACGTTGGGGGTATCGAGCATATTCTTCAGGTGGGCGATATAAATGATGGACGGCACCGCGAACAATGCCACCAAAAACGCCCAGAGAAAAGAGAGGCCCAGAGAAATACCGAGTGGATTCATAAATCAGAGCTCAAAGAGAAGCATTTACGCCAATGACAGCAATAGAGGATGTACTGTCTTGTTCTTTCTTTTAGTGGTGCAGAATACCTTCCTGGTTGAGCAGGGCTATATGGATGAGGTTGGCTGGCACAATGGAGTCGGGTACGAAGATGTATTTCTTATCGAAGATCTGCGTACCGCGGTAGTAACTCACCCAATACTGGTTGTTGAGGTGAAACAGCCCGGGGTCGATGGGCTCGATGGGTGCGGCGCTGTGGGCGGGCACTTCCAGCAACACGTGGCGCAATGTGGAGGTGCGCACGGCCTCGCCGTTGGGCTGGGTTCCGTAGCCGTTGGAGTTCACAATGACGTTTTGTAGCGGGAAGTCGTTGTAGTTGAGCAGATACACCAGCCAGCCGGGCTGCCCATCCTCGGTAGCAGCCGCTTCATCGGGTACCACAGCCATGGCTACACCTTCTACCGGGTCAAACTGAATGTCCTCTTTCATAGCAAATCAAACAGCATATTCGGCATTCAGCAACGTGGCCAGATGCGGGAGCAGGCGGTTTTCTACTTCCGTTACGGATATTTCGCGGCCCAACTCGCGCTGCATAGACGTTACGGCCTTGTCGGTGATGCCGCAGGGCACGATGTAGCCGAAGTACGTGAGGTCGGTATTGACGTTGAGGGCAAAGCCGTGCATGGTTACCCAGCGGCTGCACTTCACGCCCATTGCGCAGATTTTGCGCGGGTTGGGGGCACCTTCCTCGAAATCAAGCCACACCCCGGTAAGGCCCGCAATGCGCCCGGCTGACAGGCCATACTCGGCCAGCGTACGGATGACAGCTTCCTCCAGCACACGCAGGTAGCGGTGAATGTCGGTGAAGAAGTTGTCGAGGTCCAGGATGGGGTAGCCCACCAGCTGGCCGGGGCCATGAAAGGTAATGTCGCCGCCGCGGTTGATGCGGTGGAAGGTGGCCCCGTGCGCTGTCAGGGCATTTTCATCCAGCAACAGGTGCTCGGGCTTGCCGCTTTTGCCCAGCGTATATACCGGCGGGTGCTGGCACAGCAGCAGATGGTTGGGCGTGAGCACCGGAGAATCGCCGGCTTCAGCGGCCGCGCGGTTGCGGGTTTTCAGGGCCAGCGTAGCCGCCAACAGCTCTTCCTGGTAATCCCAGGCAGTTTGGTACGCTACTGTGCCCAACCGCTCTACCTGCACCACCCTGTTTTGCCCGGGCTGCCGGATCCCCGCCGCAACGGGGGCCTCGGGGGCGGCTGCCGGAGGGGTTGTTACGCAGGTAGAAAGCAGAGAATTCATGCGGGGAGCGTAGGGCGGGCCCTTCAGCAGGCAAGACGGACGCGGGTAAGGCCACCAGCCGAAACAACGGCTGATCAGACACTTTGGCAACGGCCGGGCTTGTTCCGCCGGGGCTAAATTCTCCGCAAAGGTACTAGATTTAGCTCCAATCTGTTTTGCACGCTATGGATTCCTGGCTTACGCGCTTGCCGGCATGAGCAACGCGGCTCACCAACTCGGGGCGGCCGGCGAGGAAGCAGCCGCCGATTTTCTGCAGCAGCAGGGCTATACGGTGGTGCACCGGGGCTACCGCTACCGCCGCGCCGAGGTAGACCTGATTGTGCAGCGCGGGCAGGAGCTGCTAGTGTTTGTGGAGGTAAAAGCCCGCTCCGGCACGCAATACGGCTACCCCGAAACCTTCGTCACGGCGCGCAAGCAGCAGCTGTTTCGGCTGGCGGCCGAGCAAGTACAGGAGGAGCTCAACTGGCCCAGCGACATCCGGTTCGACATCCTGGCCCTTACCCGCACCGCGCATGGTTTCCACATCGAGCACTTCGAGGATGCATTTTATTGAATGAACAAGTTATGGTCCTGCCGCAACTGATGCATGACGGGCAGCCATTCAGCCTTTAAAGCAGAAAGCTACTGACGCCCTAATTCCGGGCGCCGGGGCGGGAGTTGTCGGGCTTGCCGCGGTTGTCGAGCTTATCTTTCTCGAAGATCAGCACGGCGTTGCGGTTGTATTCCTTTATCAGCTCAGGCGTGGCTACCTCGGGGTCATAGCCGGTTTCACCGTACTGGTACACGTAGTGGCGGCGGTTGCGGAAGCCCCAGTACTTCGTCCACTCCCCTACTTTCTTGCCGTTCTCAAACTGCCCGTCCCAGTCGCGCTGCCCGTTGTCGAGGTAGCGCACGTAGTCACCTTCCAGCTTGCCGTTCAGGTATGGAATGACCTCCTTAATCAACTTCTGCTCCCCATCATAGTAGGTAATGGCGGCGTCGCGTGGGAAGCCCATTTCGTAGTGGACTTTGCTGAGCAGGATGTTGTCCTTGTTGAACCGCTCCCAGCGCAGGTGGCGTGTGCCCACGGCGTAGTAGCCCGTTTCTACCACTTTGCCGCCCTGCATCTTCTTGTAAGGACCGTGCAGCACTTTATCAACGGCCGGATCAAGCTCGGTGGTGGCTTTGAAAATCTTCTTTTTGCGGGGGTTGAAGTAGTAGCGGGCCGGGGCGTAGGCGTTGGGCTGCTGGAAGGTTTTCAGGTAATAAAAAACCTCAATCACCTGGTTTTTGCCCTTTGGCCCCGACTTCGTGTAGCCGCGCTTGATTCGCTCTCCGAGGAAGATGTTCTTCTTTTTCTTTTTGGTTTTCCGCTGGGCCGTTTTTTCGCTTTCCTTGGCCTGCTTCTCCTGCTCCTTGGTCAGGGTCACGCGCTTGGCCACCAGGGAAGGTGAGCCCACCGTGTCGCGGGCGGTAGTGAGCGTGTCGGACAGACGGTTCTGGATGGCAGAGGCTTCCGGTTTACTATTGAACGATACCAGCTGAGGCGAGCAGGCTCCCAGGCCCAGCATCAGCCCCAACCCTACGTACAGCAAACGAAACAGGCGCATCGGCGAAAAGTGAAGTAGCTAGCGGACGATAAAACGTAAATATACCGACATATAGTGCCCTGCGATGAAATGGTGAGAAAGTGAAATGGTGAGCTGGAGGTTCTACCCGCGCAAACTGCGCCAGCGGAACCTCCAGCTCACCATTTCACTTTCTTACCGCTACTCCGCGGCCAGCAAATCGGCGCTACGCTTCACAAAGGCGGTGAGGGCTTCGCCTTTCAGCATGCCCTGGGCCAGAAGCGCAAGGTCGTAGGCCTGGCGGGCCAGCTTGCTGCCGGCTTCGCCCTCGGCGTTCAGCACACGCTGGGAAATGGGGTGGTTGGCATTCACGCTCACGGTGTAGGAGTCGGGCAGCGAGCCGAACATCTGCATACCACCTCCGCCACCGGCGCGCTGCATATCCTTCATGCGGCGCATAAACTCGGGCAGGGTGATGATAACCGGCGCGTCCTGGGGCGACAGCGCCTCTACCTGCACATGCATCTGCTCGTTGCTGATGGCCGCCTTATAGAGCTCCTGCAGCTTGGTTTTGTCGTCGTCGCTGAGTACGCTCTCAGTGCTTTCCTCCTTCTCGATGAGCTTGCCGATAGTGTCGGCATCCACGCGCTTGAAGGTCGTTTTCTCCAGTTTCTGCTCCAGCTGGCCAATGAAGTGCGAATCGAGCGGGCCGTCGAGCTTCAGCACATCGTAGCCGCGGTCCTGGGCGGCCTGCACGAAGCCGTGCTGGGCTTCGGCATCAGTGGTGTAGAGCACTACAGTCTGCTCGCTCTTGTCTTTCTGGTTGGCCTGCACAAACTCCTGGTACTCGGGCAGGGTGAAGAACTTGCCCCCCACGTTCTGCACCAGCGCAAAGTCCTTGGCCTTGTCGTAGAACTTCTCATCCGACAGCATGCCGTACTTCACGAACAGCCCGATGTCGGACCATTTTTGCTCGTAGCCCGTGCGGTCCTTGCGGTAAAGCTCGGACAGCTTGTCGGCTACTTTCTTGGTGATGTAGGTGTTGATTTTGCGCACCGCCGCGTCGGCCTGCAGGAAGCTACGCGACACGTTCAGCGGAATATCCGGCGAGTCAATCACGCCGTGCAGCAGCATCAGGAACTCGGGCACCACGTCCTTCACCTCGTCGGTAATGAACACCTGGCGCGAGTAGAGCTGGATTTTGTTACGCTGGAACTGCAGCTCGTCCTTCACCTTCGGGAAGTACAGAATGCCCGTCAGGTTGAAGGGATAATCGACGTTGAGGTGAATCCAGAACAGCGGCGGCTCCGAGAACGGGTACAGCTCCTGATAGAACTTGGTGTAGTCTTCATCCGTCAGCTCCGAGGGCTGCTTGGTCCAGATGGGGGCCGTCTGGTTGATGACTTCACCCTCGAACTCGATTTCGATGGGCAGGAACTTGCAGTACTTGTTCAGAATACCTTTCAGACGCGCAGCTTCCAGAAACTCGTCGGAATCTTCGGCCACGTGCAGTACCACGTCGGTGCCGCGGTCGGCCTTCTCGGTGGTTTCCAGGCTGAACTCGGTGCTGCCGTCGCATACCCAATGGGCTCCTTCGGTTTCTTCCTTGTAGCTCTTCGAGAAGATTTCAACTTCGCGGGCTACCATAAAGGCGGAATAGAAGCCCAAGCCAAACTGACCGATAATCTGGTCTTTGGCAGCCGCATCCTTTTCCTTGTACTTCTCCACAAACTCGGTAGCCCCGGAGAAGGCAATCTGGTTGATGTACTTCTTGATTTCCTCGGCCGTCATGCCCAGGCCGCGGTCGGAAATGGTGATGGTACGGGCTTCCTTGTCTACGCTCACCTTCACCTTCAGGTCGCCCAGCTCCCCTTTGAACTCGCCCAGCTGGCCCAGGCTTTTCAGCTTTTGGGTGGCGTCCACGGCATTGCTTACCAGCTCGCGCAGGAAGATTTCGTGGTCGGAGTATAGGAATTTCTTGATGATAGGAAAGATGTTCTCGGTATGAATCGAGATGCTGCCTTTCTCTTGCATGGCGGGTTGGTAAAAACTAGACGGAGGTAAAAACACAAAACTCTGCGCCGCCCGGCGGTTACCCCGCTGGCGGCCGTAGCGCCGCTAGTCAAAACCCATTCCAGTCGGGCTTTACGCTGCCAGATTGACAGCAACTCCGGGCCCTCACTCCCTACTGCTCACGCCAACCGAAGCAATTTCCGTTGCGTACATACCGGCATCATCCGTCAACATTACAGGCTATCGTCTACTAAATCAGCATGGCTGGCTCTTCCACCCGAATTCGTGAACTGCGCGACTTGCTGGCCCTGGAACGAACCCAGATGGCCAACGAGCGGACGCTGCTGGCGTATGTGCGTACGGGTATGGCCCTGGTTATTGCCGGTTTCTCGCTTATTCAGTTTTTCCGGCAGAACCTCTTTGTGTGGGCCGGAGTGGCGCTGGTTCCGGCCGGCCTGGCCGTAGTGCTGCTGGGCTGGCGCCGCTACCGGCACAAAGGCAGCGCATTAACGAGCAGAGCCTCCACGTCGTCGTACACCGACTGAGGCCTGTGCCACTCGTCCAGCAGGCGCTGAGCGGCTTCTTCCCGGCCACCCACCAGCCAGTCGAAGGCCGCTTCCAGCTCGAAAAAAAGCTGCACCTCGAAGTGAATAAAACGGCGGCCAGCCTGCAGGATATTTTCAATCACCATCAGATTATACTGGCGGCTCCCCACAATCAGGGCCACGCACTCTACCGTGGGCACGCACACTTTGGGCAGCCACGTATGCAGCAGCCAGAACTGGTCTTCGATGCTGATAGCCGGCAGCGTGCTTATATCGAGCAGGCACTGCCGGATCCGGAGCTGTTGAGCCAGCACGGCAATGGCCTCCAGCGCCGGGCGCAATCCATCGGTCGTAATGGTATCCCCGCACCACCCGTAGTGGAGCAGCTGCGCTTCGGCATTGTAGTGCACCCGAACACAATTCTCAATATAACATATCACAGGAGGCAGTCTATTGGCTTGGCTACAAAAAAAGCACAATAACCACACTAAGCCATATACTTACCCGTTTTTATTGCTTACCTATTGAATGTTTATATTTTATTATACATAGATCCTAAACGTCATTTAACGCACTCCAAGGCTACGTTGATTTGCTTTATAGCGGTTTCTTGAATGATATATCTGGCGTGTAGAGACGCGTACTCGCGTCTTGTGGTCTGCGTCGCCTATTGTTCAACGACGAGACGCAAGTAGGCGTCTCTACACCGTTCGTGAAACTGCTTGATTTCACGGGCATGTATACCGCTTGGCCCCCGCAGGCATTCACACCTCAGCCTCGACCGACTCCCCCGAACCATGCCTGAATTGCCTGCCTAAACCTAAATAAAGAGTGGATGCTGAGCCGTAGCGCGGCCAGGGGTCCGCAGCGTATTCGTGAGGGCAAGCAGGAAACGGAAAGCCAAGTGTTTCATTGAGAAGATGCTTTGTGATGAGAGGATGCACAAAGGTGAAGCGCGAACATTAAGGCAATATTTTTCACTGGTTGTCAATTCGTTATCAAAGTGAATACCTGAAAATTCGTTACTACTACCAGGCGTAGCGGCGGGTGTTGTGCTTCGGAAACCAGTATCTTGCACCGGGCTTCTGTTTCGGCTCCGCTGATTTTCCTGCTATGGCGTTGCGTCGTTCCCTGCTGGCTGGCTGGCTGCTGCTCTGCTTTTTGCGGGTGCTGCTGCCGGAGGCGTGGGTGCTGCAGCTGCACGCGCACGAACACACCACGGAGGAAACAGCTTCGGCGCAACCGGGCAAAAAGCTGGTCAGCCCCAAGCACCAGCACTGTCCCGTCGACCAGTTTCACCACGTTCCGTTTCAGCTGGCGCCGCCGCTGGAGCTGCCCGTACCCTTTTACCAATATGTAGCGCCTGCTACGGAGGCTGTAGCTTCTGTGGGCCGGGCAGCTACGGTACCTACCGCGTACCTGCGGGGCCCGCCGGCCCGGGCATAATACCATACTGTATAGCCCCGGAGCGCGCCATATGCCGCCGCGTTCCACTTCGCACTGGCCAATCGGGCGCTTTCGCCTGCGGCTCCATTGCCCGTCAGCTCGGTTCCGGCCTCTCTGCTTTCCTTCACCGGATACAGCAGTCTGTACACTGCATCTGTTACAGGCTGAGCGGAAATTGAAGTTGGCATCTGGGCTTCTCCGGCAGCTTCTCTTACTTCTTGGCGCTGAGTGCACGGCTACTGCTGCCTAACTCAGTGCGCACATTTTTTAGCATGAAATCAACTTTTATGGCTGCGAGCCTATTGCTGCTGGCCGGCAATAGCGTAATCCAAGCCCAAAACGCCCCGCGGCCGAGCCTGCCGGCCCGGGCTACCCGCACGGTGGTCCCCGTTACCGGCCGGGTAACTGATGCTGCTACCGGCGAACCACTGCCGGGTGCTACCGTAATTTTCCCGGATGTAAAACAAGCCACTGCCACGGGGGCTGATGGCACATTCCGGTTTGCCAGCTTGCCGCAGGGCCGCTTTTTGATGCAGGTGCGCTTTGTGGGCTACACTCCCGTGGTGCGCACCGTAGACACCAGTGCCGGCACTGCCCTCGATGTAGCCCTCACCCCGGCTGAAACCGAAATCGGACAGGTGATTGTGACGGGGGTATCGGCCAGCACGGAAATGCGCCGCTCACCGGTGCCCACCAGCGTGGTAGACCAGACGCGCCTGCGCCAGACGGCCGCCACCAACGCCGTGGACGCCCTGGCTCACACGCCCGGCCTCAACCAGATTACCACCGGCGCGGCCATCAGCAAGCCGGTTATCCGGGGCTTGGGAGCCAACCGCGTCATCACCCTGAACAACGGGGCCAAGCAGGAAGGTCAGCAGTGGGGCGACGAGCACGGCATCGAAATCGACGAGTTCAGCATCGACCGGGCCGAGGTGATTAAGGGCCCCGGCTCCTTGCTGTATGGCTCCGACGGGCTGGCCGGCGTCATCAACTTTCTGGCGCCCGACCCGGTAGAGGAGGGCCGGATTCTGGGCTCCGTGACGGCCAACTACCAGACCAACAACTACCAGCAGGGCTACTCGCTCTGGAACGCGGGCAACCTGGGTGGCCTGAACTGGCAGGTGCGCGGCTCGGGCAAGGTGGCCACCGATTACCGAAACAAGTACGACGGCCGGGTGTACAACTCGGGGTTCCGGGAGCTGGACGGCAGCGGCTACGTGGGCCTGAACAAAAGCTGGGGCTACACGCACCTCACCTTCAGTTCTTTCAACCAGATCCTGGGTCTGATTGAGGGCGAGCGGGACTCCACTTCGGGCCGGTTTACGCGGGTGACCAGCCTGGGCGAAACGCAGATAGTGGATGGCAGCGGCTTTTCCGGCTATGACCTCGACGTGCCCCGCCAGCAAATCAACCACCTGCGCATCGGCACCGACAACAACTTCATCCTGGGTCAGTACCGCCTGACGCTCAACGTGGGCTGGCAGCAGAACCTGCGCCGGGAGTTTGGCAACCCCGAGGACTACTACGAGAAGTCATTATTTTTTCAGCTGCGCACCGTGGACTACGCCCTGCGCTGGTTTTTGCCCGAGAAAAACGGCTGGCACACCACGCTGGGCTTGAGCGGCATGCAGCAGGAAAACCAGAACAAGGGCGTGGAGTTCCTGATTCCGGCTTACCGTCTGCTGGATGGCGGCGTGTTCGGCGTCACCAAAAAGAGCATTGGGAAGCTCGACCTCAGCGGCGGCCTGCGCTACGACGTACGGCGCATTACGGCCGACGCGCTGTTTCTGGATGAGGAAGAGCAGCCGGTACCTGCGGGCCAAGGTGAGGAAAAGTTTGCGGGCTTCCAAAGCAGTTTCCGAAACGTGAGCGGCAGCGTGGGCGGCGCCTACAACCTGAGCGAGAAGTGGCTGCTGAAAGCCAACGCGGCCCGGGGCTTCCGGGCCCCCAACATTGCCGAGCTGGGCTCCAACGGCATCCACGAGGGCACCACCCGCTACGAAATCGGGGAGCCGGACCTGAAGCCGGAAACCAGTTTCCAGTTGGATGGGGGCCTGAGTTTCACGGCCGACCACGTGAGCTTTACGGCCGACGTGTTCCGCAACCGCATCAGCAACTACATCTTCCCGCGCCGACTAGCTTCTCAGGACGGTACCGACTCCCTTTCGGCGGATGGCGACCGGGTGTTTCGCTACGGGCAGGGTGACGCGCGCCTGGCCGGGGGTGAAGTAAGTCTGGACCTACACCCCCACCCGCTCGACTGGCTGCACTTCGAAAACTCGTTTTCGATGGTGCGGGCGGTGCAGCTAGATCAGCCAGCCGGACAGCGCTACCTGCCCTTCACTCCCGCCGACAGGTTTCAGTCGGAGCTGCGGGTGAATTTCCGGCAGGTGGGCCGCTCGGCGCTGCGCAACCTGTATGCCCGGGGCACGGTGGAGCACAACTTCGCCCAGAACCGCGTGTTCTCGGCCTTCGATACCGAAACCCGCACGCCCGGCTACACCCTGGTGAACTTGGGCGTGGGCACCGAGGTAGCCTCCGCCAAAGGCCGCACGCTGTTTTCGCTGTATCTGGCCGCCAACAACCTGTTCGACGTGGCCTACCAGAACCACCTGAGCCGCCTGAAGTACGCGGCGGTAAACAACGCTACCAGCCGCACCGGGGTGTATAACATGGGCCGCACGCTAAGCGCGAAGCTCGTGGTGCCGCTGGCGTTTAAGTAGCCCGCCCCTGAATCGTTGGAGCTTGTTTTTCGGGGAAGAAAAAACAAGTTTTCATACATACAGCAGCCTCCATTTGGGGGTAGCTGTATGTATGGTATCCAGGTGACGCGTCTTGTGGGACGGCACTAAAACTCAGAAAAGCGCACACTAGCAACTGCTTAAACTTTGTTGCAAGTGCAATTCGGTCAAGAATCAATGGAGAAATCGAGTGCTTCAGTGCCCTCCACAAACAGATTATAGGTCACATCCTCTTCTTGATCATCGAAACTGATAATCCAGTCGGTGTTGTCTGGGGAGACATTATGAATGTCCACACCACCTATAGCGAACCTATCCTGCCAGTTTGATATGGTTATATCCAGTCCCGCTTCTAAAAATAATTCATTGAAACGTTCAGTAATGCTGGTGCTTAATGATTCAATCCGTTCATCAATAGTTGAAAGAAATTCTAATTGGGCAGGATCTGGCTCCGTATTGGTTCCACCAACAGAGCGACAAAACTTACCAGAAGCGCTGGACCAGATGTTTTTTTCCTTTTTGCTGTAGACCAAGGTAAAACTCCCTATAGATGTATGGTATACTTTATCGGGCTTTGATTTGAACAGTTTAGAAAGAAAGCCCATACAGAAAGCAGATAAACAGGATAAACAGACCGAGGCTTCAAAATTCTACCGACAATATACTGACACGCTTTACTTATCTTCTGAGCCTACTGCAATGAATACGTTGCACATACAGCCCTTCATCACCAGGGAAGAGTATGGCTTTATTATAAAGGGCCGGAGCCGTGCCGTACGATGTTGCGGGTTTGCCATTAGCTGAGCCAAATCGGAAGAAATCATTAAGGCGTATTTCTGCAAATACTTATGAGTTGCGGAGCAAGTAAATCTTCGTAATCTGCGGGGCCTTACTTCTTTCCTGCCCGCATGCCTGCCTCTGCCTCCGCTTCTCCCAAAACTACCGGCCTGTTTTCGGCCATCGTCATTGTAGCCTCGCTGGGCTATTTTGTGGATATCTACGACCTGATTCTGTTCAGCATTGTGCGGGTGGATAGCCTGAACGAGCTGGGCATTACGGCCAAAGACGCGGTAACCAACCAGGGCCTGTACCTCATCAATATGCAGATGGGCGGCATGCTGCTGGGCGGGGTGCTGTGGGGCATTCTGGGGGATAAGCGCGGGCGGCTGTCGGTGCTGTTCGGCTCCATCCTGCTCTACTCACTGGCTAATTTGGCCAACGGCTTCGTGCAGACCATTGACCAGTACGCCTGGCTGCGGCTGATTGCCGGCATCGGCCTGGCCGGGGAGCTGGGCGCGGGCATCACGCTGGTGGCCGAAACGCTGCCCAAGGAAAAGCGCGGCTACGGCACCATGATTGTGGCCACCGTGGGCGTATCGGGGGCCATGCTGGCCTATTGGGTGGGGGCTCGGTTTGGCTGGCGTAATGCCTACATCGTGGGCGGCGGGCTCGGCTTAGCGCTGCTAGCCTTGCGGGTCGGCGTGTACGAGTCGGGTATGTTCGAGCAAACCAAGAAAAGTGACGTGGAGCGCGGTAACTTTCTGACGCTGTTCACCAACCGCCGCCGGCTGGCCCGCTATGCCAAGTGCCTGCTCATCGGGGTGCCGCTGTGGTTTGTGGTCGGCATCCTGATTAC
Organism: Hymenobacter sp. J193; assembly: GCF_024700075.1. Taxonomy (NCBI): domain Bacteria; kingdom Pseudomonadati; phylum Bacteroidota; class Cytophagia; order Cytophagales; family Hymenobacteraceae; genus Hymenobacter; species Hymenobacter sp. J193. The sequence continues at coordinate 1,986,580 of NZ_JAJONE010000001.1, forward strand.
GCTGGCCCCGGAATTCAGCACGGAAATGGGTATTACCGGCCCCGTCACAGCCGGGCTGGGCGTGTTCTGGTGCTACTTCGGGCTGGTGTTCGGGGACTTTGCCAGCGGCACCCTCAGCCAGGTGCTGCGCAGCCGCAACCGGGCGCTGCAGCTGTTTCTGGTGTTTTGCGGCGTGATGGTGGGCGTGTACCTGTTTGCGGTGCATAGGGCCTCGCCCACGGTATTTTACGCGGTGTGCTTTGTGCTGGGCATTTCGGTGGGCTTCTGGGCGCTGTTCGTGACGGTGGCGGCCGAGCAGTTCGGCACCAACCTGCGGGCCACGGTAGCTACCACGGCACCCAACTTTGCCCGCGGCTCGGTGGTGCTGCTGGTGCCGCTGTTTCAGGCGTTGCGGGGTCCGCTGGGGCTGATCGGCAGCGCGGCGTTGCTGGGCGCGGGCTCTTTGCTGATTGCCTTCTGGGCCGTGAGCAGCCTACCCGAAAGCTTCGGCAAAGACCTCGACTACGTAGAGCAGGACGAAGCTTAGCCGGGCCGCCGGGCAAAGACGCCTTGCGGTATAAAGTGCTAATCCCAACTCTGCGGGGTGGGCGCCGTACCTAAAGGCGAATTCTCCTATGAACTCGACCGTAGCCATGAAATTATTTGTCGCGCTTCTGGCAGCTGCCTGGTGCAGTGTTGCCGTTGCCCACGCCCAAACCACGCCTGCGGTAACTGACTCAACCCAGCTCACGCTTCAGCAGCAACAGGACCGGGCCTCCGCCGCCCGAGGTGCCCTGGATACGCAAAAGCGTGAATCGGCCGCTTCCCGCACAGCCGTAAACGATTCGAAAGCGCAACTCAACGACCAGAAGCGCGCCATGAAGGAGCAAAAGCAGCAGTTGAAAGACCAGAAGCTGGAATTGCGCCGTCAGCAGGAAGTAGCCAAGGCCGACCGCCAGCGCGAAAAGGCCGCCAAAGTATTGATGAAGGAAGAAAAGCAGCGGGCCAAAGAAGCCAAGAAGGCGGCCCGCGCCTAACGCGTTCAGTTAATGGAGTATTACGTGACCAACCCGCCGCGTAGCTCCGCCCCGGCACACGGCGTATGTGTGCCAGATACCAAGTAGTGCTCTTTACCGCCACAACCCATGCCTTCTTCTTCTCCCACCAACCGCCCTACCGTGCGCTGGTACGTGCCGCACCACTTTATTCTGCTGCCGGCGGCACTGGTCATGGCCTTTTATGCCGGGCGGCGCTACGCGGCCATAGCCGGCACCGATGATAACAACGCCCGCCTGTGGTTTTGCGTGGCCGCCGGGGCTGTAATTGTGCTGGGCATGCTCATCATGATGCGCCAGCACTACGCCCTCACCTTGCAGGACCGCATTATCCGGCTGGAAATGCGTCAGCGCTACTTTGAAATCACCCGCGACAGTTTTCAGCCCTTCGAGCAGCAGCTCACCTTCAAGCAGATAGCTGCCCTGCGCTATGCCTCCGATGCCGAGCTACCCGGGCTGCTTCAGGCTGCCATCCGTGAGAAACTCTCCCCCGCCGCTATCCAGGAGCGTATCGATCATGTGGTACCCGACAAGATGAGGGTGTGAAAACCTGCCATGTGGCGGCCGTAGCCTGGACTTTTTGTCTGAACTTTGTGTTGCTAGCCTAAGCTGTGGGCAAGAAAGGCCGCTTGCCTTTCCCACATCTTTGGCCGTATTCACTTGCTTCGCTGACTTTCCCGATGATTCTTTACAACGTCACCACCAGCCTCGACCCGGAAATTGAAGAGCAGTGGGTTGCCTACATGCGCGACACGCATCTGCCTGAGGTAATGGCTACCGGCTTTTTTTGAAAAGCCAGCTCTGCCGTCTCCTCAATGAGGAAGATGGCGGCATCACCTACGCGGCTCAGTATTACTGCGTAAGCCTAGCGCAGCTGGAAGAGTACCAGGACGTAGCAGCCCCGGCACTGCGGCAGGAAATCGAGAAGCATTTTGGCGGCCGGTTTGCCTCTTTCCGCACCATGCTGGAAATTGTGGACTAGCTTCGCGTTATGCCTTTAAGCTTGAAGAGCCGCCTCTAAAGAGGCGGCTCTTCTGTTATCGGGCAGTATTGTGGCAACCTGTTACTTAAGGGGTACCATATGGCTAGCCCTGCACGGCGGCTTCTACTTCCGGGTGGCAGGCGTAGGCCGCCAGCTGTTCGGATGTCATATTGCCGTTATGCCACTCGGGGTCGAGGTTGGCGCCTATTTTCTTGTAGAAGCCGATGGCGGGCTCGTTCCATTCGAGCACCTGCCATTTCAGCCGGTGCGCCCCGCTGCGGCGGGCTTCGGCTACCACGGCATCAAACAGCAGCTTGCCGATGCCGGTGCCCCGGGCTGCTTCCGTCACTACCAGGTCTTCGAGGTAGAGCATCCGGCCTTTCCAGGTGGAATATGCTGTGTAGTACAGCGCAATGCCCAGAATTCCCTGCTCCGGCGTTTCGGCCACGAAGAAGCTGAAAATGGGCTGCGGGCCGAATCCGTCGCGGCGCATATCCTCCAGGGTATTGGTGACTTCCTGCGGAGCGCGCTCAAACACAGCCAGCTCAACAATGAGCTCGTGGACGCGGGGTAAGTCGGCTTCGGTGCCGCGGCGGATGATCATACGTCAGTGCTGAGTAAAGGGGGAGGAATGAAATGGCAAGCCGGCTCCAAACTAAGTAAGGCGCTGGAGCAATTACCTGTAAAATAAATGAGCAACAGCCTCCGGGGCCATTGCTCATCATTGATTGCCGACAGCAGGCAAAGCCTACATCTGCGGCTGCATTTTCTTGATGGCCTCCGTGGCGTTTACGGCGTTGATTTCCTGCTTGGCAGCGGCAGCAGCAGCAGTGGCCGAATCCTGACCGGAAACCTCGGCGGGCAGCGGCGGCAGGGGCTTTACCGTGAGGTCCTCATCCTTCTTGTAGTCGGGGTTGCTGCACGACGACACCGTGAGCGTCAGGGAAGCGCCGGCCAGCAGACCGAGCAAGAGCATTTTTTTCATGGATATAACTAAAAAAGGCAGGGCCGTTCGGGGTTTGGGGCCGCAAGATACACACGCTGCCCGGAAACGCCTATACGTGTACCGGGCTAAACGAGGCTACTTCACCAGCTTGGCTTGCTTGCCGTAGGGATTCAGGCCCATGTTGTAGAACGCAAACGACCAGATATCGGCCCACTCGTCGATGAGCAGCTTGGTGCTCTTGCCCGCGCCGTGGCCGGCATTTACGTCGATGCGGATGAGCTGAGGCTCGGTGCCGGCGTACACGGCCTGCAGGGTAGCCGCAAACTTGAAGGAGTGGGCGGGCACCACCCGGTCGTCGTGGTCGGCGGTAGTGATGAGCGTGGCAGGATAGGCCACGCCGGCCCGCAGGTTGTGCAGGGGCGAGAACTTGTAGAGGTTCTGAAACTGATGGTAATTTTCGGAAGTGCCGTACTCGGGGGCCCAGTTCCAGCCGATGGTGAACTTCTGGTAGCGCAGCATATCCATTACGCCCACCGCCGGAAAGGCCACGCGGGCTACATCGGGGCGCTGCGTCATGGTGGCGCCCACCAGCAGGCCGCCGTTGGAGCCGCCCGCAATGGCCAGCTTGTCGGGCGTGGTATAGCTCTGGATAGCGAGGTACTCGGCGGCGGCAATGAAGTCGTCGAACACATTTTGCTTGCGGGGCGTCATGCCGGCCTGGTGCCAGGCCTCGCCGTACTCGCCGCCCCCACGCAGGTTGGGAATGGCCAGGACCCCGCCGTTTTCAAGCCACAGCATACGCGCAATGCTGAACGAGGGCGTGAGCGACACGTTGAAGCCGCCGTAGCCATACAGGTATGTGGGGTTCTGCCCGTCCAGCTTCAGGCCTTTCCGGTGCACGATAAACATCGGAATCTTCGTCTTGTCCTTGCTGGTATAGAACACCTGGCGCACCACGTAGTCGTCGGGGTTTACGGCTACTTTGGGCTGGCGGAACACGGTGCTTTGGCCGCTGGTTAGGTCGTAGCGGTAGATGGTGGTGGGATAAGTGAACGAAGTAAAGGCGTAGTACACTTCCCGGGAATCGGGGCGGCCGCCGAAGCCGCTGGCCGTACCCAGGGCAGGCAGCTCCACGTCGCGCTCAAATTCGCCTTTCGCCGAGTACACCTTCACGGCGCTGCTGGCGTCTTTCAGGTAGGTAGCTATGAGCTTGCCGCCAACCTGCGCTACTTCTTCCAGCTTATCTTCCGTCTGGGGCAGTACGTCCTGCCAGTTGCTTTCCTGGGGCTTGGCAGGATCTACCAGCACCAGCCGGTAGCGCGGAGCCTTGTGGTTGGTAAGCACCAGGAGCTTGCCCCCCACGTTCCCGACCACGGAATGGTTGTGCTCATAGGTGCTGCCAACGGTCTGGAAGCGGCCGGCCTCCTTGGCGTTGTTCAGGTCGCGCACCAGCAAACGGTTACCGTCGGCCTTTCCATCGGTGAGGTAAATGATCAGGAACCGCTCGTCGTCGGTGGTGCCGGCGTAGCGGAAGCCCAGGGGCATTTTGGCGTCTTCGTACACCAGCTTATCGGCGCTTTGCGGGGCACCCAGCTGGTGGTAGTAGACCTTATGAAACTCATTTTTGCCTGCCAGCTGACTTTCGCCGGCTTTGGGGGCATCGTAGCGGCTGTAGTAAAAGCCGTTGCCAGCCCAGGCCGCGCCCGATACTTTCACCCATTCCAGCTCATCGGTCAGAGGCTGGCGGGTTTGCAGATCCAGCACGCGCAGCTTCTGCCAGTCGGAACCACCGCCCGAGGTAGCGTAGGCCAGGTAGCGGTGGTCGGGCGAGAAGTAAGTGCCGGCCAGGGCGGTGGTGCCGTCGGCGGAGAACTTGTTGGGGTCGAGTAGCACCGCCTCTTTCTCCTCCCCTACTTTCTGAACGTACAGGACGGCCTGGTTCTGGAGGCCGTCGTTTTTCTGGTAGTAAAGGTATTCGCCCTCACGCTGGGGCACGCCGTACCGCTCGTAGTTCCACATCTGCGTAAGCCGCGTCCGGATCTGGTCCCGAAACGGAATCCTGGCCAGATAATCAAACGTAACCTTATTTTCGGCCGTCACCCAGGCTTTGGTTTCGGGCGAGTCGGGGTCTTCCAGCCAGTGGTAGGGGTCGGTTACGGGTGTGCCGTGGTAGTCGTCGGTATGATTGCTTTTGCGGGCGGCGGGGTAGGCAGCCGCGTGGTGGCGGGAATTATTCACAGCGGAAGAGGTTGAAGCGGCGTCCGGGCCCGCAGCCGTGCAGGCCGCCAGGGAAGTCACGCCAAAAATCAGCAAAGCCGGTAAGCGTAGAAGGGTGGGCATGGCGAGCGGTGGGAAAGAGGACGGAAACGACCCGGGCGGAAAGGCATTGCTACAAGGTAACAGCCGCAAGCTAAAGCGCCCGGCGTCTCCCCGCTACAGCCGCTGCATACGCCCGACTTTGGGGATTACCTGAATCAGGAAGCGTTTGTTCCGTTCTTCCTGCCCTTTCGTGGAAGGGTAGCGCCCGGTGCCGTAGAATCCGCTCCCCCCGATGATAAGCTCAATGCTTTGGTCCTGACTGAAGTTCAGGCCATTCTGCCGCCAGAGGTTGAGCAGATTGAGGGCGCGCCGGTAGCTGAGCTGGTAGGCAAACTGCTCGTCGCGGCGGTTGCTGGCATCGTTGAAGAGGTAGCGGGCGGCCATGCCTTCCACTATCACCAGGTAGCGCACGTTCTGGGCGCGGGAGCTGGCACTGAGGCTGCGCAGCTGCTTCTGGAGCAGGCGCCCGGCGGCCAGCAGGGCCGGCTTGTCGCGCTCCTGAATTTCATCACGCCCGGCCTTGAACTGCACGTCCAGCTTCAGTTCGTAGCGCTCATTGGTGGCGTCGTAGCGGAAGTAGCGCCCCTCCAACCGCCGCAGCGACTCGCGGATGCGCTGAATCTGCTCCAGCTCTATGGCTTTGGCTTTCAGCTCCCCGTTAGCGGTTTGCAGCTCCTTTTCGCGGTCTTTGAACAGCTTGAAGCTGTACACGAACAGCACCAGCATCACCACAAACAACGACGTCATCAGGTCCACGTAGCTGGGCCAGAAAAAGTCGTTGGACTGGCGGTTGGAGGAGTTGTTCATGGACTGAAATGAGGTTCTTAAAATTTCTTGACTGGTGTCTTTCTATTGTTGAGCTCGACCAACCTTATTACTTGGGCTAGTAGTGAAGTAGTGCTGTCATATGTGACGCATTTATCACTGCTGAGTGTTCCGGCATAATAGTCAGCAAGAAGCTGCTCATGTCCCGCCTTGCTCGTGCCGTTTCGCACATACTGCAATTCGTCCCCAACCTTCGTAACAACCCGGTAACTGGCAGAGGCACGGTCATTAGCGCTCCTCTCATAGTAGTACACTCCATTGCCGCCGCACACTTCCAGGGTATTCAAAATTGTATCAGCGGCGAAAACAGACTTACTCTTCCTAAACTCCGGGCGGATTACCAGCCGCTTAACAAGTTCATCATTGAAAAGCCTGCTGTACTGCTCTGGAATTTTGATTCTGATTATATCATTCTGCTGCCCATAGGCTTGACTAGTCACTGCTAATAGTAACAGTAGCACCATACTGTTCGACCAGCTTTTGGAAAATTTGTTCATGAGCTCATTCCAGTATGCTCCTTCATGCTTCATCTGGTGTATGCGAAGCCGCAGGTTCTAACATGTTCCGGTGTGATGCAACTCCAACGAAGCGGTAGAGATGCTTCGGCTGCGCTCAGCATGGCGTTCTTTGGGAACGTGTTTCGGTATTACTGTGGCCGTACCCCGCCGAACAGCTTGTCCATGAACCGCTGGAAACGGTTTTTGGAAGTTGCCTTCACTAGCACAGCATTCAGGTTGGAAAGTTCCGACAGCAGCTTGGCCTGGATCTGGGAGTCCAGCTCCACTTTGCGGAGCAGTTCGCGCTGGGTGGCCGTTACGTCGCGGTTCAGGGCCTGCTGGTTGGTTTCCAGTGCTTTCAATGGGTCGAGCTGGCGCATAATCCGCTCGAATATGTTGTCCTGGTTGAGGCGCTGGAAGTACTCGCCCCACTTTTCGTAGGCCTGCTGGGCGTCGCGCTCATGATACTGCAGGCGCTTCTGCATCAAGTCGGTAAGAGAGAGGCTGGCCTGGTCGAAGTACTGCTCGGTGCGGCTGCGCAGGGCGTCCATTTCCGTCTGGTGGCGCTGGAAGAAGTCGAGCTGGTGCTGGATGAGGTTGTCGTTCTGCCCGATGTACTGGCCCAGGTCGTTGATACCCCGCTCAAAGCCGCGCAGTCGGTCCAGAATGCCGGCCACGCTGTGGGCCGTGTTGGTGCCCTCGGCCAGCATTTGGTTCAGCTTCTGCTGGTAGCCCGTAAACTGGCCGAACAACTCCGCCGACTCCCGTACCTTCTCAAATACGGCAATATTGGCCGCCGCCATCTTATCGTAGCCGATGGTATCGAGGCGCTGCAGAAACTCGCTCTGCACCCGGATGTTCTCCGTCACCTTCTGCATCAAGGGGTTGAACAGCTCAATCTGCCCCACAAACTGCTGGTTGAAGGCATCGAGCACCGACTTAAGGTTGGTGAGCGAGCCGGCCATATCGGCGTGCAGCACCGGCAGCAGCTTCACCTGCAGGAAGGTGTAGTACTGGTTCTGGCGCTCATCTACGCGCTGGCGGGCGCGGCGCACTAGGCCCTGGCCTAGCAGCGTGAGCAGCAGCCCCACGAAGGAGCCCGTCATGGCTATGAGCACGCCGGTAAGGAAAGGCCGTAAGGCGTCTTCGTCCGATACTCCGTTGCGGGCAATGCCCACCAGCCCCAGAATCACGCCCAGAAATGTGCCCAGCAGCCCCAGGTACAGCGGCGTAGCCATACCCGACTGCGCGTCAGTTTCAAGCACCTCGGAGCGGCGCTCCGAAATGTCTTTCAGAATGTCGAAGTCAGCCGCTGCGCCTTTGTTGTGGCGCAGGTAGTCGTTGGTATCAAGCAGGATATCGCGAAAGTCCTCAGTGGCGGGTTCGGCTTTCAGCAGGTCAGCCAGATAAGCATCGGCGGGGGCGTCGGCGGCGTAGTCCGGCAGGTCGCGGCCGTCGGGCGTCACGAGGCGGCGCTCCACGCGCAGGGCCGTCCGCTCAGGATAAAGCAGCTCTAGTCGTCGGGCGCGGGCGCGCGTCTGCAGGAACTCGCGTACCTGCAAGCCCACTACAACCAGTACAACGACTAGTTCGAGAATGATTTCCAGCATAGTGCTACGAAGCTACACAACTCGAAGTAAGATAGCAGCCGACTATCCTGCTGATATCAGAAGATGGTAGTATGACCTACTCCACCATGCATAGTCAGCGTCTCCCTGACATTATGAACATTCTGTTTGGTATAATGCCAGTTTTCATACGGGCCATCCTCCACCCGAAGCTCCCAGCCATTTGTAAAAACCAGGAATAAGCTACCCTTCCTATCTGCTAGGGCCGACTTAATTTCTGTTCGGAACAGGTCATACCATACGGACCAAGCTTCTTTGCTTCTAGGTTTAAGCTGGCTTTCCTGACCGTAACGCGTTAACACAAATGGACCGTGAATATCTAAGTAGCTCTTCTCTGCATCATTGAAAATAAGCCGTGGCAGACCATCAAACTGGACACCATTGATTTGTAGACCAATAATGGGTAGTTCGTAGTATTTACCAACCTCTCTTACTTTCATAAATTAAGCCTTAGGGCGGCTACTCGAACCGGATAGCCGCCTTCTGCTCGATCTGCCAGGCGCTGCCTACGCGGCGGAGCGTGCCATCTTCCTCCGTGACGATGCGCGACACTGAGCCGCTGGGCTGCTGGTAGCGGCAGGCCTCGCGCAGGGAATACTGGGCGCTCTGGATGGCGTAGGCGTGTACGGCCGGGTTAGGATTCACGCGGAACGTGGCCGTATCGGGGTTCTGGGGGTTGAGGCTGATCTGGTAGATGCTGTCGTGCTGGGGCTGGTCGGCCAGGTCATACTCGCTGAAGCCTCCGTTCACAGGCACCTTCACGTAGCGCAACGCCGGGCCAGGCGCGGCAGGGCGCTCCGGGGTCGGCAGCTGTACCGGGGGCACCAGGCTGTCGAACTCGTCACTATCGTTGGTTACGGGCGTGTTCGTTAGCGCGGTTGGTGCTTCGTAGGCGGAAGGCGCCTCGCTGATGTTCGCAAAAGGCGTAGCAGTTGGTGCAGGTACTTCTGCTGCCGGGGCAGGCGCTGGCTTGGGCATTGGCGCGGGAGCCGGCGCCGACCGGGGCTTCTCCACCGGCCGGGGCTGCGGCTGGCCCTGGCCGGGGTTCGGCCGCTGGTTTTGGTTGGCGTTCTGCCCAGAGTTCTGGCGCGGGGCCCCTATAGCGGCGGGCGGGGCAGCAACCGGGCGCTTACCCAGTTCCTCAGCCACGCGCTGCTGTACTAACTGCTCAATCTGCTGGCGCAGCTCGGGCGTGAGGCGGGCCGGAGCCGACCCGCCACCCGTGCCGGGGCTGGTTTGCAGGGCCTGAATTTCCTCCCGACGCTTATCGATGCGGCTGCTCAGCTCCTTCTGAAACCCATCGAGGCTGCGGCGCATGAGCACGTACAGAAACAGGCTCAGCAACGACACAATCAGCGCCAACGGGGCAAAGAACTTGCTCATCAGGCTCTCCCCACTCCCACTGCGGGCGGGCGCGGCAGTTACCGTATTGTCTGAGATAAGCTCCTCACTTACCGGGGCAGCCGTGTCCTCCGTCATCGTGGTATCGGGAGATGCTTCGGCGGCCGAAGCAGCTACGTCGGTGGGCGGGGTGCCGTTCTGCACGTAGCCATTCAGCTGAGCTGCCAGGGCTTCTACGGCCTGCATCCGGGCCGGATTGCCTCGCCGGGCCGGTGAGGACTTCAACCGGTTGATGATTTCCGTGGCCAGCTTCTGTACCCGCGCCTTGTCCGAACTCAGTCCTTTGTACATCACGCCCCGACCTTCCAGCGGCTGGTACAGCGCACTGTACACCCGCTGGCTGTCGGCTTTGATGCTGCTGGCAAAGTTCTTCAGGCCGTCGCCGCAGCGCAGGGAGTTTTTGAGGTTGGGCCGGCCCGTGTCGTCGTATACGAACTTAATGGTAGCGCACCAGATCTGCACTTTCTGCTCGTCGAGCGTAGGCTGCCCGAGGGCCGTTTGAGCGTGGCTGCTGGCTGCCAGAAGTAGTAGACCGAAGAGAAGAGAAACAGCGCGGCGGGAAAGAGTCATAGGTTTCGGGTAGTGAGTACAGCAGACTAATGCGAGGTGGAACAGAAGAGGCAAGTCTACTCACGGGTTTCCTCCCACTCTGAGGAAGTATGTAGCAGACTTTTAGACGAACCTCTACGCATCATTAATTTGATATTCGATCAGCCTATCAGCAATTTCCCTGTGGGTAAAAATCTTGGCTTCAAGCCCACCTTCTACTACTTCTATCACAGTTGACAAGGGAAAAAGCTGAATAAATTCAGTACCGTTATACACGTAGTGAACGGCTTCTTCTGTCTGCTCAATGCCGAATATCTTCACTTCCGAATCAGCTTTCAGATCTGGAGTTATGTATACCGATAGATGTTCTGAGTCGCTAACAACCCCTTCTCGCTTTAAAAGGAATTTCAACTCGTTATCCTCAGCAATGCCAGAAATCAATTCAACCAGCTTCATTCTACTTTAAGGTTATTCGTCATGTTACCCCCTATACCTTACAGGAAAGCAGCAGATCCATTCACTTAGCACGTAAGCCTAAGCTTGCAACTCCCGGCTCAGGTTGTACAGCGCTTGTTTCAGCGGGAGGAAGAACAGGGTTTCCGGTAGGGTTTCGTCGGCCGACAGGAGGCGCTGGAACTGGTGCAGGCCTAGGCTCAGGCTGTCCTCGATTTCGCGGAGCAGGATGTCTTTCACCCGCTGCCGGTCCACGTCTACACCTACTTCGCGCATGTAGGGCGCTACTTCGTCGCCTTCCAGCACCAAAGTGAGGAAGCTGCGCACGTTATCGAGCACCTGCGTTTTCAGATCGGCATCTACCTGGGCCAGCTTGAGGCGGCGCTGCCCGATTTCGCCCAAGTCCGGCGCGCCGGTGAACTTCACGGGCTTGATCCGGTCGTAGTCGGCGGTGGAGGCACCGTCTTCGTAGAGCACGCCGCCGTTGGTGGTGGCTTCCTTGGGGTTATCGGCCAGAATCACGCGGAAGTTGTGAGGAGCTTCGGTGCCGGTTACGGCCTGGAAGATGGCTTTCGTAATCTTCTCAATAGCCCCGAGGTTGCTGCCCCCGGCCAGCAGGCGCAGGTACAAACTGCCTTTGCCGGAGAAGCACAAGTAGCGCGGCGTTTTCAGGCCGAGGTGCTGCACCAGCTGAGCGGTGTGATAAATGATGCTGGTGTAGTGCAGGTAGAACAGTACCCGCAGTTGTCGGCCTTTGCCCAGGCCCAAGGCCTGCGAGAAGCGGAGCGCATCATCATACTTAAACAGCAGGGAGGTCACATCGGCCGAGCCGAAGTCGGCGTTGCGCAGGGCTGCGTTCAGGTAGCCTTTGTACTCCTGGTTTTGCTCCGAGTCGGGCAGGCTTTCGGCGTGAGCCACGCCCAGGCGCAGCAAGCCGTTCTGCTTGGGCGCGCCCTGCACGCGGGCGTAACCGTCGCCCCACAAGTCGTCGCCGGCAAAGCGGAATGAGGTGCTGAAGGCTGGGTGCTGCTCGGCAAACACCAGCAAGTCAGTTGTACCGCCGCCAATGTCGATGTTGATGACGTTTTCGTCGCGGTTGGGCACCACCTGGTTGGTGGCCGTGAGGTAGTAGTACGGCGCCACCGACTCGGTGAGGCAGATGGTGGAGCGGCGCACCTTGAAGACCTGCTGGAATTTCTCGTCCCAGACCTGCTGGAACTGGTTGCGCAGGAACCCGTCAAAGCTCAGCGGGGCAAACCACACCACGCGGGTATCTTCTAAAATGCCGCCGTGCAGGGCTGCCTTGTGGCGCATCAGCAGCAGCATTTCCTTGAAGAAGGCCTCAATGCGCGACACGCCCTGCGGATCCAGCTCCGCCGACCACTTCAGGTTGGTCACAAAGCGGTTCTGGGGCAGCTCCGACAGGGTTTCGGTGTTGATGCTGAAGCCCACGTTGATGTTGCTGAGCACCTTGGCCGGCTCGTTGGCGAAGCTGGTCGTTTCGCACACGGCCGTCCGGATCGGAAACTCATAGGCCGAGCCGCCTTCCCCGATAAAGCTGGGCACAAACTCGCGGGTTTGCAGGGTGGCCACATCACTCTGCAGCTGCCCGGCACCTGAGCGGTAGCGTTGCGTAGCCGACTGCCCTGCATCGGGCAACGGCGCGTGCAGCCATTCCACCTGCACATCGGCTTCGCCAATGGTGAAGGGACGCGGGTGCGCCCGGGGGCTGTCGGCGTAGGCAATGTGGGTGTTGGTGGTGCCAAAGTCGACAGCGAAGGTGAAGCGGCGGGTACCACGCTCCAGTTCACGCCAGCGCGGTACTACCAAGCCCCGAGCTGGGGCGGCGCCTAGCACGGCGGGCGGGCAGGTCAGCTCGGCAATGTCGAAGTGAGTACCGGTGATTTCGTAGTAGGTGCTGCCGGCACTGGCTACGCTCTTGGTGGTGCGCTCCTGGCGGGTGGCGCGGCGGGCGGCGCCCTGGTCGGTTATCCGCTCCCCACCGGCAAAGAAGGCCAGCTCGTAGCGGCGCTGCAGCATGGTAGGCGAGTTGTCGGCATCCACCAGCATTACCTTGTACAGGTCGTTGTACTCGGGCTGCTGACGGAACACGTAGAACGGGAAGATGCCCACGCCCACGTTGGCCCGCACAATGCGGCCTTTTTCCAGAATTTCACGGCCCTGCGCGTCCTTCGGGTTCTGCGGATTGGTGTAGTAGCTGCGCTCAAAGGTGATGAAGCGGCCACCCTGCACCGGCACCCGCAGTTGCACGCGCACATGGTTCAGGTCGATGGTGAAGGTGAGCAGCTCGGCCAGCTCATGCTCTGTGAAGTACTCGAAGAAGGCTTGGCGCAGCGGCAGCAGGTACGGGAACCGGGCCCGGCCCTGCCCATCAGCTCCGTATTGGAAGGTGACTTTGCCGGTGTGGTAACGCTGGGTATTGAGCTCGTAAGGCAGCTCCACCAGAGAGTCTTCCAGGAAGTCACCAACGGTCAGATAGGGGTATTTAAAGCCTTTGCCCGGCAGCACGCGGCTTTCCAGCGCCAGCTCATCGTGGTAGGGCACGGGCGTGCGGTCATCCCAGGGTTGGCCGTTGAGGTAGTTGGCCCCGGCCATAGTGAGGTTGGGGCGTAGCACCAAGGGGCGCGGGCGGCCGGTACCGGCTTCGCGCGTGGGCTGAATGAACAGGTCGGAGCTGGTCACGGCTGACTGATCGGCGCGGCCGGGCAACGGCACACCCTTCACGGTTACCAGGTTGCCTTGCGCATCGGGCAAAGCCGGGAAGCGGCTCTGATACTGCTGGGCCGTCCGGTCGCCCTGCATCTGCATCTGGTTGATGCGGGTGCGGTCGAGGGCGGCGTACACGCTGCCGGCAAAGTCGCGGCCGCGCAGCTGCGGATACGCCAGGAACAGCTCGTACACAAACTCCTGAAACTGTGGGTCGCGCTGCTCCAGCAGTACCGTCTGCCCATCGAAATAATGCCCCCGGGCCTGCGGACGCTCCAAGTCCAGCGGCTTCACGGCCGGGCCGGTAAACAGCAGGGTAAGCGGCGAAGTGCCCCCCAGCAGGCGAGGTCCGCCCGCCAGCTCCGGCGACTCATAGAAAATGAGGTACATGTCGGAGAAACCCTGGAAGCGCTGGTCCTGGAAGAACAGCTGCAGGGTTTCGCCCAGCAGGCGGGTGCCTTCCTCGCTGCGCATCTTCCGGATTTCGGCCTCCGTGTTCCAGCGGCGTAGCGTGATTTTGCGGCCGGCCTGGGAGTAGAGGTGGAAGTTGTAGAGCAGCTCCAGCAAGTCCCAGTAGTGCGTTACCAACTCGTGGTACACCGAGCCGGGGTTACGCTGCCCTTCGCGGGCCAGGAAATCAAACGCCGTTTCAAACAGGTGCATCCGCGCAAACGGCGTGGGAATGCTGATGGCCAGGTTGCGGGCTTTGCCGCCCGTAGGGTCCGTTACGGTGTTGATTTCGGTACTGGTGACGGGGGCAGTTTTCTGCCAGCCTTGTACTTGCTGGGACCCGTTATTGTGCAGGCGAAGGACTTTAGCCATTCTGAGTTTGCTTTGATTTGAACGGAGTCCCCTCCTTTTTCAAGGAGGGGTGCCCGAAGGGCGGGGTGGTAAAGTCGTTGTTTCGTTGTTTGCTTATCCCGTCATTCCGAGCATGTGGCGTATCAAGCTAGGGACTGAGGAATTTCGCTAGTGTGGTATATAATTACCAAACAACATCAGCAACGAGACCAACCACCCCAGCGGCAGCAAGCTGCCGCGTCCCCTCCTCAGCTGAGGAGGGGAGCTTTTGTTCTGGTTACACCACTTTCACCTTTTCCTCAAAGGCCTTGTCGGTTACATCGTAGAACAGGGCCAGCAGCTTCTTGAAGTTGTCGGGCTCGTTGATGGACTTGTCGGCTTTGTTGAGGTTATCGAGCAGCCAGTTGTGGCTGAGGCCTTTGTTGAAGAAGTCGTTCCACTTCTTTTCCACGGGCTTGCCGGCAATCATGGCGTTGAAATCATCCGTGCTCAAGTCGAAGGGGCGGAAGGCGCGGCGGTTTTGGGAGAGTTCCTGCAGCCACTGGTCTATGCCGAACTCGGGGCTGTGCAGCAGGTTGTTCAACTCCCGGAAGATGGGCTCGTTGCGCAGGGCATAGTCCAGCTTCAGGTTGTCGTGGTAGGGCGCCTTGTCGGTGGGCAGGTGCTGCTTGTGGTAGCGCGAGAAGTACAGCATCTGGGTGAGGTGCTTGGCTACCAGCTCGCGGGTTTCGTCGGGCAAGTGGCCAAACTGCACCTCCATTGAGTCTCCACCCAGGCCGTACTCGTGGAAGCTGGGGCGCACCGCTACGCAGTTCGGCATCGGAGTACTGCATGAAATCCACGATGCTCAGGGCCGCCAGCAGCTCAATCAGATGGGCCTTATTTTTCTGCTGGGTGCCGCCGGGCTGGTTGTCGTAGGGCGTGTCGGGCGTGTCGGCCAGGTAGTACAGCGCGTCGAGGCCCGGCAGGTTGTGCTCGTAGTAGCTGAGCGCGGCCTTCGTCTTGGTCAGGAAGTTGTTGGAGTCAATAACCTGATTTTCCTCGCTCTGCAGCGCGAAATACGGCATCACCGTCACGGCACCGGTCAGGGCGTCGCGCAGGTAGCGGGCGTTGCTGAGGCGGGTGTTGGGGTCTTTCAGGTTTTTGAGCAGCAGCGGGAAGCCGGCCGCGCCGGTACCCCCGAAGATGCTCGACACGAAAAACACCCGGTCGCCTTCCTGGAAGTTGTCGGCGAAAAACCGCATTTCCGGGCTTTCCACCACTTTGTTCAGTACCACGGAGCCTACGTTGGGCGAGCCGCGGAAGCCAATAGTAAGCGGGCTTTCCAGGTTGTCCTGGGTGAAAAGCAGCTCCACCATGGCTTTGGAGTCCACGGAGAGCTGGTCGTAGTGCAGGTACTGGCGGAAGCTCTGGTTGATGCCGCCGAAGTCGAAGATGAAGGTGTCTTTCACCCCGCCGTTGGCATCGGCCGAGATGTTGCTCAGCGTGCTGATGTCGGTTTTGAAGAAGCCTTCCTCCTGCTGGCCCAGGCGGCGGTGCACCTGCTGGTAGCTTTGCAGCAACGCCACCGTGCGGTTCATGTCGCCGTTGTGGGCGTCGGGGTCGATGATGATGGGCACTACCCGGTCGCAGTTGGGCAGCTCTACGCCCGAGGCCAGCAGCATGGTCAGGGAGCGAATCACGCGGGAGCCCGTGCCGCCGATGCCGAATAAAAACAGTTTAGCCATGAGTGCAGGGAAGGTCTTAGATATAAGAGCTTAGATCTGAGATGTACCAAAGTGCCGTTCTGAGTATTCGAACGAGTCTCAGTTCTAAGCTCTCATTTCTGACTTCTAAATTAAAATGGAGTTGTGCTGGCGTTGGTGGAGGTACGCTTGAGCAGCAGGGAGAACAGGAAAAACCAGAGCATGCTCAGCACCGCGTTCCAGGTAGCCAGCCAGTAGATGTAGCTGTGCTGGGTAGCCTGCTGGGCGCTGGTCTGCCAGAGGGTAATAACGAAAGCCAGCACCGCGTTTAGCGCCAGGAAAATGCCCCAGTGGCGTCCTTTGTTGAAGGTTGCCACGCCCATAGCGCGGTTGATGCCCAGGTAAAACAGCAACACCAGCGCCAGGGAAAGGCCCCAGTTCAGCAGCCCCAGGTTGGGGAAGATAACGTCGCGGTACACGGGCGTATCGGCGGGCGGCTGGGGCTGGCCGATGAGTTCGTAGATGGTCTGGAACAGTGCTTTCATAGAAGCTGAGGGAAACGCGGAAATGAGTTAGGAGAGAGGTACGCGGGGAGGATGAAACGGCAAACGGCCGCGTATAGTGTACGCAGCGAGGTTGCAGCGGGGCAATTACCGGGCCGGCTGCAACGTCAGGTCGATGCGGAAGATGGGCCGGGCATCCTGCTCACTGGTCGTTACAGCCTGGACCCCGTCTACCAACGAGCTGAGCGCAAATGTCTTGGTGCCGCTCTGGTTGGGGTTGCTGTCGTTCTTGGTGGTCCACTGATTTACCCAGGCGGGCCGTCGGTCATTCAGCACCACTTGCAGGGGCCGGGCCGCTTTGCCCAGGCGCGTGAGGCGCACCTTCACAAAGTGGGTGTAGCCGGATTCGGGGCCGCTGCTGGCGCGGGTCTGGTCGGTGGCCGCAAACACCTGCGCAATTTTGGCGTCGGTATCCTGACCGATGAGCTGCAGGTTTTGCTTGAGGTAGGCCACGTCCTGGTACAGGGCCGGCAGCGCCTTAAGGTCCAGGCCCAGCACGAATTCCACGGGCTGCGCGGCCGAGGCTTCGGCTACCGTAATGGTGTGGTAAGAGGCGCCCGCGGCCCGCTTGCTGGCGCCCTCGTCCCCGTAGTACCAGCTGCCCTGGTTCTGGAATTTACTGAGCAAGGAAGACGTAGGCACCGGATACGTGACCCCGAAGTGGGCCTGCTCGGCCGGCTGCTTGCTGAGCACGGCGGCATCGAAGCGGCGCACGGCATCGGCCGGGCCCAGCACCCAGAAGTAGTACGGAATATCGGTGTCGCAGCAGTTGGCGCGCTTGGCCCCGGCGGTTTTCAGGGCCGGGTAAAAGGCTCCCTTGAAGTCGGAGGTGAAGCCGTAGACCGACACGGCCAGGTCGGAGCGGCCGGCGCGGTTGAGGGCGTCGGTAATATCGGTTTTGATGTAGGGAATAGCGCCGGCGTTTTTCGGGGAATAAATAAAGTCCGAAATCAGCACGCTCACGGCGCCGGGCTGGTAGTAGCGGCTCACCAGCGTATCGAGCACCGAGGGAATATCCGTGCTCTTGGCCGGCTCCTGAATGCCCCCGCGCACCGTGCCCGAAAGCTGCTGGTACGAGTCGCGGTAGGGCTTTTCCTTGATGCGGAAGAACTGCTTCTGCTGGACGGCCGGGCTGCGGTTCACGTCCGACAAAAACTGGGCTACGTGCTGCTGAAACCTGGTATTCTCGGCCCCGCCACCGGGCTTGGGCATAAACCCTTCCATAGACCCCGACACTTCCAGAAACACGTTTACCTGCGTGAGCAGCGCATTGGTAGCCTCGGTGGGCGCAGCGGTATTTCTGGGCGCTACGGCCCCGGGCACTTCGGTGGGCGGCACTTCGGTAGGCGTGGTGGCCGCGCCCCCTTCCGATTTCATGTCCTCCCGGGAGTAGCAGCCAGTCAGCAGCAGGGTGGCTGCCACGGCCGGCAGCAGGGTAAGCAAAGTGGGTTTTCGCATCGGGCCAAAGTACAGGTTGGCGGCCGAAGCCGCAACCCCGCGTACTGACAAGCCCGGCGGAAGGTTGTGCGCCGGCAAAGCGTAGGGCAGAAATTTAGTTGTTGCCCCTCGCTTTCACAGCCGCTACGTGCTCATTTCCACGTCGTCCCAGTCATGGGCCCGGTTGAAAATCCACTCCAGGGCTTTGCGCCGCTCATACACCAGGCTCTCGGATACCAGCGCCTCGCGCCCGTGCAGGCGCTCATCCACACAGTACCAGTGGAGCCGATAATAGTAGTCCAGCATGCGGTACAGCTCCTCGGTGGGCCGCAGTTGCTGCACCTGCGCCATTTTTGCATTGTCCTCCCCCGCCTCCAGATTGGGCAGCATCGAGGCCATATCGTCGCCACACCAGTTGGTGGGCACTAGTTCCGGTGTCATCTCGGTGGCCCACATCATCGCCCACAGGCTTTCCAGGCTCCAGCGCAGGTTAATCAGCTCCTGCTCCGTGAGTTCTTCGTTGCTTTTGCGGAGCAGAAGCTCTTCTTCTTCTGACAAAAATATGAGCAAATCCTGCTCGGCAAGCCAGTCACGGATAATGCCTACCGGGGCCTGAAAGGAAATATTGATCAGCGCGTTCAGCACGCTCATGCGGCCTTTCACTTCCTCTATTGAGCGCACCGCCGGCGTATCCAGGATCGGCAGCCAGTCACAGATGCGGCCGCCCAACGCCAAGACCTTTCCTTCCGACTCCGCTTTCGCTTGAAACTTGAATTCGTCGTTCATCCCTGCACTACTAAATAGCCGTTAGCTGTAATCAATTTCCGTGTTGTCGCCGATGTTGAGGCTGTGGTTCATCCCGCGGAAAGAAGCGTCGGAGCCCACGATGCAGTCGTGCAGCACGGCGGAGCGCAGCTCCGAGTAGGAGCCAATAATGGCGTCACTGAGGATAGTGTTGCGCACGATGGTCCGGTCGCCGATGGCCACGTTGGGGCCAATGATGGCGTTGGAAATCTGACAGTCACGGCCAATGCTGACGGGCGGAATGATGATGGTATCCGGAAATTCGGGGTACTCGCGGCGGCCCAGAAACTCGGGGCGGTTGAGCAGACGGGCGTTGGCTTCGAGCAGGGTTTCCTTGCGGCCGCAGTCAAACCAGTTGTCCACCGGCGTGGTGGTGATGGTTTCCCCCTGCTGAATCATGCGCATGAGGGCATCAGTCAGTTGAAACTCGCCGTGGGTACGCTGGTCTTCGTCGATGATCTGCTCCAGGGCCTTGGCCAGGCCTTCCGGGTTGGCAATCTTGTAGAGTCCCACCATGGCGTAGTTCGACTTCGGAATCTTGGGCTTTTCCACCACTTTGGTTACGCGGCCGCCGGCGCCGGTTTCCACCAGTCCAAACATGGTGGGCGTCTTCACTTCCTTCACGGCCAGCACCGTGCCGGGCGTGCGCAGCAGCTGCGCCAGGTCGATGTCCACGATAGTATCGCCGAGCAGGATAAGCACGCCCTCGTCGTGGCGGAACGTGTCGCGGGCCAGCCACAGGGCGTGGCCGATGCCCTCACGGGGCTCCTGCACCACAAACGTAGCCTGCAGCGTCGGGTACTGGCGGCGCACGTAGCGCTCCACTTTCTCACCCAGGTAGCCGATGATGAACACAAACTCCTCGATGCCCGCGGCCTGGAGCCGGTCGATGATGTGGCCCAGGATGGTGGTGCCCGCCACGGGCACCAGCGACTTGGGCTGGGTGTGCGTGTGGGGGCGCAGGCGGGTGCCGATACCAGCAACGGGAATAACTGCTTTCATACTAAAATGGGCGAGGAATAGATTCGCAAAATACAGATTCGATTGGTTTAGCCAGCCTGTATACAACCGCCGCCGCCCGAATTCGTACTGGCAGCACGTGTATATAGGATTTCTTCCATAGGTTTGGTTGACCAAGCTCCGCCGTACCGCCTCGTATAACCGCCCCCTGGGCTCAGCGGTTTTCCCTTGTTTTCTCTCCCTCACTCCCTTTTTCCAACTTCTTCTATGAAACGTTTCCTTCTCTACTTTGCCGGTCTGATGATTATGCTCAGCCAGACTTCCTGCGGCTACAACTCCATGGTGCAGAAAGATCAGGCCGTGAAAGCCCAGTGGGCCAACGTGCAGAACAGCTACCAGCGCCGCTCCGACCTGATTCCGAACCTGGTAAATACCGTAAAAGGCGCCGCCAACTTCGAGAAATCGACGCTGACGGAGGTGATTGAAGCCCGTGCCAAGGCCACGAGCGTGCAGGTAAACTCCGACCAGCTGACGCCCGAAAACATCAAAAGATTCCAGGAAGCCCAAAGCCAGATTTCATCGGGTCTGGGTCGTTTGCTGGCCGTTTCGGAAAACTACCCTGACCTGAAGGCCAACGCCAACTTCCAGGAGCTGCAGGCCCAGATTGAGGGCACCGAAAACCGCATCAACGTGGAGCGCCAGAAGTTCAACACCGTCACCAACGACTACAACGGCTACATCAAGTCGTTCCCCAACAACCTTTTTGCCGGCATGTTCGGCTTCGCCGAGAAGCCCTACTTTGAGGCCGATGCCAGTGCTCAGAAAGCTCCCACGGTACAGTTTTAATTAGTTGTTAGGGTCTTGGTGTCTTGAGGTCTTGGTTGACGCTCAATGAGGCGTTGTTTTCAAAAACATCAACCAAGACCCCAAGACCCCAAGTCCCCAAGACCCTAACCCATGACCAACCCGCTCACGCCCCAGCAGGAAGCTTCGCTCATAGCCGCCATCCGGCAGGCTGAGGTGCGCACTTCCGGGGAAATTCGCGTGCATCTGGAAAACCAGTGCCCTACTCCCGAGCCACTGGACCGCGCCGCGCAGGTTTTTGCCCAGCTCAACATGCAGCACACCGCGCAGCGAAACGGGGTGCTGTTCTATGTAGCCTGGGACTCGCGGCAGTTTGCCGTAATTGGCGATGCCGGCATCAACGCCGCCGTGCCCGACGACTTCTGGGAAAGCACCAAGGAAATTGTGCTTGACCATTTCCGGCTCAACAAGTTTGTGGTGGGCCTGGAAAAAGGCATTCAGCTGGTAGGTGAGCAGCTGCAGCGGTATTTTCCCTACGATGCCACTACCGACCAGAACGAGCTCGACGACTCCATCTCGTTTGGCGATTCCGCGCCACGCAAATGACCGTATCCTCTCTTAGGTTTTCCTGGCTGAAGCCAGCGGGGTGGTGCCTGCCGCTGCTGGCTCTGTGGCTGCTGGTTATTTCAGCAGCCGTAGGCCAGAATCTGCCGCCACGGCCTTCGCCCGCGCGCCTCGTCAACGACCTTGCCGGCCTGCTCAGCCCCGACGAAGAAGCCCGGCTGGAGCAGAAGCTGGTGGCCTACAACGACTCTACCTCCTCGCAGATTGCCATCGTTACGGTGCAGACGCTGGACGGCTATGAGGTGGCCGACTACGCGCAGCGGCTGGGTGAAAGCTGGGGCGTGGGTCGCAAGGGCAAAAACAACGGCCTGCTGATCCTGGTCAGCAACGTGGAGCATAAAGTCACCATTCAAACCGGCTACGGCCTGGAGGGTGCCATTCCCGATGCACTGGCCAAGCGCGTCATCAGCAACGTTATCGTGCCCAATTTCCGGGCGGGTCAGTACTATACCGGCCTGGATGAGGCCACTACCCGCCTGATTGCGCTGGCCAGCGGTGAGTACAAGGCTGAGCCCCGCGCCACTGGCGACTACGAAGACAGCAGCGGCTCTGGCTGGATGTTTTGGGTTATACTCGGCATTCTGATTATCATCCTCATTTCCCGCATGCGTGGCGGGGGTGGTGGCGGAGGCGGCTTTGGTGGCCGCCGTAACCGGGGTTTTGGGGGAGGATTTATTCCGCCTATCATCCTGGGTGGCGGTGGCTTTGGGGGTGGCGGCTTCGGCGGCGGTGGAGGTGGCGGCGGAGGCTTCGGTGGCTTCGGCGGTGGCTCCTTTGGCGGCGGCGGCGCCTCCGGCGACTGGTAGAAGGTGAAACGGTGAGTTGATGAAATGGTGGGTTTGACGTTCTGGCCACACGAATGGCAAAAACAGAACATTAAACTCACCATTTCACCAGCTCACTATTTCACCATTTTATATCCCGGCAACTCATAAAACGGCCGGAGCAGCTGCACTACGTCCAAGGCATCGGCCAGGGCTTGGTGGGCTACGGTGTCGTCCTCGAAGCCAGCCCGGGCCTTACACGTTTGCATGGTAGGCAGGCGGGTGTCCTTGCGCCAGTTCAGGTAGAACGCCGCCGGGTCGAGCATGGCGGGCTCGGCGCGTACCAGGGTGCCATAGCCCGGCAGTTCCCGCAGAAACCCCAGGTCGAACACCGCAATGTTTTTGCCGGCCATTGTTACCGCCACACAGTCGTGCTTATCGGTTTTGAAGCCGTGCGCCAGCAGAAACGCCCGCAGCTGGGGTAGCAGCTCCGCGGGCTTGCATAGCTCCGGATTGGGCTCTTTACGGGCCAGCTCTGCCAGCAGGCGGGCATTCAGGGCCAGGGCGCCGGCCGTGCCTACGTACTCTTGGTGGCGCACCACGCGCCGGAAGGCGGGCAGTTCTGCCAACGGCCGCAGCTGCCTGGTGTCTTCCACCACGGCAGCCAGCTCCAGTATCTGGTGGCGCTGCGGGTTGCTGCCGGAGGTTTCGAGGTCGAGGGAGAGGTAGCGCATACGTAGCCTCTACGTGAAGGCGCGCACCCGGGATAAGCGGTGGCGCGAAGCAGCGCGGGCTTACAGCACTG
The DNA here is from genome assembly GCF_024700075.1 of Hymenobacter sp. J193. NCBI lineage: Bacteria > Pseudomonadati > Bacteroidota > Cytophagia > Cytophagales > Hymenobacteraceae > Hymenobacter > Hymenobacter sp. J193. The sequence continues at coordinate 2,009,188 of NZ_JAJONE010000001.1, forward strand.
TTGGCCTCCGCATCTTTTGTTGCTCTTCCACGTGTGGCTTCCCATTTAAATGTATGGCGAAACATTGCCATTCACCACCCCGGTGAGGGCTGCCCGGGCAAAAGTACGCTACCTCTTAGGGCACTATAAGAAACAGCTGGTCAGGCACAAACAATGAGAGGAATTCTCTCAAAAGCAAAGCAGGGAAGTGAAGAGCCGCCCTGAAAAGAAAGCCTGCACCATTTGTAGGCATGCAACCCTGCTTACTATTAGTCACTCTATACCTCACGCAGTGAGGTGGGAAACAGAACCGGCTTTCGTTATTTCGCCCATAAATTATTGATGAACACACCCATGTCTATCCGACGGAGTATCCCCGTGCTTTGCCTGCTGCTTTTTGCGCAACGAGCCTTTTCACAGACTCCTGCTCCCGACCATACTCCCCTTGTTGCAGCATCCGTAAGCCAGCTTCAGCAGGAGTACACCCAGGCCTTTCCCATCAACTCCCAGTTATATAACGGACCGGAGTACGTTGATTTTGCCAAGCGGTACCGGCAGAATATCGGGCATCAGTTTTTTCTTTCTCCCGAAAAGGCGGCCGGTAGTGTGCACTACAACGACCATTATTTTCCTGACCTGCAGCTGGTGTATGATATTCTTTCCGAACAGGTTATTCTGCAGCAGCCTACCAACCCCCTGCGCTTTAGATTGGTTAGCGAAAAGCTGCGCGAATTCTCAGTTGCCGGGCATCGGTTTATTCGCATAGAAACCGACAGCACAAATCAAAAAGTTGTGCAAACGGGATTTTATGAGGTCTTAGAGGATAATACGCTCCAGGTGCTGGCCAAGCGCGCCAAGCGCATGCAGGAGCATGTAAATCAGGGGCAGAAGTACCTGGAATTTGTTGAAACCAATAAGCTTTTTATAAAAAAGTCGGGCGTGTTCTATTCCGTAAGCAGCAAAGGATCCGTTACGCGCCTTTTGGCCGACCGCAGCAAAGAAATTCAGAAATATATCCGGGACAATAAATTAAAATTCAACAAGAACACCCGTGAGTCCGATATCATACAGGTAGTGCGTTTCTACAACAGTTTAGTGTAGAAGATTTATCGGCGCCCTTTTTTTGTTAAGCACCCGTTTTCCTATAGTGCCTTTTATGAAGCAGTGTTACCAACTGGTTGTTTGCTTGTTTTTCTTTCTGCTTAGCACCAGTAGCTTTGGCCAGAAATCAGGGTCTGAGAAATTAGTCAGTGGCAATTTTACCCAAACGCCGTTTGAGCAGTTTGTCGGTCAGTTGGAAGCCCAGACCGGAACCCGCTTCTACTTTGATCCGGCAGCCGTCGACAGCCTGGTTGTTACCGTGCAGGTGAAGAATCAGCCTGTCCAGGCAGTACTGGAGCAGGCCCTTAAGAACACCGGGCTCCGCGCCGCCTTCGACGATGAGAACCGGGTGTTTATCACCCGGGGCACAGTTATTTCCGCCACGCTGCCCAGCCGCTTTTTTGGCGATACCACCGGCCTGGCCGCCACCGACGACGCCCAGGAGCCGGAACCCGCGGCTGACCAGGCGCGCGCCACAGGCAATGCGGAAAACCTGGTACTGGAAATAGGCAACGGCACCTCCGGGAAAAGCCAGGCTACTATTGCCGGTCATATCCGCGAAGCGAAATCGGGGGAGCCCGTTATCGGGGCCACCGTGTATATCGAGTCGCCTTCTATCGGCACCAGCACCGACCAGTTCGGCTATTACTCCCTCACGCTGCCCGTTGGCCGGCACATCATCAAAATCCGGGGCATTGGCATCAAGAATACGAGGCGGCAGGTGCTGCTGCGGGGCAATGGTAAGCTGGAGGTGGAAGTGGAGGAAGACATTACCACGCTGAAGGAAGCTGGTAATTGAGGCGGAAAAAGACAAGAACGTGTCGGGCATGCAGATGGGCCTGGAAAAGCTCGACATTAAGACCATCCGCCAGGTGCCCACGGCTTTCGGGGAGGCCGACATTCTCCGGGTTATCCTTACGCTGCCCGGCGTGAAGTCGGTAGGCGAAGGCAGCACGGGCCTGAACGTGCGCGGCGGCTCCACCGACCAGAACCTGATTTTGTTCAACGGCACCACCATCTACAATCCGTCCCACCTGTTTGGCTTTTTCTCGGCGTTCAACCCCGACATTCTGCAAACTGTGGAGCTGTACAAAAGCGCCATTCCGGCCAAGTATGGCGGCCGCCTGTCCTCGGTGCTGGAAATCAAAACCCGCGAAGGCAACAAGAAGAAGTTCAGCGGCTCCGGCGGCATTGGCCCGCTTACCAGCCGCGTTACGTTCGAAGGCCCCATTGTAAAGGATAAAGGGGCATTTATCGTCAGTGGCCGGAGTAGTTACTCCAATTGGATTCTGAAGCTGCTGGATGACCCTAAGCTCCGGCAAAGCTCGGCCTCCTTCTACGATGTGAGTGCCCACTTGAACTATCAGCTGGATGACCGGAACTCGGTGTACGCCACGGGCTACCTGAGCGCCGACAAGTTTCGCCTGGCCGGCGACACGTCTTATCAGTATACAAACCGCAATGCCAGCCTTAAGTGGCAGCACAACTTCAGCAACAAGATCTACGGGGTGTTTACCGGGGCCCACAGCCAGTACAGCTACAACATAGCCAGCGACGAAAACCCGGTGAATGCCGCCCGCCTGCGCTACGGCATCAAGCAAACCAATCTGCAGGCCGACTTCAGCTACTTCCCCAGCGCCAAGCATACGGTGGAATTTGGGACCAGCACGCTGCTCTACAATATCTCCCCCGGCAGCCAGACGCCCGTAGGCAGCGCCTCCTTGGTCAAGGCTGATATTCTGCCCCAGGAGCAGGCCCTGGAAAGTGCCCTCTACGCCTCGGACCGCATCGACCTCTCGCCCCGCTTTTCCGTGGCGCTGGGCCTGCGGTATTCCCTGTTTAATGCGCTGGGCCCGCGCGACGTGTACCGGTACGCCCCGGGCGAGTCGCGCTCGGAGGCATCCATTATCGACACCGTACGCTATGGGGCCCGCAAAGTACTGGCTACGTACCACGGCCCGGAATACCGGGTATCGGCGCGCTACTCGCTCACCGATAATACGTCGGTAAAAGTGAGCTACAACCGCACCCGTCAGTACATCCATCAACTGACGAACACGGCCTCCGTATCGCCGGCCGACACCTGGAAACTAAGTGACAGCAACATCCGGCCGCAGGTAGGCGACCAGTTCTCGGTGGGCTACTACCACAACTTCAAGTCCAATACCATCGAAACATCGGTGGAAACCTACTACAAGTCAATCCGGGACTTTGTGGACTTCAAGAGCGGCGCTACGCTGATCCTGAACCACCACATCGAAACGGATATTGTGAATGCGGTGGGCAAAGCGTACGGCGTAGAGGTGATGGTGAAGAAAACGACGGGCAAAATCAACGGCTGGGTCAGCTACACTTATTCCCGCTCACTGGTGCAGGTAAACGGCGGCACCCCTGCCGAGCGGATCAATGGCGGCAGCTACTACCCCAGCAATTTTGATAAGCCCCACGATTTTACCCTGATTAGCAACTACCGCGTCAACCGCCGCCTGAGTGCCTCCATGAACCTGACGTACAGCACCGGCCGCCCCATCACGCTGCCGCTGGCCAAGTACTACATCGGCGACGTGCCCCGCCTCTATTACTCAGACCGCAATGCGTACCGCGTACCCGACTTTTACCGGGCCGACGTAGCGCTGAATATTGAGGGCAACCACAAGGTGAAAAAGACGGCGCACGGCTCCTGGACGGTGGGCGTGTACAACGTGACGGGCCGGAAGAACGCCTACTCCGTGTACTTCAAGTCGCAGAACGGTCAGATTAAAGGCTACAAGCTCTCTATTTTTGGCCAGCCGATTCCGACCGTTACCTACAACTTCAAATTTTGATCCTGCCGGCACCTTTAACTGGCAGCCCGGGCGGAAAAGCACCTCTTCATCGGCCTGAGCTCCTGGAGTACTGCTTGGCTGTAGTTACCCTGCAGCCGAGCGTTTAGCCCGCCGCCTGCGGGGCCGGCTCTACCCGTTACCGGCACCAGTTTCTCTTGAAAGTTCTTATTTGATGGCTCTTCTTACGACAAATCCCGTCAGCTTTTTTCCCCGGTACGCCTGGCGGCTGGCTTTGCTGCTGTGGCTCACCAGTCTGCCCGGGTATAGCCAGCTCGACTCCCTCAATGGCCTTACGCGCAAGCTGGTGCGCTACCAGCAAGGCGCCTTGCCTGAGAAGCTCTTTCTGCACCTCGACCGGCCTTTGTACCTGAGTGGCGAAACCATGTGGTTTAAGGTGTATGCCGTGGAGGGCACTGCTCTCCGGCCGTTGTCGCTAAGCAAAGTAGCCTACGTGGAAGTGCTGGATAAAGAGAAACGCTCGGTACTCCAAGCCAAGATAGGCCTCAGGGATGCGCAGGGGCAAGGCTCTTTTGCTATTCCGGCGTCAATGCCTTCCGGCTCCTACACCGTGCGGGCCTATACCAGCTGGATGAAGAACTTTGGGCCGGAATACTATTTCCGCAGCCCTATAACTATTGTAAACACCGCTGCCTCAGCCGGCGTCTTTACCCGGCCCGATACGGCCCGGTATGATCTACAGTTTTTTCCGGAGGGGGGCAACTTAGTGCAGGGCCTGACCAGCACGGTAGGGTTCAAGGCCACTGACAACAAAGGCCGCGGTGTCGCCGTCGAGGGCAAGGTCCTGACGGCGCAGGGCGCGGTGGTGGCGCAGTTTAAGTCGTTGCGCTTTGGCATGGGCAACTTCCGCTTCACGCCCAAAGCAGGGGTAGCCTACACGGCCGTAGTCAGCCTCGACAAACGCCCTGCTGTTACGTATCCGCTGCCCAGGGTGTATGAGCAGGGCTACGTGCTACATGTGGAAAACAGCTCGGCTACTGCTCTTACCGTGACGGTAAACTCCGGCAATGCCCAACCCGAACGGGTTGCCCTGCTGGTGCATTCCCGGCAGCAGGTAGCAGTGGCCGCCCAGCAGCAGCTGGTCAACGGCCAGGCTGTATTTACCATCGACCCATCCCGGCTTTTGGACGGGGTATCTCACCTCACCGTGTTCAATGAGGCCCAGCAGCCGGTGTGCGAGCGGCTGTATTTCCAGCCGCCCCGGCAGACGCTCACTATCACGGCCCGGCCCGATAAAACAGCCTATGCTGCCAGGGAAAAAGCAAGCATACAACTAACCACGGGCACCAGCTCCGGGACTTTGCCGGCCAACCTATCGATGGCCGTGTACCGGCTGGATTCGCTCACGACCGCGCTTACCCCCGACATCAACAGCTACCTATGGCTTTCCGCCGACTTACGCGGCACGGTTGAGCAGCCCGCCTACTACTTCTCGGCCGCTACCCCCGAAGTGGCGGAGGCTACCAATAACCTTATGCTCACGCAGGGTTGGAGCCGATTCAGCTGGTCGCAGGTGCTGGCCTCTACGCCCCCGCGGTTCGAGCATTTGCCTGAGCTCAACGGCCTGCTGGTGCGGGGCCGCCTTAGCAAGCCAGGCTCGCAGGGCCCGGCAGGCATTACCACGTACTTGTCCTCGCCGAGCCGCATTGTGCGCCTGCAAAATGCCGTGAGCGGACCCGATGGCAGCTTTTTGTTTGAACTGAACCGTTTTTATGGCTCCAGAAACATCGTAGTGCAGACGGATCCGCACCAGGATAGCACCAGTCAGGTAGAAATCATTTCACCATTCTCCCAGCAGTATTCTGCGGCCGATGCGGCTTTGCTGCCCCGGCTGCCCCGGCTGGAAGCAGCCTACAGCAAGCGGCATTTTCAGAACCAGGTTCAGCAGGCCTTCTCCGGCAAATTTGCCAGCCAGTATACCCTGCCCCCCGCCGACAGCGTGGCTTTTTACGGCAAGCCCGATGAGCGCTACCTGCTGGATAAATACACCCGGTTTAAGGTACTGGAGGAGGTAATGCGCGAATACGTGCCCGGCGTAGATGTACGCCGCCGCAAAGACGGCTTTCATCTGCTGGTGAAAGACAAGGTGAATGGCGGCCTGCTCACGCAAAACCCGCTGGTGTTGCTGGATGGGGTGCCCATATTTGACATGAACAAGGCTATGGCCATAGATCCGCTCAGCATTCAGCAGCTGGAGGTGATGGACAGCCGCTACTTCCACGGCTCCTCTATTTACGATGGCATCGTTAGCTTCATTACCTATAAAGGCGACCTGGCCAAGGTTTCCCTCGACCCCAGGGTACTGGTACAGCAATATGACGGCCTGCAGGGGCAACGGGAATTCTATGCGCCCCGCTACGATACCCCATTAGCCCGCCAAAGCCGCCTGCCCGATTTGCGCAACCTTCTTTACTGGAATCCGGCTATTTCAACCACTGCGCAGGGAAGCAGTACCACGTTTTATACCGGTGACCAGACGGGCCGCTACCTGGTAGTGGTGCAGGGGCTGACTAACAATGGTGTGGCTGGCAGCACTACCTACGTGCTGGATGTGAAGCAGCCATTATAAGCCTTCCGGGCGCTTATACCCCAGGCACGCCGCTTCCAGGCCAGCTTATTCGGCTGAGCCGGAAGCGGCGTACCTGCGTTAATGGCTGCTCATCACGCCGGCTTCAACAGCCACGGGCAGCCGGTTTTCGGCGGGCGGGACCGGGCAGGAATACTTGCTGCTGTAGGCGCAAAAGGGGTTATAGGCCCGGTTGAAATCCAGTACCAGCCTGCCACCCTGCAGCTGGGCCCGGCGCAGGTCGATATAGCGGCCGCCTCCGTAGCTGGTATGGCCATTGGTGCGGTCAGTAAACGGCACAAACAGGTAGTCGCGGTACTCGGGGCTGCGCTGCAGGTCCAGGCTCTGGTATACGGTCAGCTTCTGCGGCTTTCCGTTCAGCTGGAAACGCAACTCGCCGTATTTGCGGTAGAAGGGCCGGCGGTCGGTGCTGGTTTGCATCACAAACGGCGCGCCCAGTGAATCGGCGACGAACTGTGCATCCACGCAGGCCGCGTAATTGGCAGGAAAAAACGGCAGGCTGAGGAAAGCAATGCGGGCTTCGCGAGGCAGCGGGCTGCGGGTAGAGTCCCGGTACTCCGCGTTCAGCTCCTGCTGAAACGCGGCTACCTGCCGGGCGTGCTCTTCCGGACCAGGACGTGGTGAGTTAGCTGTAGCCTGCTGGGCTACGGCCGGCAGCCCGCTACCCAGCCCAAGTAAAAGAATAAAATAATGCCCTTTCATAAATGAAAGATAGGGCGGCGCGTACGTATCTTATCTTTTTCCTGCCCCGAGCCGCTTCCGTACCTTCGCCTTCCTATGACTGACGCCTCTGCCAACCAGCCCCACAAGCTTTTCCTGCTCGACGCCTTTGCCCTGATTTACCGTGCCCACTTTGCCTTCAGCAAGAACCCGCGCGTAAACTCCAAGGGCCTCAATACCGGAGCCATTCTGGGCTTCACCAACACCCTGGTAGAAGTACTGCAAAAGGAAAAGCCCACGCACATTGGGGTGGCGTTTGATGCGGCCAAAAAGACCTTCCGCCACGAGCAGTACGCCGAGTACAAGGCCCAGCGCCAGGCCATGCCCGAGGACATCGGCCTGGCCATTCCCTACATCAAGCGCATTATCAAGGCTTTCCACATTCCCATTCTGATGGTGGAAGGCTACGAGGCCGACGACGTGATTGGCACGCTGGCCCGCCGAGCCGAGGCCCAGGGCTTCGGGGAGGTCTTCATGATGACGCCGGACAAGGACTACTGCCAGCTGGTAACGGACTGCATCAAAATCTACCGGCCGGCCTTTATGGGCAACGCCGCCGAGGTGCTCGACGTGCAGCACGTGCTGCAGCGCTTCGAGATTGAGCGGGTAGAGCAGGTAATTGACATTCTGGGTCTGCAGGGCGACGCCTCCGACAACATTCCCGGCATTCCGGGCATCGGCGAGAAAACCGCCAAGACGCTGATTCAGAAGTATGGCTCCGTAGAAAATCTGATTGCCAGCGTGGACGAGCTCAAGGGCAAGCAGCAGGAAAACGTGCGCAACTTCGCCGAGCAGGGCCTCATGAGCAAGGAGCTGGCCACCATTCACCTCGACGTGCCCATTGAGTTTGAGGCCGACAAGCTGGTGCTCGACAAGCCCGACGAAGACGAGCTGCGCCAGCTGTTCGAGGAGCTGGAGTTCCGCCAGCTGGCCGCCCGCGTACTGGGGGGCGGCAGCCCGGCCGGCGTGAGTGCCGCCCCTACCCCGCGCGGTGCCCGCCGCCCCAAAGTGGCCGAAGGCCAAGGCAGCCTGTTCGGCTCGTCGGCCGATGCGGCGGTGGGCATAGCTGCCGAAGAAGGCGAAACCGGCTCCTTCGGGGCCCCGGCCGGTCCGCGCCGCACGCTGCAGGATGTGCCGCACCAATACCACCTGATAGACACGCCGGAACTGCGCAAGTCTTTGCTGGAATTCCTGCTGCTGCAAACCGAAGTCAGCTTCGACACCGAAACCACTGGGCTGGACACCATGACGGCCCGGCTGGTGGGCCTTTCCTTTTGCTGGCTTCCCGGCGAGGCTTACTACGTGCCCGTTCCGCAGGATGACCACGCCGCTGCGCAGGCTCTAGTAGACGAATTCTGCCCATTCTTCGAGGCCACGCACATCATCAAAATCGGCCAAAACATCAAGTACGACCTCACCATCCTCAAGCACTATAAGGTACAGGTGCGCGGACCACTGTTTGATACCATGCTGGCGCACTACCTGCTGGAGCCCGACATGCGCCACAACATGGACGTGCTGGCCGAAACCTACCTGCACTACACGCCCGTCAGCATTCTGGAGCTCATCGGCCCCAAAGGCAAAAACCAGAAAACCATGGCTGATCTGCCCCCAGCCGAGGTATCGGACTACGCCTGCGAGGATGCCGACGTGACCCTGCAGCTCAAGCACGTGTTTGAGCCGTTGCTGAAGGAAGTAGGTCTGCTCGATCTGCTGAACCAGGTGGAAAACCCGCTGGTGCCGGTGCTGGCCGACATTGAGTACGAGGGCGTGAAGATTGACTCTTCGGCTATGGGCGAGTACTCAGCCGAACTGCAGGGCTATATTGTGGACATCGAAAAGCAGATTTTTGCGGAAGCCGGCCAGGAGTTCAACATTGGCTCCCCCAAGCAGCTGGGCGAGGTGTTGTTCGATAAAATGGATATCGGCAAGGGCAAGATCAAGAAAACCAAAACCGGCCAGTACGCCACCGGTGAGGAAATCCTGAGCCAGTTGGCCGCCGAAAACCCCATTGCCGCCCTCATTCTGGAATACCGTCAGCTCACCAAGCTGCGCAGCACCTACGTGGAGGCTCTCCCCCAGCTGGTGTGCGTGGCCGATGGCCGGGTGCACACATCCTTCAACCAAGCCGTGACGGCCACTGGCCGCCTGAGCAGCACCAATCCCAATCTCCAGAACATACCCATCCGCACTGAGAAGGGCCGCGAAATCCGCAAAGCCTTCGTACCCCGCGACGACCAGCACGTATTGCTGGCCGCCGACTACTCCCAGGTGGAGCTGCGCATCATGGCCGACTTCTCGGGCGACAAAACGATGATTGAAGCCTTCCGCCAGGGCCTTGACATCCATACCAGCACGGCCAGCAAGGTGTTCAAAGTAGCGCTGAGCGAGGTAGACAGCGAGATGCGGCGTAAGGCCAAAACCGTCAATTTCGGCATTATCTACGGCATTTCGGCTTTCGGGCTGGCCCAGCGCATCGGCATTTCGCGCAAGGAGGCTACCGAAATCATCGACACGTATTTCGAAGAGTTTTCGTCGGTGAAGCAGTTCATGGACGACAGCATCAATAAGGCGCGGGAACTGGAATACGCTACCACGCTGCTGGGCCGCCGCCGCTACCTGCGCGACATCAACTCCCGCAACGCTACGTTGCGCGGCTACACGGAGCGCAACGCCATCAACGCCCCCATCCAGGGCACGGCCGCCGACATCATCAAGAAGGCCATGATCAACATCCACGAGTGGCTGATTCAGGAGAAGCTCGGCACCAAAATGATTCTGCAGGTGCACGACGAACTGGTGTTCGACGCGGTGCAGGAGGAAGTCGAGTTCATCACACCCAAAATCAAGGAACTGATGTCTAACGCCCTGCTCTTGCCCCACGGCGTGCCGCTGGAAGTGGAGGTGGGCACCGGCCGCAACTGGCTGCAGGCACACTGATAAGGCAATACTCTCATGGATCAAACCACAAAACAGGGCGTAGTTACCGAACTCATCAGCCTGCTCACCAAGGGCAACGCCCACGCCACGTTCGAGGAAGCCTGCGCGGGCCTTACTCCGGATCAGTGGAACCAGCACGTGGCCGGGGTGCCGTACACCATCTGGCAATTGGTAGAGCACGTGCGCATTGCGCAGTGGGATATTGTGGAGTTTTCCTTGGGCAGCGAGCATACGTCGCCGGACTGGCCCACGGGCTACTGGCCGGCGCCGACGGCCACCGCCGATGAAGCTGCCTGGCAGCAGACGCTCCAGCAGATTCAGGCTGACCAGCAGCGCTTTATCAACCTGCTGCACGCTCCGGCTACCGAGCTGCTGGCTCCCATTCCACACGGCGACGGCCAGACGATTCTGCGTGAGGCCATGCTGATTGCCGACCACACCGCTTATCATACCGGCGAAATCATTCTGATCCGGCGGCTGATAGGCGCCTGGAAATAGCAGGAAAGCCCCTATTGGCAGTCGGCTGGCGAGGCACAGGCAGAATAAGTGGTTGGGCTTGGTAAATAGCCGCAGTGGTATCTACCTAAGCAAAGCGGCCGTATAGCCCAGGATACTACTTACCTCAACCAGCAGCCTCATGTCTCCTCAACCCCATACCACCACCCTGCAAAACGTAGCCCGCGGCCTGCTCGGAACCTTTATGGTAGCAGCCGGCACCGGCCACCTCACCTTTGCGCGGCGGGAGTTTCAAGCCCAGGTGCCCGATTTTGTGCCGCTGGATAAAGACACCACGGTGCTGGCCTCTGGGGTAGTGGAAATCGGGCTGGGGCTGGCCCTGCTGCTGCTGAAAGGCCGAAACCGGCAGCGGATGGGCCTGGGGCTGGCGGCCTTCTACGCGGCCGTGTTTCCCGGCAACGTTCACCAGTACACGCACCACATTTCCGCTTTCGGCCTCGATACCGATGAGAAGCGGCTGGCACGGCTGTTTTTCCAGCCCGTCCTCATGGGTTGGGCCCTATGGTCGACGGGTGCACTGTCGTCACGCAAGCAGCAATTCCTTTCCAGTCCTAAGTAAGTCTGGTAAAAACTCCTAGCCCTGGGGCCGGTATTACAGTGCATGAAGACAGATTCCGCTTTTGATGTGGTTGTAATAGGGGCCGGGCCCGTGGGGCTGGCCTGCGCGCTGGAAGTGCAGCGGCGTGGCCTCACGGTATGCGTGGTGGACAAAGGTGCCCTGGTGAATTCCCTGATCGGCTACCCCACCAACATGGAGTTTTTCTCCACGCCTGAGCTGCTGGAAATCGGGGGCTACCCCATGGCCACGCTGCACTACAAACCCCTGCGCGAAGATGCCCTCGACTACTACCGGCGCGTAGCCTTTGCCGAAAAGCTAACCTTGCGTCTCTACGAGCGGGTAACGGGGCTGGATGGTGAGCAGGGCAACTATGAGGTAGTGACGGAGAAAGGCCGCATTGGCGCCCGGTTCGTGATTGTAGCTACGGGGTTTTACGACGTGCCCAACTACCTGCGCGTGCCCGGCGAAGACCTGCCCCACGTGACGCACTACTACAAGGAGCCCTACGCCCACGCCGGCCAGGATGTGGTTGTCATCGGGGCCAAAAATTCCTCGGCCAAGGCGGCGCTGCAGCTGCTGCGGGCCGGTGCACGGCCGGTGCTGGTAGTGCGCGGGGCGGAAATCAGCGAGTCGGTGAAGTACTGGATCCGGCCCGACCTGATCAACCGCATCAAGGAGGGCCGCATCGGCTGCCTGTTCAATACCACTGTGCAGCGTATCACGCCTACTACGGTAGAGGTACTCACGCCCGATGGTCCGCGCACCTTGCCGGCCCAGCACGTATACGCCCTCACCGGCTACCACCCCGACTTCCGGTTCCTGACCGCGCTGGGCATCACTTGCCAGTCCGACGCAGCCCAGACGCCCACGCACAACGCCGACACCCTGGAAACCAACCGCCCAGGCCTGTATCTGGCGGGCACCGTGTGCGGCGGCCTCAATACCAGCCGCTGGTTTATCGAAAACGGCCGCTACCATGCCCAGCTTATTGCTGCCCGCCTGGCCGGCGAAGCCGCGCCTCCCCTACCGGAAGTGCTGCAGCCGGTGCAGCTATAAGTAGAGTCAAAAAAGCCTCCCCAATAGCTGAAGAGGCTTTTTCGTTTGCAGAAACGACTTGGGGCGGCTACTGCTTAGCGTAGGTGTAGGTATAGGTATGGTCTACCCCTTCAATTGTACGGATGCCCTTGATCTTCATGGCCGACTCCGACAGTTCCAGCACGTTAAAGCTGCTGGAGCCCAGAGTCTGCAGGTTAGTTTTCAGGATGGTTTCGTTGGCCTCGAACGACCAGGTGCCGGCAAACTGCTCCGGGCCTTCCCCGCACTGGGTTAGGCCTTCCTGCAGCACGCAAGCCCCGGCTTTTTCGAACCGCATAATATCGTCCCGGTCACACTCCTGCAGGTAGGCATACACATCGGTTATCAGCTCCCCATCCTCCGCGCGCACGGCCGGCGTCACGGTTTCGGCGGTGAGCTTCCAGTTTTTTTCGGCGAGCAGCTCGGTTTTGGTTTTGGCCGGCTCCGCTTCATTTTCTTTTTCGCAGGAAGCAAACAAACCGGCCGTCAGCAGCACGGCAAAAAGTGGGGTACGCAGCAACATTTTCATAGCGGGCAGTGAGGTTGTGTATGAGCAGTTTTAACTTCTTCTATTCTGATAATCTTGCGTTTATCAGAACATTGCAAAGGTAGAACCCTGCCTTCTGCGCTTCCAACTGCGTGGCCTCACATCATTGAGGGAGAAAGCAGGCGCAACCCTCCTCAGCCGCCTCACATGATCCGGTAAACGAATTACCCAGGCACAAAAAAGCCCTCTTCCAACTAAGGAAGAGGGCTTTGCTTGATTAGGGCACGAGTGCCTCTAGGGCAGCTTCACGCCGCGGTAGGCATTCGGGTCAACCTGCGGGATAGAGGAGCCATACTTGCTGTTGATGACCTTGATCATCTCGTTGGCGACAATAGCGTAGCCGCGGGGCGTCGGGTGCACACCGTCCAGCGAAAACAGGTTGCCAGTAACGAAGCTGGTCGTGTTGTTTACTCCGTTGGTTACGATGCCGGTGCGGGCTACCGTGTTGAAGAAGGCATTGGCATCGAATACGGCCAGCCCTTTGCGCTCAGCAGCGGCTTTGATTACCGTGTTCAGTTCGGCCGTGCGCGTTGCTACCGCAGTAGCTTCGCCCGAGTCCAGCACCAGATTGTTAGGCAAGGGGTTGGCGAAACCAGCCAGGGCAGCGGCCACTGGGGCCGGAGCGCCGGGTATCACCAGGCCGATACCGTTCGGGAACGGGCTGGTAGCCGAAGGCGTGTTGATAACCGAGCGGGCGGGCAGCAGCAGCAGGTCGTTGGCCGTAGCCTCACGCACTGGTGCGGTAGCACTGCTGGTCCGGATGTAAAGGCCAAAGCGGGTGCCGGTGGGCAGCGCCGAGCCGGCGGGCAGGCCCAATGCGGCTACAACGGTTGGCACCAGCGCCGCCGGAATTGGCGTAGCGTTTACCTGGGCAATAACGGCCGCCGTGGGCACCGTGGTAAACAGCGGCACCGTCGTCACGTTCGGGATGGTAGCTACCAGTCCTTTGGCGTTGTTGGCCGTCAGCACATCCACCATCTGGTTGTACTTGGTCGTGAAATCTTCTACGGGCGTGAGGGGAGCCGCCGTGCCGCCGGAGCTGGCAAAGCCCAACACGTCGTTGTTGCCCAGCCAGTTGGTGAAGAACGTCGGCTTCACCGTACCTACCCGCTCCTGCACGTATTGCACGTAGCTGCGAAGGTCGCCGGCCGGTAGCAGCCGCTCGAAGTAAGGGTTGAAGCCCAGCGGATTGTTCAGGCCGTAGCCGTTGGTGGTGATATCAGCTACGCGGATACCGGGCACCCCCAGGTTCTGGTTGTCAGTGCCCGTGTACAGGGTCAGCGGCATGGTCTTGCCATCCAGACCGGTGCCCCGGGTCATAGCCGTGTTAGCGGTTTCAGCCCCAATCGTGGGGGAGCCGTTCGAAAAGCCCGTGATTTTCAGGTAGCCGCTGCCGTTGGCCTCATTGGCCGCAAACAAGGGCTGCTTGAACTCGCCGCCACCTGCTTTCTGGAATTGCTGCGCCAGAATAGCCGGATACGAGTTCTGCTGCCCTTCCAGGTACAGGCCATTGTCCCCAAAGCCGGCCGTCAGCGAGTTGCCGACTGCCAGGTACTTGGAAAAATCCGCCGAGCCACCGTCGGCTTTGGGGGCATCCAGCTCCGGCTGGCACCCGCCCAGCACCAACCCGAGCAGGGCCAGGGCCGGCAGTGTGTTTTTGAAAAACGTACGCATTGGAATCAGAGGTGGGAAGCTTAGAAAGTGTAGTTGAATCCGATACCAGGAATGACAATGCTGGTTTTGTAAGTTCCGGGCACACGGTCGGTCGTGCCGTTATCCTGCAGCTCAGCCTGCGTCTGGGTGCGCTTCATGATGCTGATGAACTGCGTCGACACATCCACCGAGAAATGCTCACCGGCCTTGTAGGATACGCCCAGCGTACCGCCAATGCGGTTGGCATCCGGCGTTTCCGGCGACACGTAGCCATCCTTCACCGGCGACATATCGTAGGTGCCCCCGGCCCGAACCGTGAAGGCCTCCGTGAGGGCGTACTGCCCGCCCAAACGGAACGTGAGGGCATCCTGATAGTAGCGCTTGGAGGTAGAGCTGGTAATGCCGGCCCCGCCTACGTTGTTGTTGAATTTGAAATTCAAGGCGCGGTACTTGCTCCACTGCACGTGGTTTACGTCGATGGCCAGGGTCAGCTTTTCGGTGGGCATGATGCCGATACCGATAGAAGCCGTAGCCGGCAGCGGAATGGTCACGTCAAACTCCGTTGCCTGGAAGCTGGGCTTGGCGGCCTCCGGCAGGTTGCTGAACGTCACGTCGCCGCCTTTCACGGTAGCGTCAATCTTGGAGCGGTACGAAACGCCTACGCTCAGCTTTTCGGAGGGCTTGAAGTACACACCCGCGTTGAAGCCAACCTTGTTTTCGGCTTTGCCATCCAGCTCCACATGGCCGCTCTGGCCCTGGCCGTTGGTGGTAGGCACGTCGCGCTGCAGGTTTACCGAGCCGAGGGCCAGCACAGCCACACCCACGCCTACGCTTAGGTTTTCGGTGATGGCATAGCTGATGGTAGGCTGCACGAAGATGGATTTCAGGTCGATATCCGTGAGCGAGAAGCGGCCTTCCCAGCCATCGGCGTACTGCAGCTTGCTGCCGAAGGGCGTGTACACCGCAATGCCGGCTTTCCACTTGCCTTCTGCCGGGCCAAAGCCCGCAAACAAACTAAAGGGCGTCACCACCGAGTTGCGCAGGGTGCGGTCTTCGGTGCCATTCTCCGCCCGAAAGGCCTGGCGGGCGAAGGTAGCGTTGGCGCCAATCTGCACGCCCCGCTCACGCACCATGGCCAAAGCGCCCGGGTTGTAGAACATGGAGGCCTGATCTAGGGCCAGGCCCGTCCCTACGCCGCCCATGCCGTTGTTTTTGATGCCGGCCAGGGAAACCTGGAAGCCACCCGCCGAGGCAGCCGTGCCCGAAAGCAGCGCGCCCCCCACGAGGAGTAGAGATTTTAGCTTCATAAGAAGAAAAGGGTGAGAATGTGAGGTTGAGGAGCTAAATGTAGGGAGAAAAACTCAGCTACTAGTAGGCAAGCCGAGTATTATTCGGGCTTAGCCGCGGGCCGTGAGGATGCGCCGGCTGCGGCAGGCAGCACCCGGCGCGCAGCGCAGTCGAACACCTGGCCGGCCACCAGCAGATGCACGCGGTAATCCTGCCCGGCTACCGGCTCCCCGCGGCTGATGCCGCTGAGGTTGTCGTGGTGCAGGTGCTGGCCATCTACTACCATCACGCTGCCGTCGCCAAACACCTCAGCCTGATAGCCATGGCGCAGAATCACGCCGGTTTCCTCCGACAAGCCGATGCCGAGGCTGGTGGGGTACGTGAGCACGGCGTGCAGCAGGCGGCCCATGCGGCCCCGCTCGGCAAAGTGCTGGTCGATGAGCAAACCGGGCCGCAAAGCCAGGCCGGACCGCGTCTGAATGCCGCCTTTGCGCAGAGCGCGCCAGCCGTAGCCATCCACCAGCATGTTATCGGGCAGGGCGGCGGCCCCGGCGCTGGTGCCGGCCACGATGAAGGCCGCATCCGTAAGGTAGCGGTGGTGCAGCTGGCGCAGAAACTCGGTGCCGAGCAGAAACTCGGTAATCAGCTCCTGGTCGCCGCCGGTGAAGAATACCAGCCGGGCCTGGGCCAGGCGGCGCAGTGTAGCGGGCGTATCGGCGGGGCGGCGGGCATCAATGCACAAGTGCCGGGCACCGGGGCAGCCCAGTTCCCCGAAGGCTTGCTCGTAGGCCTTGGCCGTGCGGCGCGGCTCCTGCGAAGCCACCGACACTATTTCGATAGCGGCATTGGGGTCGGCCAGCAGGCGACAGAGCAGCGTGAGCAGGGCGTCATCGTCGCCGCCGCCCAGGGCCACCAGCGTTCCGAGAGGAGAGAAATCAACCATGCGGGCACGTACGTCAGAAACAGCAGGAAGATATGGTTTGATCTGGCCGAGACGCGTACAAGAGCTGGAAAGCTGAACCGTAGCTGCCGCGGCGCTAAATTGGGGTTTCTTCGCGGAGAAAGTCTATTTGCGCAGCGGAAAAATAGCCCGGGCGTGCGGAAGAGGCCGGCATTTCTCCTATTTTTGCGCGCCGATTTTCACTTCAACCCGCTTGCCTAGCGAAGCATAACCGCCCTCTGTTCCGATGATTCAGCAACCAACCGCGGAAACCATCACGTCCCTGATTCAGGAGGGCGAGTTTTTCAAGTTAAAGGAAGTCCTCAAGCACTTCGAACCGGCCGAGCTGGTGGCGCTGCTGGAGGAAGAAGAGGAGCGCGAGCAGCTGATTATTTTCCGGCTGCTGCCGCTGCGCCTGGCCACGGAGGTATTCGAGTACCTCAGCCTCGATATTCAGAAGCACTTCCTTGCCAACCTGGCGCAGGAGAAGATGACCGACATCCTCAACGAGATGTCGCCGGACGACCGCACGGCCCTGCTGGAGTTTCTGCCCGACGAGCTGGTACGGGAGCTGATTCAGACACTGTCGGAGCCGGAGCGCAAAGTCACGCTGGAGCTGCTGGGCTACCCCGAGTACTCCGTGGGCCGCCTGATGACGCCCGACTACATTGCCATCCGGGAAAACTGGACGGTGCAGCAGGTGCTCGACTACATTCGCCGCCACGGCGGGCAGTCGGAAACGTTGAGCGTGCTCTACGTGACGGACTCGCGCGGCGTACTCATCGACGACATCCGCATCCGGGAAATGTTGCTGGCCGACCCGCAGAAGCGCGTGAGTGAGCTTATGGACCGGCGCTTCGTGTCCCTGAAAGCCATGCAGGACCAGGAAGAAGCCATTGAGGTGTTCCGCCGCAACGACCGGGTGGCCCTGCCCGTGGTCAACAATGAGGGCGTGCTGTTCGGCATCGTAACCATCGACGACATCCTGGACATCCGGGAGGAAGAAGACACCGAGGACATCCAGAAGCTGGGCGGCTCCGAAGCCCTGGACGAGCCCTACCTCGATACGCCGGTGCTGGACATGGTGAAGAAGCGGGCCGGCTGGCTCGTGATTCTGCTGATCGGGGAAATGCTGACCACTTCGGCCATGCACCACTTCGAGGACGACCTGCAGCGGGCGGCAGTGCTGGGTTTGTTCATTCCGCTTATCATTTCGGCCGGCGGCAATGCGGGCTCCCAGGCTACCTCGCTCATCATCCGGGCCATGAGCCTGGGCGAGTTTTCACTTTCCGACTGGTGGCTGGTGATGCGGCGCGAGCTGGTATCGGGGGCGCTATTGGGAGCTATCTTGGGTGTGGTAGGCTCTTTGCGGATTGTGCTGTGGGCCAAGGTCATCGACCCCGGCTACTTCGGGCCTTTCTGGCCGCTGATTGCCGTGACGGTGGGCGTTTCCCTGCTGGGCATCGTGCTGTGGGGTGCTTTGGCCGGGGCTATGCTGCCCATGCTGCTCAAGCGCCTCGGCCTCGACCCCGCCACCGCCTCGGCACCCTTCGTGGCCACCCTGGTCGACGTGACCGGACTCATTATCTACTTCTCGGTAGCTACGCTGGTGCTGCGCGGTACGCTGCTGTAACGGACTTCACTGTTTGAACGAAGATGGCCCGGCTGCATGCTGCAGCCGGGCCATCTTCGTTCAAAGCAATTGGTATTTCACTACTTCTGAGCGCTCAGCCATTGTACGGCTTCGGCTTCGTCCACAAACTGGTTGATGGAGCAGTTGTCGCCGTAGGTGTGGGGCAGCGGGGGCAGCGTTTCGTCCTGCACATCGTCGAGCTGGTAGGGCGCTATCAGAAAGGCCAGGTACACGTGCGCTTTCAGGTGCTGGCGCAGCGTGGGGTAGAAGACTTCCGCCAGCCAATGCACGTCGCGGGCGTCTACCTGGGTGCGGCGGCGCGAGTCGATAAGCCAATGGTGGCAGGCCTCACAGCCGCTGGCGTACTGCAGCAGCTCCTGGTAGCCGGCGCGCAGCTCGGTGGAGGTAGCCGGCCGCGTCCAGCGGGCCGTCACGATGCCCAGATCCGGGCGGTGCGTCAGCGTCAGATAATCGTTGATAGAAGTCGAAGTCATGCTAAAAACGGGAATGACAGTCTCCCAAGGTACGGACATTCCGTTACGCACGCTGGCCGGATTGTGTTGAGCTTCCGCTGATGCCCCCTTTGCCCGGGGTCAGCGGCTACTCGTCTACGCGGCCGCGGCCGGCCTTTTTCTGGCTGTGCTTTTTCTTGGATTCCAGCCGCTGGCGCACGGCGCCTTTGCTGGGCTTGGTGGCGCGGCGGGCCTTGGGGCGGTGTAGCGCCTTCACAAGCAGCTCGTGGAATTTGCGCAGGGCAGTTTCCTTGTTGCGCAGCTGGCTACGGTCTTCCTGGGCGGTTACCAGCAGGGAGCCATCGGCCGTGAGGCGGGACGCCAGCTTCTGCAGCAGTACTTGCTTCTGCTCATCGGAAAGCAGCTGCGACGTGGGCACGTGAAACCGCAGCTCCACCCGCGACTCTACTTTGTTGACGTTCTGCCCGCCCGGGCCGCTGCTGCGGCTGGTTTGGAACTGGAGCTCGGACAGGAAGGCATCGGCAGCGGGCAGCATAGCAGGCAGGGGAAAGAAGGCGGAAAACGACAACCGGGGCAATACGCAGATTGGCTCCCTTCGGCTGCCTGTGCAACCTTCGGGGCGCAAAGTTCACCCTTCACTACCTTCCGCACCTATCTTCGCTTTCTTTCTCACGTTCTTTTCTTTTGCTATGAACTTCTCCTTTACGCTGCGGCGCTGGGCGCTGGCGGCCCCGGTCTTGGTCGTGGCCCTGAGCGGCTGCCAGCCCGGCGGCAAATCCGGCGCCGGCCAGCCCGACCTTATCCAGGCCAACCTGGACACCACCGTGCACCCCGGCGACGACTTCTACGCCTACTCCAACGGCAACTGGTTTAAGCAGCACCCCATTCCGGCTTCCGAAAGCAGCTGGGGCATTGGCAAGGAAGTGCAGAACGAGGTATACGCCCGCCTGCGCAGCCTGAGCCAGGAAGCCGCCAAAGCCAAGGCCGCGCCCGGCACCACCCAGCAGAAAATCGGGGACTTCTGGGCTACTGGCATGGACAGCGCCACCATCGATAAACAGGGTGTGGCACCGTTAAAGGCGGAGCTAGATCGTATTGCTGCCATCCAGTCGGTGGCTGATGTGCAGGCAGCCATTGCGCGCCTGCAGCCGCTGGGTGTAAATGCATTATTGGGCCTCTATGTGGGCCAGGATGCCAAGAACAGCGAAAAGATGGCGCTGCAGCTCTGGCAATCGGGCCTGGGCTTACCCAACCGCGACTATTACTTCAACAAAGATGCCCGCACCAGTAACATCCGCAAGGAGTACGGCCTGCACGTAGCGCGCATGTTCCAGCTGCTGGGGCAAGATGCCGCTACCGCCCAGCAGAATACCCAGCGCGTGCTGCAGCTGGAAACCAAGCTGGCCGCCACCTCCCGCAAGCTCGAAGCCCTGCGCGACCCGTACGCCAACTACAACAAGATGACGGTGGCTGGCCTCGACAAGCTCACGCCGGGCATCAGCTGGAAGCCCTGGCTGGCGCAGATGGAGCTGAGCAAGGTAGATACGGTGATTGTGGGCCAGCCGGAGTTTTACCGCGAAGCCGGCCGCCTGCTTTCCACCGCCCCGCTGGCCGACTGGCAGGCCTACCTGCAGTGGCAGCTGGCACACGCCTATGCTCCCACCCTCAGCCAGCAGTTCGATCAGGAAAACTTCCGCTTCTACGGCACCGTGCTGCAGGGTGCCAAGGAGCAGCGCCCCCGCTGGAAACGCGTGCTCGATGCCGAGGAAAGTGCCCTCGGAGAAGCACTGGGCCAGTTGTTCGTGAAGGAATATTTTCCACCGGCCACCAAAGAGCGGTACGAAAAGCTCACGACCAACATCATGGCCGCGTTCCGGGAGCATATTCAGCAGCTCGACTGGATGAGCGACTCCACCAAGCAAAAAGCCCAGAGCAAGCTCACCAAAATCACCCGCAAAGTGGGCTACCCCGACAAATGGAAGGATTACTCGGCGCTGAAGGTTGACCGCAGCTCCTACGCCCAGAACGTGATGCGCGCCAACGAGTGGCGCTACCGCTACGAGCTGAGCAAGCTGGGTAAGCCCGTAGACCGCACCGAGTGGGGCATGACGCCCCAGACCTACAACGCCTACTACAATCCCTCCAACAACGAAATTGTGCTGCCGGCCGCCATCTTCGCCATTCCCGGCCTGAAGGATGCCGACGCCGACGACGCTATCATCTACGGCTACGCAGGCGCCAGCACCATCGGCCACGAGCTTACCCACGGCTTCGACGACGAAGGCAGCCAGTACGATGAGAAGGGCAACCTGCGCAACTGGTGGACCAAGAAGGACCGGCAGCTGTTTCAGCAGCGCGTGAACGGCATTGTGCGCCAGTTCAACGGCTATACCGTGCTTGATTCCATGCACATCAACGGCAAAGCCACGGCCGGCGAAAACATTGCCGACCTGGGCGGCATCGTCATTGCGCTGGACGCCTTCAAGAAAACCGAGCAATACAAGAAGGGCGAGAAAATTGGCGGCCTTACCCCTACCCAGCGCTATTTCCTGGGCTACGCCCTGGGCTGGCAGGTGCATCAGCGCGACGAACGGCTGGCCCAAAGCATCCTTACCGACGTGCATTCGCCCGCGCAGTACCGCATCAACGGCCCTTTCGCCGACGTGCCGGAGTTCTACGAGGCTTTCAACGTGCGCCAGACCAACAAGCTCTGGCGCCCCGACAGCGCCCGGGTAAAGATCTGGTAGTGCGGTCTGCTTCGTGAAAATTCAAAAGCCTTTCTGCCATAGCGGAAAGGCTTTTTGTATATTCAATGACCGGAGTTTGACCGGGCCTCCCGAAAGGGAGAAGCCCGGCCGAAAAAACCTTGACTGCTCAGGCAACGCTTTGGGCTGGGGCATCATCTTACCGGCATTCACTCTTTTTTCCTTTGCTATGAAAACCGCTACTTTCCTACTGTTGCCGCTCACCCTGCTGGGCACTCTGTCCTCGTTTCGGCCTGCTGCTCCCGCAGCCCCGGCCGGGTTGTCCGTAATGGCTACGGCCGTCCAGCGCGACGTACGCGCGGTGGATGCTTTTCAGGAATTGTCCTTGGGTTTGCCGGCCGAGGTAATCGTGCGCCAAGGCAGTGAGCAGCGCGTGGAAATTGATGCCGCCGCCGAAGACCTCAAGCAGGTGGAAACCACGGTGAAAGACGGCCGCCTGCGCATCCGGCGACCCGAGAAAAGCGGCTTCCGCTGGACCGATGACTACAAGTTCAAGCAGCCGGTTAAAATCTACGTGACCATGACGACCGTCAAACTACTGAGCGTAAGCGGCTCGGGCTCCATCCGCACCGAAACGCCGGTGAAAGCCACCCAGCTCAAGCTGAGCATGAGCGGCTCGGGCCGCCTGCAGGTAAACGCGGTAACCGATGCCCTGACGACGTCTATTTCGGGCTCGGGCCGGATTCTGGTATCGGGCAGCGCCGACACCAACGACGTTTCCATCAGCGGCTCGGGGCGCATTGAGGCCCAGGACCTACGCACCAACTCTACCAGCGCCAGCATCAGCGGCTCGGGCAACTGCCGCGTGTACGCCAGCAAAACGCTGGATGCCCGCATCAGCGGCTCCGGCTCCATTGTGTACCAGGGCGGCGCACAGGTGTCGTCGCACATTGCCGGCTCGGGCTCGGTGCGCCGTGGCTAAGCTAGGCTGATTTAGCTGTACGCAGAGCCTTTTTCGGGCCGTTTCGCCGGGGGCGGAGCGGCCCGAAGTTTTTGGGAGTGGGCACTATCTGCTTACTTGCGGGCCGGTACCGGCTACGCAGCCGGGCCGCTCTTCGCATCATGGCGCATTCCAGCACTAAACTTCCGGCCTGCGCAAACTGCGGGCACGCCTTCCAGCCCGAACAGCCCAACGAATTCTGCCCCAGCTGCGGGCAGCAGAACCACGATTTGAATGTGTCGTTCGGGCACGTGCTGGAAGAAACGCTGGAAGGCATTTTTCACTTCGACAGCAAGGTGTTCCGCACGGCCGGGCTGCTGCTGTTTCGGCCAGGCCAGCTCACGCGCCGCTTTATGCAGGGCCACCGCGTCGGCTACGTGCCGCCCATCCGGCTGTATGTGTTCATCAGCTTCGTGTTCTTTTTGTTCTCTCCCTGTTTAGCAGCCACTCCAGGGAAAAGGTGCTGGGGGTAGCAGAAAAGGCCAGCGTAGCGGCTGCGAGCCAGGGGCGGCAGAATATCGACTCACTGTTGGAGGCCCAGCACGTTGTTCTGTCGCCGAAGGATGCTGCCGCGCTCCGAAAGCTGGATACGGTGGCCAATCGCCAGGCCAATACCGGAGCCAGCTTGAACATAGGCAGTGTGAAGCTGCGAGCAGAGGAGATTCATGCCCTGCCCGAAGAGCCCAGTGTAGCCCAGTTGGATTCCTTTATTCGCACCAAAGGCGCAGAGCCTTCCGCCCTGAGCCGACTGATAGTGAAGCGGGCCATCCGCTGGCGCGATGCCACTACAGGCGACGTGGTTCACCAGTTGCTGCGGGCCGGGTCGGTGATGATGTTCCTGCTGATGCCGCTGGCGGCACTTCTACTGAAAGGCGCCTACGTGCGGCGTAAGAAACGCTATATCAGTCATCTGATTTTCACGATTCATCTGCACTGCTTTCTGTTTCTGTTCTTCTGCTTTTGGCTGGGCATAAGCGCTATACCCTACCTCGGAGGCCTTACTGAGTGGCTGTGGGTGGTACCGGTAGTATATTTCCTGGTAGCGCTGCGTAGCTTCTACGAACAGGGCTGGGGCAAAACACTGGCCAAATCCTTGTTGCTGGGGTTCACCTACTTTCTCACCCTGACGTTCTGCGTTGTCGGCGTGATTCTATTGGGCGTAGCCGTTTTCTAAGGCGTCAGTTGGTTGTTGATAGTTGTCAGGTGGGCAGAAACTATACAGCCGCGCTATCCCTATGCTAAACCTGACAACTGGCAACCGACATCTCCCTTACAGCCCGAAGATGCCGCCGCCTTTCTTCTTGTCTTTGCTCTTCGACTTTTTCTTGTCCTTGTCGGAGCCGAAGACGCCGAACAGGCCGCTGGACTTATCCTGGATGATGACGTAGCGCAGCGAGAAGCCCACCGGGAACCGCGCCCAGTCTTCGCCCCCGAACTCTACGCTGGGCTTGAAATCGGCGGAGAGCAACAGGCGCGTGAAGGCCACTTTATACTCTACCCCAATAATCCCGTCGAACCCGCCAAAGCCGCCGTTGTCTTTGTGCGTGCCTAGGTGGCCGCCGGCGCCCAGGTAGTAGTTGAGGCTGGGCCCCAACACCGGAAAGTGCCGCTCGGCCAGCACCGTGGCCGACAGCTCGCGGCTGCTGGCCAGGGCAATACCTTCGAGAGTAGCCTTTTCCAGGATTTTCTGCTGCACCGTGAGGCCCAGGCTGCCGCTGCTGTAGCGGATGCCGCCGGCAGTACGGTATTTCTGAGCCTGCGCCCCCTGTGGGGCCAGCAGCCAAACCAAGACAAGAATGGCCCCCAGACGGCCTACCAAGCGAATCAAATTCATAACAACTACTATCAGAGGAAAGACGGAACCCAAATGGCCGCGTACCGTTGAACGACTGCGGCGCGTGCAAAGTACGCGCCACTTGTTGGATTTAGCCAATATGTTCGGTAGAGCCCGTACCTTGCGGCCCGCTTCTCACCTCCCCGTTTTCTTCCGTGTATCTTCACCATCTGGCCTATTATCTACCCACGCAGGTAGTTACCAACGAACATTTTACCCAGCTCAACGGCCTGTCGCACGAGTGGATTATGGAGCGCACCGGTATCCGCGAAAGGCGCAAAGCCGGGCCGGGCGAGAATACCAACACCATGGCCATTGAGGCCACCCGCCGCACGCTGGCCGAAGCCCCTGCCTTCCCGGCCGAGCAGATAGACCTCATCGTAGGCGCCACCTACACGCCCCACGACACCATTGTGACGCTGGCCCACGCCGTGCAGCACGCCATCGACGTGGCCGATATTCAGGTGGTGAGCATTTCCTCGGCTTGCTCCTCGCTGCTGAACGCGGTGGAAATCGTGGAAGGCTACTTCGCCATGGGCAAGGCCACCCGGGCGTTGGTAGTGGTATCGGAGCACAATACGGCCTACAACAACGAGGAAGATACCATGGCCGGCCACCTCTGGGGCGACGGCGCCGCCACGCTGCTTATTTCCAAGGAGCGCCTGCACGAAAACGACCTGCGCATTGTGGACGTGAAAACCGGCGGCGCGGCTACCATGGGCAAGGCCACCACCAGCGTGACGCTGAAACCCGTGGAGCGCGGTCTGGTTATGCCCCACGGCCGCGACGTATTCACGCACGCCTGCCAATACATGGCCCGCGTTACCCGGGAAATCGTGGAGCG
Organism: Hymenobacter sp. J193; assembly: GCF_024700075.1. Classification (NCBI taxonomy): domain Bacteria; kingdom Pseudomonadati; phylum Bacteroidota; class Cytophagia; order Cytophagales; family Hymenobacteraceae; genus Hymenobacter; species Hymenobacter sp. J193. Next base: position 2,034,423 of record NZ_JAJONE010000001.1, read on the forward strand.
CAACGGCCTTACCATTCCCGATATCAACTACCTGATTCCGCACCAGGCCAACCAGCGCATCACCAACAATGTGCTGCAAAATCTGGAGCTGCCCGAAGCCTGCGCCGTGTCCAACATCGAGCGGCTCGGCAACACGGGCTGCGCCGGCGCCGCCATTGGCCTGGCCGACACCCTACCCCAGCTGACGCCCGGTCAACGGGTGGTGGTTACGGTGTTCGGGGGTGGCTACTCGTTTGGCGCCATGCTGCTGGAGCGCTAGGCGCTACGGCCCCAGCAACACCAGCGGCACCGCGCCCCGGTGCCCGGCCTGATCATCCCAGCGCACCAGGTACCAGCCACTGCGCAGGCCCGGCGGCAGCCGCAGCGGCAGCACGTTGTAGCCCGCCTGCAGCAGCGTGGCCTGCACGCTTAGTTTGCGCCCGGCCGCATCATACAGCCGCAGCACCAGCGTAGCCCCCTTGTCGGCCAGAATCTGGACCTGCGGGGTAGTGCCAGCACTCACCGGATTCGGGTACAGTTTCAGCTGATTTACGGCCACGGAGCCGTCGGTTACCAGTTGGGGGCCGGTGTAGTCGGTTTCGCCGGAAGGCCGCACCAGCCCGATGCGGTAGTACACCAGCCCGCCGGGTGCCTGCGCATCAAGCAGCTGGTAGGCGGGGCCACCCGTGGAAGCCACGCGGCCCAGCCCAATCCAGTTGGTGGTATCGGCGCTGCGCTCCACCACAAACTCCTGCACAAAGCACTCATCGGTTGTGGTCCAGGCCACGTTCACCTGGCCGGCCGCTATGGTTTCGGGGGTTACCGTTGCCAGCGGGGCGGGCAGCATAGGCTGGGCGCTGCACCCGAGGCTGCGGAAGCTTCGGGTGCGGAGCACAAAGCGCCCACCGGCCACCTCACTTGCGGGGTTCAGCTCCCGGCTCACCTGTCGCGCCCCAATGGCGTAGTGCATGATGGCGCCCGGCAGAATAAGGTGGGAAAGCTGCTGCGCGTGGCCCAGCTCGTGCACCACCACCGACTCGAAGTCGAACTGGCTGCCAGTGGGCGCGGCTGGCCCGAACTGCCAACTCTGTGCGTCGTCGAACTCCATGTCGATTTCCTTCACGGTGAAAACCACGCTGCCATTGGGGCGGCGGCAGCCTTCGTAGTAGCTGGTGGTGCGGCCCAGCACGCGGGCCGGCAACTGGTTTTCGTTGTCGAAGCCCAGACCATTGGCCTCATCATCTTCGGCGACGGAGCCGGTGCGCTGGTCGCCTAGCTCCCAGTTTACGCCCGTCTGGCAGCGCCAGGTGGCGAGGGCGCGCCGAAAGGCGTCGGCCGCCCCTGCTCGGCTGGTAAAGTTGGCTACCGGCTGAAAAGTATAGCCGCCCCGGTCGTTGTCGTTGATGTGGTTGGGCCGCACGATTTCGTTGGTGCTGGCTTGCACGGTGCTCACGGCATATACCACCGTCAGCGTTTCCGTACTTACCGCTTCCTCCCGGGTGTTGCTCACCACTTTCACCGGCCCGCTGCCGGCGGTATTTTTTTCGAGGCTGAATGAAGGCACCTTCACCCGAATCTGCGTATCGGTCCAGCTCACGTAGTCTGAATCCTGGGGCTTTACTTCGGTTTTGCCACCGTCGTCGGCATTCTTGAACGCGACGTAGCCGCTGCCCCGGCTGCCACCAAAGCCACTGCCGCTGATGGTGAGCACCGCGCCGGTACCCGCCGTGATGCTCAGGGGGCTGAGCGTGGCTACTACGGCCTGTTCCTGCCGGGCCGGGCGAACGACCCGGTTCAGCGAATTGGCTAGCACTACGTTGGCCTGCTGCTCCCGCACCCGACCAGTGCCTGCCTGGGCCTGCACCTGCGCATAAAAACCGGGGCTGATGCGGCCGTACTGCCGGAAAGTTTCGGTGGCCGTTCCCTCGGCCAGGCTGTAGCGAATAACGCCCTGCTCACTGCCGTAGGCCATCCAGCTACCGGATGCGCCAGTACCGGGCAGCAACGAAGCGGTCAGGAAGAATACCCCTTGCTCGCCGGGCGTAAGGCGCAGCGTATTGGTAAGAACTTGCTGGTTTAGGCCCACCGTACCGCCTTCCGTCAGCACCGTAATAGTAGCCCCTGGTGCCCCCTTCCATACCTTATATATACGTAGCCGATGGGCGGTGTAAATGCGGCGGTGGCGGGCATCCCAGAACCCGAGTGCGTCCAGCACTTCCCCTTCCACAATGAGGCTGGCCTGAGCGGAACGCACGGCCGGGTCAAGCGGAAGCAGCAGGCAATGCGCCTCCGAAAAACCGGGAGCAACCTGCGTCGGCTGGGCCTGAGCCAGGGGCAGACAGGTAAGCGCACATAATACGGCGGCCGACAGCCGCGAGAGGAAACGTCGGAGCATACACAGTCAGGGAAGGCGGAGGCGGGCAGGTTCGTTTTCCATACGCAGCACAGCCCGGACCAGTCACCGGGTGCGGGCTATTTATTTCCGCTAAAACAAGCTGCCTTGTACCGGCTGCGGAATGATGCGCGGCGGCTCCAGTACCAGGCCAGTGCGGGCAGTGAGCTGCGCCATGAAGTGCTGCGTCCAGAGCGGGGAGTGCATAATATCTTTCTGGTGCACAAAGAAGTACACGGTTTGCAGCCCTGCGGCCAGCCAGTCGGCTATGCGGGCGGCCCAGTCGTCGGCGCGGCGGTAGTCGCTTGGCACCAGGCCGTGGCCGTTGAAGCGCACCAGGGCTGTAGCTGTTGTCAGCCGCATATGCAGCACGTCGCGGCGGCCGGCCACATCCGTTAGTACCAGCGTTTTGCCCAGGGCTTCCAGCATCTCAAACACGGCTTCGCGCAGGCCGGCATCGGTGTACCAGCCGGGGTGGCGCAGCTCTACTGCCAGGGGCACGGTCGTAGGAAAATCGAGCAGGTAGCGCTCCAGCCGGGGCAGGCTTTCGGGGCCGAAGGTGGGCGGCAGCTGGAGAAACGCCGTTCCCAGGTTGGGGCCCAGCTCCTCAATGGCCCGGCAGAACGTGAGCGTCAGGTCGTCGGCGTTGTAGAGCTGCCGCTCGTGGCTGATGCTCTGGGGCAGTTTGGGGCAGAACCGAAAATGCGCCGGCACGGCGGCCTTCCACTTGCGCACGGTGGGCGCATCGGGGATGCGGTAGTGTGTGGTATTCAGCTCGATGCTGTTGAACTGCCGCGCATAGTAGCTCAGAAACTCGGCGTCTTTGATACCCGCCGGGAAGTAGTTGCCCAGCCAGGATTTATTGGTCCAGATAGGGCAACCTACGAAGATGGCCGGCGGTTGTGGGGTGCCCGCGCGGGCCAGGGCGGCAGCCGTGCCGGGGTGGTCGGGCGGGAGGCGAAAATCAACGTAGCGCAGGTCGGAGAGGCGGCCAAAATCCATGCGGCAACTTACGGCAAAAACCGCCGGCCGGCTACCCTTACTCCCATAGCTATTTTTTCGGACCTGTGCAACCAACCGTTTCAACTAGCCAGCCGCCAAATGACAAAATTTTTTAACCGTCGGATTATCTTATTTATACGTGCTCCGGCCAGTGGCCCCTATATAATGCAAAAAAACGCGCTACCCAATCCAAAGCGCTATTTTATTTGCTCGACAGTACATATATTTTGTGCAAATATTCTATAAAAAGGACAAAAAACCACCCTATGCCAGGTCCGTCGATTTGGGCGTTGCCAAAAGCTTTTGCACACTGCCAGTAGTTTTGTCCCGCTCACCAACGCAACGAACACCTATGAAGTTTGTCTACCGAATGGATGTCTCGGCCTTGATGATAGCGCTGATTCTAGTGCTACTCTCAGCTCCGACGACCGGGGCCTGGGCCCGCACCAGCACCGCAGAAGAAGTTCCGGCCAAGAAAGCTACCCGCAAAACCGTGCTCAAAGGCCGCGCCTCCTGGTACGGCCGGGAACACCAGGGCCACCGCACCAGCAACGGGGAGCGGTTCGACCGGAACCAGTACACCTGCGCCCACAAAACCCTGCCATTCGGGACCCGGTTGCGCGTCACCAATCCCCAAACCGGTAAAGCCGTCGTTGTGCGCGTTTCGGACCGCGGCCCGTTTCGTCACCAGCGCATTCTGGATTTGTCCGAAATTGCGGCCCGCCCGCTGGGCATCGTCACGCACGGGGCCGTATCAGTTATAGCCGAAGTAGTATCGCCGAATACGCCCCTGGGCCCCACTAATGCTCCTACCGACCTGGCTGCGCTGGCCGCCGACTCTACCATCACCAGTCTGGTTACCATAATTGAGCCGGGTGCTACTGAAGCCGCCGACGTGGTGAAAGTAGCCGAGCCGGCTCCCACCTTTATTGTACAGGCCGGTACCTTCGGCGACGTGCGCAACGCCCAGGCCGTGCAAAGCAAGATTCTGGCCCTCGACAACAAGCTGAGTGTGCGCGTAGCCACCAACCTGCAGGAAGGCAAGCCCCTGAACCGTGTGATTGTGGAAGGCCTCGCCGACCGCGCCGCCGCCGAAACTGTGCAGAAGCGTCTTCAGCAGTGGGGCATTGCCGGACTCGTGCGTCAGAAAGAGAACTTATAAGTAGCCTGCGCTTCGTTACTTGAAAGCCCGCCGGACGCCTTGGTCGTTCGGCGGGCTTTTTTCTGCCCGCGGCTTCAGGCAACGCCCAGAATACGGGCAGGTTTTAGCGCATCGAACTCCTCACCAGGACTGGCAGGGGCGAGCAGTGTTTGCGCGGGGCGTTTTTTTGTCGGATGTTCAGGGCGGGCTTTTCCCACTTACTGCCTATGCTACTCTACATCCGGGCGCTGCTGCTATTGGCTCTGACGGGCGCCCTGACCTGGGTGCTCAATACCCAACAGGGCACTGTGCCCCCAATGGGCAAGTTCTTAAGCCCCTACCAGGGATTCTGGCGCAACGGCGAGGCCAATGACGACTTCCCGGCTGCCCAAACGCTGACGTTGCCCGGCCTGCAGCAGCCGGTGCAGGTGCGCTTCGACGACCGGCACGTGCCCCACGTATTCGCCCAAAACGACCACGACCTGTACTACGCCCAGGGTTACCTCACGGCCCGCGACCGGCTCTGGCAGATGGAGTTCCAGACCCACGTAGCAGCCGGCCGGCTGTCGGAGATTGTGGGCGACAGCCGCCTGGAAACCGACCGGTTTTTCCGGCGCATGGGTTTGAAGCACGGCGCCGAGCAGTCGTTGAAAGTGATGATGGCCGACCCCACTATTGGCCTGGTGATGCAGTCGTACTCTGACGGGGTGAATGCCTATATCCAGTCGCTCACGCCCCGCACCCTGCCCTTCGAGTACAAGCTGCTGGACTATAAGCCCGAGCCCTGGGCCCCGCTGAAATCGGCGCTGCTGCTCAAGTTCATGGCTTTTGACCTCAGTGGCCGCTCCGACGATCTGCGCATGTCGAACATCCTAGCTAAGTACGGGCCGGCGGTGGTGAAGGACCTGTTTCCCGATTATCCGCAGCGCGAAGACCCCATTGTGCCAGTAGGTGCCCCCCGCGACTTTACGCCGGTGGCCGTGCCCGAGGTACCCACTGCGTTTCAGGCTGCACTATCCAGCAAAGTGCCCCAAAACGAGCCCGACGCGGAGCTGGGCTCCAACAACTTTGCGGTGAGCGGGGCGAAGTCGACTACCGGATTCCCAATGCTCGCCAACGACCCGCACCTGCAGCTCAACCTGCCCAGCATCTGGTACCAGATGCAGTTGGTAGCGCCGGGTGTGAACGTGTACGGCGTCACCATTCCGGGCGCGCCCACCATCATCATCGGCTTCAACCAGCAGGTAGCCTGGGGCGTCACCAACGTAGGAGCCGACGTGCTGGATTGGTACCAGTTGAAGTTTCGGGATGCCTCGAAGCGCGAGTACTGGCACGACGGGCGCTGGAAGCCGGTGCGACGGCAGCTGGAAACCTTCCACGTGCGCGGCCGCCCCGATCGGGTAGATACGGTACTCTACACCCACCACGGCCCTGTAGTGTATGATGAGGACGAAAAGCCTTTTCTGGCCGAAACGCCCATCCGCCACGCTCTGCGCTGGACAGCCCACGAAGGTGCCAACGAAGTGCTGACGTTCTATCGCCTCAACCGGGCTCGGAACTACCAGGACTACACCACCGCGTTGAGCACATACGCCTCGCCGGCCCAGAACTTCATTTTCGCCAGTGCCCAGCAGGATATTGCCATCTGGCCCAACGGCCGCTTTCCGCTGAAATGGCGCAACCAGGGCAAATTCGTCCTCGATGGTACGGACCCGGCCTACGACTGGCACGGCTGGATTCCGCAGGTTCATAACCCCCACGTGAAAAACCCGGAGCGCGGCTTCGTGTCGTCGGCCAACCAGTTTTCGGCGGGGCCGGAGTATCCCTATTACATCGGGTGGGACTTTGCGCCCTGGGACCGGGGCCACCGCATCAACGAGCGGCTAGCCCGCATGACGCAGGTGACGCCCGACTCCCTGCGCCTGCTGCAAAACGACGACCTGGGCGTGAATGCCCGCACCGTGCTGCCGCGTCTGTTGCAGCTGGTGCAGCCCCAGCAGCTGCCCGCCGAGCAACGCCGGGCCTACGAAGAGCTCAGCCGCTGGAACTACCGCTACGCCGCCAATGCCATTAGCCCTAGCCTATTTGAGCTGTGGTACCCAAACCTGGTAAAGCGCATCTGGGACGATGAGTTCGGCTCGACGCCCGAGCGGCCTATGCGCTACCCCTCCCGCGACCGGACGACCACGCTCTTGTTGAACGAACCCAACGCCCGCTGGATTGACGACCAACGCACCCCCACTCGTGAAACCCTGGCCGGGCTGGCACAGAAGTCGTTGCAATGGGCCACCGACTCACTCACGCGCAAGTTTGGGCCGCTGGGGCCGGAGTGGCGCTGGGCCAACCAGAAAAGCACCGACATTCTGCACCTGGCCCAGCTGCCCGGCTTCGGCCGTATGGATATCGACTGCGGGGGCGGGGCGGGCATCGTGAATGCTACCTCCCAGCGCAACGGCCCTTCGTGGCGCATGGTGGTGGCGCTGGGGCCGCAGCCCCGGGCCTACGGCGTGTTTCCCGGCGGCGAGTCCGGCAACCCCGGCTCCCGCTTCTACGACGACATGATTGACACCTGGCGCGTAGGTCAGCTCGACGAGCTGGTGTACCTCACCTCCCCCGATCAAACGCACCGCCGCCTGCAAGCCGCCTGGACGCTACAATAGACAGTTGCGAGTTGTGAGTTGCCAGTCCTGAGACGACCAACACCTAGCGACTAGCAAAAGACCGCGGCCAACTGATAATTGACAACTAACTATGATGCTGTTTCTGCTGATTTTTCTGGGGGCCCTGGTGGCGCAATTGCTATTGCCGTGGTGGGTTGTTGGCCCGGTAGCGTTTGTGCTCAGCTTCTGGCGCGGCCAAAGGGGCGGGCGGGCTTTTCTGGCGGGCTTCTCGGGTGTGGGGCTGAGCTGGCTGCTCCCAGCCGCGTGGTGGCAGGTACACACCGGCAGTATTCTTAGCCAGCGGATAGCCACTTTGCTGCCGCTGGGCGGCAATGGCTGGCTGCTGGCGCTGGTAGCCGCCGTGTTGGCCGGGTTGCTGGGCGGCCTGGCCGCGCTGGCCGGCGTGTGGCTGCGGCAGGCTTTCCGGCCGCGCCCGCCTCAGCCCGCCACCACTGATGCATCAATGACAGCAAGGTAGAGTCCGTCTCAGAAAACTTAAATCAACAGCGGCCCACCTTTACAAGAGGCGGACCGCTGTTGATTTAAGCGCTTAAAGGCTGTGATACCTTAATAATACTGCGAAATGAAGGCGTAGGCTCCCAGTGTGTAGGTTGCGGCCGAGGTGAAATGGTTCCCACCCTGAATGGGACGCAGCTCTACCTGGCTAGCACCACGGGCCTGCATGGCTTTGTAGGCATCTTCGGAGTTGAAGTAAGGTACGTAGTCATCGGCGGTGCCGTGGAAGAGGGCCAGCGGGGCCTTGGGCTTCCAGTCGTAGATGTCGTTGGCCTGGAAGGCACTCAGCAGGGGCTGGTACGTGCCGTTGAGTACGCCGGAGCGCAGCTGGGCAGTGAACAGCTGCTCGGGGAGCTGAGGCACGTCGCTCGATGGATTGGCCTGCAGGCGCGTGGCGTAGGGCTCTTTGAAATAGGCCGTCAGTGGGCGGTTCAGGCCATATACCTTGTTATAAGTAGCCAGCACCCACACGTAGCTGCTCAAAAAATCCAGCGGCTGCTTCGACTGCAGAATGTAGCGGGCAAACGCCGTTTTGTGGTAGGCACCGGCGCCCGGTGCGCTGGCCGTTACGGTGAACTCGCTGGCGTATTTCTCTTCCAGCAGCTTGTGCAGCGCCATCGTGGCAAACCCGCCTTCGGAGTAGCCCAGCAGGAAGTTTTTCTGGTTGAGGGCAACTTTCTCTTTGGCGCAGAACTCGCGCGCGGCCCGCAGCATGTCGGCCGAGGCGGAAGCCAGCGAGGCGGCGTGCTCGTAGGGGTGCGCCAGCGCCTTGGAGGCGCCGTAGCCAATGTAGTCGGGGGCCGAAACAATGTAGCCGTTGGAAGCCAGCACCGATACCGCCGACCAGATTTCGCTGCGGGAGCTGTAGTAGGAAGGCGCACGGCTTTCGTCGGCGGGCGAGATGGTGCCGTGCTGGTAGCTAAGCAGCGGCAGCGCCTGGGCCACAGTAGGCACCAGCAGCGCCCCCGAGGCCGTTACTTCCTTTCCATCGGTGCCCAGGGTGCGGTACGTGAGCCGGTACACTTTAATAGGATACTTGGCCAGCGCGCCCACGAAGGGAATTTCGGCCACCCGGGCCGCCACTGCGCTATTGGTGTACTCACCGATGAGGGTACTGGTGAGCAGGTAGCCGGGCGCAGCCGGAGCTTCCGGCGTGGCTGTTGGCGCGACTGACTCGGACTTGCAGCCCGCGCCGGGCAGCACAAGCAAGGCCGCCCACAGCGCCCACGTCAGGCGCAGCAAACGAAAAGGAGAGGAAGATCTAGGCACGTACTCGCTGATTCAGGTGAAGGATGTAGCTACAACAGTGCTGGCACCAAAAACGCTCCCCGCTGCCATACTCTTACCCTTCAATCATTTAGAGCGAGTTTGGGATTTTACAAAAACGCTTTTCCGTCATGCTGAGCTTGTCGCAGCCTGACAGTTCCCAAACACGGTCTTAGACTGAATATCAGGCACTATGACGTGGCAGGAAAATGATTGGCTAAGCCGTTGCGTATGCGCCAGGCACAATGGCGCCATGAATTTCTGACTCTTTCCCAAAAATAACTATGAAATTAGTTGTTAAACTAAAAACACAGTTATACATTAGGGTACTGATTCAGAACTCTATGGAAAACCTTCCCGAACTAACCCGCGCCGAGGAACAGGTGATGCAGGTGCTGTGGCGCCTGGGCCCGGCCTTTGTGAAAGACGTGCTGCCGGAGCTGCCCGCGCCCACCCCGGCCTACACCACGGTGTCTACCATCATCCGCATTCTGGAGCAGAAGGGCTACGTGGGCCACGAGGCTTTCGGGCGCACCCACCGCTACCACGCGCTGGTAGCGCAGGATGCCTACCGCCGCTTTTCGCTGGGCAAGCTGCTAGGCGGCTACTTCAACGGCTCCTTCACCCGGTTGGTATCCTTTTTTGCCAGGGAGGAAAATCTGGACGCTGCCCAACTCGACGAACTGCTCCGCCACGCCCAAAACGCCCCTACCGATGAGCCCGACCCTACTCCCGACGAGCCTGCCCGACCCGCTTAGCTGGCTGCTGCAAACCACCGTGCTGCTCACGGCCGGCTGGCTGTTTTACCGCACGGTGCTGCGGCCGGAGCGGTTTTTCCACTTCAACCGCCGCTTTCTGCTGCTCACGCCCTGGCTGGCGCTGCTGCTGCCGGTGCTGCTGGGCTTTGCCGGGCCACTGCTGCGCAGCTGGCTGCCAGCCGAGGCAAGCTCCGGCCGTTGGCTGACCAGCAGCTGGCTTCCTGCCGTGACGGTGCAGGCCGGGGCCACGCCCGCTTCCGCCCTGTTATCCGCAGGCCAGTGGCTGCTCGGGCTGTATGCCGCCGGGGCCGGGCTGCTGCTGGGCCGGCTGGGGTGGCAGCTGTGGCGGCTGTGGCACACCACCCACCACTGGCCCCGCGAGCCGGCCGCCGGCTACACGCTGGTGTATACGGGCGGCCGGCGGCCGGTCAGCTCATTTGGGCACTGGGTGTTCTGGGATGAAACGGCGGGCCTCTCCGCGGCTGAAAGCCAGGCCGTGCTGGCCCACGAGGCAGCCCACGTGCGCCAGGGCCATACCTACGAGCGGCTGGCGCTGGAAGCAGCCCGTGCACTGCTGTGGCCCAGTCCGCTGGCGCACTGCTACCCGCGCGCCCTGGAGTTGACGCACGAGTTTCTGGCCGATGCCGCCGCCTTGCAAACCACGGCCCCGCTGGTGGCCGCCAGCTCCGAGTCATACGCCACGCTGCTGGCCCGGCTGGCTTTGCGCCAGCTGCACCCCAGCTTGCCCCTTAGTCATTCTTTCACTCATTCTCTCACGCTTACCCGCATTCGTATGCTTGCTTCCACCACTCCCCGCCGCCGCTGGAAACAGTGGCTGCTTTTGCCGCTGAGCGCCCTGCTGCTGCTAGCCCTTGGTTGCGAACAGGAACTACAAGATATGCCTCCGCCGCCACCCCCTCCTACTATGGCCGCGCCCGAAGCACTAGCTCCGCCACCTCCCCCCACCACCCGCCTACTTCTTCGTCGAACAGATGCCCGAATACGAGGGCGGTCAGGCGCAACTGCTGGCCGACATTGGTAAGCTGGTTAAATATCCGGCCTCGGCAGTAGCTGAAAAGCTGGAAGGCAAGGTGTTCGTGCGGTTCATTGTGGGTGCCAACGGCACGGTGCAGGCGGCTGAAGTCACCAAAGGCATTGAGCACTCGGTGCAATACCCAGGCAGCAATGGCCAGCCGCAAACCACCCGCATCACCACGCCCGGCGCCTGGGCGCTGAATGAGGCAGCATTGAACGCGGTGCGCAGTCTGCCGGGCAAATGGAAGCCGGGGCGGCAGGACGGCAAGGCCGTGGATGTGATGTACACCGTTCCCATCACGTTTTCGTTGGCAGACTCTGAGCCGTTGAAACTCGGGTGGGCGCTGTACTCAAGATTCCGGGGCTGCTGAAACGACCAACGGGCTGGCTCCAGAGAGTTGAGTGCTCAAGTCGTTTTTACCTGTCAAAGCATGCCAGGGAGAGACTATAAAAGCGGCCGCCTGCTCTGCCCGAGCGGCCGTTTTGCGTAGAAACGGAATCCGGTTAAAATCTGATTAAAGTCTGAGGTAAGCCAGCTTCCGGCAGCTGCGGGTGGCACTTTTCCCCGAAAAAGCTTCTACCTTCGGGACTCCATTCGCCTTCAACCCGTTTCTTCTCAGTGTCTTATTTCCGGACTGCTTCGCGCCTTACCGCGCCCGTGCTTGCCTCTCTGGGCCTGGCCCTCTCTCTGACTACGCTACCTGGCTGCGGCACCCGCCAGGAAGGCGAAACCGCCACCGCAAACGCCGATAGCACCACGCAAAAACCCGTGGTAGTGGATACCATAGCCCTGAAAAAGCAGGCTATGCGCCGCGACTCGCTTAAGGCCGACTCTATTGTGAAGGCCAGTGGGCAGCTGCCCGGGGCCATCTTGCCGGGCAAGCGCATTGTCGCTTTCTACGGCAACATTCGGGCGAAGGGCATGGGCATCCTGGGCCGCGAGCCCAAGGAGCAGATGCTGGCCAAGTTCCGCAAAGTGCAGAAGGAGTGGCAGGACGCTGACCCGAGCATTCCGGTGCAGCCGGCCTTGCACAGCGTAACTATCACGGCCCAGGCCGCCGCGGGCAAAGACGGCAAGTACCGCCTGATGAACTCCAAGGCCACCATCGACGAAACCATTCAGTGGGCCAAAGACAACAACTGCATCGTGTTTCTGGACGTGCAGGTGGGCCTGAGCAACCTGGAGCATGAGCTACATAAGCTGGAGCCCTACCTCAAGGACCCCATCGTGCACATGGGCATCGACCCGGAGTTTGCCATGGAAACCAAAGGCGTGCGCCCCGGCAAGAAAATCGGCACCTACGACGCCAAGGACGTAAACTACGCCATCAACTTCCTGGCCCGCATTGTAAGCGAAAACAAGCTCCCGCCAAAAATCCTGACGGTGCACCGCTTCACCCAGGGCATGGTTACCAACTACAAAAACATCAAGCTGGACCCGCGCGTGCAGGTAGTGATGCACATGGACGGCTGGGGCAACCCCACGCTCAAGAAGGACTCCTACAAAGCCTACGTGGAAAAGCAGCCCGTGCAGTACACCGGCTTCAAGCTGTTCTACGAGTATGATGCCCGCCCCGCGCCCCACCACATCATGACGGCCAAGGAAGTGCTGGCGGAGCTCAACCCCAAGCCGCTGTACATTCAGTATCAGTAGATTAATATACCTGCTATTTTCCGGCAGGACGTTAACGGCCCCGCTAGTTCTCGGACTAGCGGGGCCGTAGCCGTATAGAGGAGCTTAAGCCAAGCGCCCGGGAACCATTAAAGAAAAGACTGCATCTTCGCGGCCGAAACTCCGTTATTGTCCTACCGTTTCGCCTTTCTTTCCTGCCTTCGCTATGATTCGCGTTTTGCTTACCGACGACCACGCCATTATCCGGGAAGGCATCCGCGCGCTGCTGGTGAAGGAGCCCGGAGTAGAGGTAGTGGGCGAGGCCAACAACGGCCGGGAGCTGCTGGACCTGCTAGCTACCACGCCCACCGACGTAGTGCTCATGGACATCAACATGCCCGAAATGGATGGCCTTACGGCTACCCGGCTGGTGCGCGAGCAGTACCCCGAAACGCGGGTGCTGGCGCTTTCTATGCTGGACCACCCCGAGTACGTGCACAACATGATGGCAGCCGGCGCCACGGGCTACGTGCTCAAGAATGCGGGCAAGGATGAAATTACGTTTGCCATCCGCTCGGTGGCGGCAGGGCGGCAGTTCCTGTGCTCAGAGCTGGGGTTTATTATGTTGCACAAGGTCCTGGCCTTTGTGTCGGAGCCCGAGGCCAGCCCCGCGGCCAAGCCCGGCGGGTTTTCGCGCCGGGAAATAGAAGTGCTCAAGCTGCTGGCCGAGGGCCTGACTACGAACGAAATTGCCGACAAGCTTTTCACCAGCCGCCGCACCATCGAAACGCACCGCCAGAACATCATCGAAAAGGCCCAGGTGAAGAATACGGCCTCGCTGATCCGGTACGCCGCGCTGCAGGGGCTGCTTTAGTCGCCGGTCCTGTACATCAGGAGGCGGGAGCCGGGCCGCTATCCTGCCCGTTGAGCAGGAACTCGCGCAGGCGGTTGATGTGCACCTTGATTTCCTCAAGCCGCTCTTCCTGCTGCACGCTCCAGAGCCCCTCGCCGCGGCTGGCCATGCTGCTGAGCAGGTTTTTGCGCTCCTCCATCATGCGCAAAGCCACCCACAGGGTTTCCTCCAAGGAGTGCCGGGAGCTTTCCATCAAAGATTCCCCCGTAAAGGCATGGCCTGTATGGCAGCGGTAGCGTAGCACGGAGCCCTCATTGAGTTCCCACAGGTTGCCGCCGCAGTCGGGGCAGGTGAGGGGCGCCAGGTGGCCCAGCTGGTTTACTTCTTCAGTAGTTCCCACAACGCGTTCGGCAATAGAGGCTTCCAGTAGCAAATCAGGAGGAATAGCGCCCGGCCCCGCAGCGGGGCGGGGCTTGCCGGCCAAGTCCTGCAGCACCGCACTCAACTCAGTCAGCGGCAGTACGTAGTCGACCACGCCGGCGCGCAGGGCGCTTTCCGGCATACTAGGGAATTCGGCCTCGGCCGGGTCCTGCACCAGGGTGGTGCCGCCGCAGCGCTTGATGAACTCCAAGCCAGCGGTACCATCGTGGAGCATGCCCGTGAGCACCACGCCCAGCACGTTGGGCCCGTAGGCTACGGCAGCCGAGCGAAACAGGGCATCGGCGGCGGGACGATAATTGTTTTCGCGGGGGCCTTTGGTTACCAGCAGGTGGCCATCCTTCACCAGCAGGTGCCGGTCGGGCGGGGCCAGGTACAGCGCACCGGCTTCAATATGCGTCTGGTTCACAGCCAGCTGGCAGCGCAGCCCCGTGTGCTGGCTGAGGCGCTTGACGAGGGGCGTACCGGTGCTATCGGGCGCCAGGTGCTGCACCACCAGCACGGTGGCCGGCAGCGTGGGCGGCAGCTGGGCTACCAGCCGAATGAGCGCGGGCATTCCGCCTGCCGAGGTACCAATGACGATGAGAACAGAAGGTGCAGGCACGCGGGTAGCGGGTAGAGGTCCAGAATAGAGCCGAGGCTCAATGGTAGTGTACGGGCATATCGGCCCCGGTGGTCGTACCGGCAAAAAAGAGGTCTACAAAGCAACACTCGCGGTATTTGGGTAGATTTGAGTGGTGAACCGGCACAGCTCGACAGCTACGACACTCGGCGGCGCTTCACCCTCTTTTGCTTTCGTTGCCTGCCCCATGTTGCCAGATACTCCTGCGGCGCCGGAAAACCCCGGTGTTTCGCTGCCTTCCCCTACTGCCACGGCCCCAACGGCGCCAGCCAGGCCGGCCCGCTCTTACCCGGCCGAGTCCGATAAATTTCCGGTGGTGCTGCTGGGAGGGTCGGCCGGTTGCATTGAAGCGCTGGAGCTGTTTTTCCGGCACCTCACGCCCCGCTCCGGCATGGCCTATGTGGTGGTGACGCACCTGCTGCCCTCCCGCGAAAGTGAGCTGCCGGAGGTGCTGCAGCGCTTCACGCCCCTGCCCGTGCAAGCGGCCGCCGATGGTCAGAAAGTACGGCCCAACCACGTCTACGTTATTCCGCCCGACCGCGACCTGAGCATCCTGCACGGCAGCCTGTATCTGCTGAAGCCCACCCAGGCGCCCAGCCGCCGCATGCCCATCGACTTCTTTCTGCAGAGCCTGGCCAAAGATGCCCGGGAGCGGGCCGTGTGCATCCTGTTCTCGGGGCTGGGCTCCGACGGCAGCGTGGGTTTGAAGCTGGTGATGGAAAACTTTGGGATGGTGATGGTGCAGGACCCCGCTACCGCCGCCTTCGACGCGCTGCCCCGGGCGGCCCTGGCCACCGAGTTTGTGGACTTTGTGCTGGCCCCGCAGCTGATGCCGGCCAAGCTGCTGGAGTACGTGGAGCGCCCGCTGCTGACCCGGTCCGCGCGCGAAAAGGCCGAGGAATCGGACTCCAAGCCGGCGCACGCCCTGCAGAAAATCTTTGTGCTCATCCGTACCCAAACCGGCCACGACTTCAGCCACTACAAGCGCAACACGGTATTCCGGCGCATTGAGCGGCGCATGAACTCCCACCAGATCAAGGAGTTTACGCACTACGTGCGCTACCTGCAGGAAAACCCCCACGAAGTGGAGCAGCTGTTTAGGGAGCTGCTGATTGGCGTCACCAAGTTTTTTCGCGACGCGGAGGCCTTCGAGATTCTGCGCCAGCACCTGCGGCCCCTGCTGGCCCAGAAAGAGCCCAGCAGCACCGTGCGGGTGTGGGCCCCGGGCTGCTCTACCGGCGAGGAAGCCTACTCGCTCACCATCCTGCTGCAGGAATGCATTGAGGAAGTAGCCCCGGGGCGCTACCTCAAGATTCAGCTGTTTGCCACCGATATTTCGGTTGAGGGCGTGGAGTTTGCGCGGGCCGGCCTCTACCCCGAGAACATTACGGCCGATGTAAGCCCGGAGCGCCTGCAGCGCTTCTTCATCAAAACCGACGGCCACTACCAGATTCGCAAGGAAGTGCGCGACTCGGTGGTGTTTGCCCTGCACAACATCAACAAGGACGCGCCCTTTACCAAGCTGGACCTGCTGTGCTGCCGCAACCTGCTGATTTACCTGAGCTCCGACCTGCAGAAAAACCTGCTGCCGGTTTTTCACTACGCCCTCAACCCCGGCGGCCTGCTGTTTCTGGGGCCGAGCGAGAATATAACCAGCTTTCAGGAGCTGTTTCAGCCTCTGGATGTGAAGTGGAAGATTTCGCGCCGCACCGAAACGGCCACTTCTCTGCCCCGGCTGCTCAACTTTCCCTTTGCCCTTTCCCGTCAATCTACCGCTGCTCCTCACCCTTCCGCTAGTATGGCCACTGCTGTTTCTACCCGCCGCGAAGGTGGCCCCTTTGCTTCCCTGGTGCAAAAAGTCCTGCTGGGCGCCTACTCGCCCCCGGCCGTAGTTATCAACTCCAAGGGCGAAATCCTGTACGTGAACGGGCGCACCGGCAAGTACCTGGAGCCCGCGCCCGGCCTGGGCAGCATGAACATCTTCGACATGGCCCGCGAGGAGCTCAGCTACGAAATCAGCGGGGCCGTGCACCGCGCCCTGCAAACGCGCCAGGACGTGAAAGTGGACGACGTGCGGGTGAAAACCGAAGCCGGCCAGCAGCTGCTGCGCCTCACGGTGAAGTACCTGGAAGAGCCCGAGGAGCTGATGGGGCTGCTGCTGGTGGTGTTTGAAGACCAGCCTACCCCGCGCCGGGTGCGCCTGGCCAAGGGCAGCACCAGCGGCTCCGAGCTAAGCCGCGACGCCGTGGTAAGTGCCATGGAAAAGGAGTTGCAGTACACCAAGCACCGCCTCCAGACCACCATTGAGGAAATGGAAAGCTCCCTGGAAGAGCTCAAAAGCACCAACGAAGAGCTGCAGAGCGCCAACGAGGAGCTGCAAAGCACCAACGAGGAGGCCATGACCAACAAGGAGGAGATGCAGAGCCTGAACGAGGAGCTGATGACCCTGAACATGCAGTACCAGGCCAAAACCGAGGAACTCTCGCAGGCGGCCAACGACATGAAAAACCTGCTGGACTCCACCGAAATTGCCATTATCTTCCTCGACAACGACGGCACCATCAAGCGGTTTACCCCGCCGGTAGCGCGCATCGTCAACCTGCTGCCCACCGACGTGGGGCGCCCGCTCAGCCATTTTGCCTCCAACCTGCGCTACGAGCAGCTAGCCCAGGACGTGCAGCAGGTGCTAAACCGGCTCATCACCATCGAAACCAACATTCAGACGGTGGCCGGCGAGTGGTACACCATGCGCATTCTGCCCTACCGCACCCTCGACAACTACATCAGCGGGGCCGTCATCACCTTCACGGACGTGACGGACCTGAAAAACCTGGAAAGCCAGCTCCAGGACAATGCCCGCTTTGCGGCTAGCATGCAGGAAACCGTATTGGAGCCCGTAGTAGCCCTGGACGGCAGCCTGCGCGTGTACTTCAGCAACCGTTCGTTTGCGCACCTGGTGGGCATTGAGGCCGATGAGCTGGCCGGGCAACCACTGGCGGAGCTGGCTGGGGGCGGCTTCAACCAGCCCCCGCTGCTGGAGCGCCTGCAGCACCTGCTCGATGCCGGCACCGACGCCTACGAGTTCAGCAACCTGAAGCTGGACGTGGCCCTGCCGGGGCAGCCCAGGTGCCGCCTCTCGCTCTACGGGCGGCGGCTGCTGCACCAGGGCCAGACGACGGGCCGGGTGCTGCTGGGCATCGAAAACCTGGAGCCGCTTGCCGGATAAGGGCCGGCCGCAGCCGTTTGGTTGCTTCTTCTCGTATCTGGTGGAACGACCTTGCGTATGCTTTTCTTCTGAACGCATTTTGCCATGAGCGAACCTGATAGCCCGCTGTTTGCCGGTTTTGATGCGCACCCCGCGCTGCAGGAGCTGCGCGTGCGGGCCGAGCGGCGCCGGCTCTCGGCCCAGAGCCTGCCGCCCAACATGCCCGACGACGTGCAGCGCCTGGTGCAGGAGCTGCAGGTGCACCAGATTGAGCTGGAAATGCAGTACGAGGAGCTGCTGCTGGCCCAGACGGAAGCCGAAACCAGCCGGGCCCGCTACATCGACCTCTACGAGTTTGCGCCCATTGGCTACTGCACCGTAGCCCCCGATGGTACGCTGCAGCAGCTGAACCTGCGGGCCTGCGAGCTGCTGGGTTCCGTGCGCCAGCGCCTCGTAGGCCGGCGCCTTGCCTTATTTGTGCCCCTGGCCGGCCGCGTTGCCTTTGCGGACTTTCTAGCCCAGGTGCAGCAGCAGCACACCCGCCAGACCATAACGCTGGAAATGCGCCGCGACGACGGGCAGGCTATCTACGTCCGCCTGGAGGGCGTAGCCGCCACCGACGGCGCCGGCCACCCCAGCATCCGGCTGGCGCTGGCAGATGTGACGGAGCAGCACCGGGCCCGGCAGGCCCTGGAACTCAGCGAGCGGCGCTTCCGCATCCTGTTCGAGCAAAACCAGGATGGCATGCTGCTCATGCGCGACAACCGGTTTGTGGACTGCAACCCGGCCGCCCTGCAGTTGCTGGGCCTTACCAGCAAAGAGCAGCTGCTGGGTCAGTCGGGCGCGGCCTTCTCGCCGGAGCGGCAGCCCACCGGGCAGCGCTCCGACGTGCTGGCCCAATACTACTGGGAGGTAACCCTGCGCCGGGGCTACTGCCGCTTTGAGTGGTGCCGGCTCCGGGCCTCGGGCGAAGAGTTTTGGGAAGACATTCTGCTCACGGCCGTGCCCGAAGCGCAGGGCACCATCGTGCACGCGGCCTGGCGCGACATCACGACCGAAAAGCAAGCTACGGCCCGCGTGCGGGCCAGTGAGGAGCGCCTCAATATGGCGCTGGAAGCATCGGGAACTGGTATCTGGAGCATCGACTCCACCACTAGCGAGCTGTATTGTGACGCTCGTGCCCAACAGATTTTCGGCCTTGCTCCCGCCTCCCAGCCAACGCCGCTGCGCGTGCTGCAGGACGCGCTGCACCCCGATGACCGCCGCTGCGTGCTGGAGGCGCTGGGAAAAGCGTTGCAAAAGAAAATTCCGCTGGATTTGGAGCACCGCATTGTGCAGCCCGATGGCAGCATCCGCTACGTGTCGGCGGTGGGCAGGCTCCTGCACGACGAGCAGGGCAACCCGCTACGGTTTGTGGGACTGGTGCGCGACATTACGGCCGGCCACGAGGAGCAGGCCGAGCTTACATACAAGAACCGCCTGCTGGAGCACATCCTGGCCCATTTGCCCGTAGTTCTGATTCGGCTGGCACCCAGTGGCGAGTACCTGGAAATGATGGGCAACGGGCTGCGCCGGCTGCAGCTGCAGGACAATGAGCTGGTGGGTCAAAACATTTATGCCCTGTATCCGCAGCTGACGGAGCCGGCCCAGCGGCTACTGGACCAGCACAAGCCGGTCACCTTCACGGGCACCACCCAGCAGCCGGAGCCACCGGTCTATTTCCAGAACTACGGCTTCTTTGATGAGCAGCGGCAGCAAGGCGTAGTCTTTGCCATCGACGTTACAGCGGCTGAAGAAAGCCGTCGGCAGCTGCAGCAGGAAAAGGAATTCACCCAGAACCTGCTCAACAACACCGTAGATGCCGTAGCCGCTGTGGACCTGGATTTGCGCGTGACGGCCTGGAACGCCCAGATAGCCACCCTGCTGGGCCGCTCCGAGGCAGAGGCCCTGGGCTGCCCGCTGGCCGAAGTGCTGCCCGGCTTTGCCCGGGACCCGCAGATTCTGGCGCTGCTGCACCGCACCCTCGCGGGCGAGGCCACCCAGCAGCTCAACTGGCAGGCTACTCCTCAGTTGATGTACTTCGACCTCAACTTTGTGCCTCTGCGCACTTTGGGTGCTATTTCCGGCGTGCTGCTGCTGGCCCGGGACGTGACGGAGCGCAACGCCCTGCTGGCCGAAACCAACCGTCTGAAGCTGCGCCAGCAGCAGGAAGTGCTGTCGGCTATTCTCACCACCCAGGAAGAAGAGCGGCGGCGCATTGCTGAGGGCCTGCACAACGGCGTGGGCCAGCTGCTGTACGCCACCAAGCTGCACCTCGACAACCTGCCTCCCTCCCAGCCGGGCCAGGCCAGCCAGAAGCTGCTGAGCGAAGCCATCCGGGCCACGCGCACCATCTCCTTCGAGCTTACGCCCAGCATCCTGGAAGACTTCGGCCTGAAAATGGCCCTGCGGGAGCTGGTAAAGCGCATTCCGGCCAATACCCTGGACGTGGACCTGAACTTCTCGGGCCTGGAGGAGAAGCTCCCGCCCCTGCTGGATATTGCGGTGTATCGCATTATGCAGGAGCTGCTCAGCAACGTGATGAAGCACGCCCACGCCCGCGAGGTGTTTGTGCAGGTAGCCCGCGCCGATGACCACCTGCACCTGAGCGTGGAAGACGACGGCGTAGGCTTCGATGCAGGCCAGATGAAAAAGGCGAAGGGCATCGGGCTGCCCGGCATTTGCACCCGGGTAGAGCTGCTGGGCGGCACGTTCACGCTGCGCACCCACCCCGGCAAGGGCACCACCGTCACCATTCAGCTGCCGCTGGCCCCCTAGGCGGTTGGAACTGTCTTAGCGGACTGGGGTCGTGCGCTTTTAGATTGAGAGGAGAAGGCCACGAACCCACTTCGGTAGGGTGGCAGCCTTTCCCGCTAAGTATTTTCAGGTAGTTTTTCTCCGGATTTTCCCGCAAAAATCCGGGTTTATTTCCTGTGTATCAATTAGCCAGCAGCAAGAAGAGAGCGTAAAAAGACCCTGACAGGCACTACCACTGCCTTAGCCTGGGGCATTTTTAGTTTCTCCACCTCTCCTTTCTTTCCGATGAAAAAGACTGCTGTCTTCTTAACCGCCGCGCTCTTTAGCGCCCTGCTTTCTACCACCAGCTTCGCCCAGACTACCACTACTGGTACTACCTCCGGCACTACTGCTGGTACTACCTCCGGTACCACGTCTGGCACCACATCCGGCACCACATCCGGCACGACCAGGGGCACCACGGTAGGAACCACTGCCGGCCAAACTACTACCGGCACCACCTCGGGCACTACTACCTCCGGCAACACCACAACAGGCACCACCTCGGGCACGATGACATCGGGAACGGCAACTACCTCAGGAGCAAGTACCTCAGGAGCCAGTACGTCAGGCGTTACCACTTCGGGGAGCCGTACAACCAGCGGTACTACTTCGGGTACCACATCGGGTACTACCTCCGGCACGCGTACCAACCGCAAAAAGTCCACGGGCACCCAACGTGGAACCACCTCCGGCAGCACCACTTCGGGCCGCCGAACTGGCACTACCAGCGGTACTACCTCGGGTAGCAGCACCGGCACCACGTCGGGTAGCACCAGCGGCAGCACAACTCACTAGGCTACCCGGCTTATTTCTTGCCTTTTGGTCCCTTCTCCCCGGCACGCCTTTCGTCAGGTATGCCGGGGAAAAGGGACCTTGGTTTTACTCGCAGTTTTATAGGGGCTACCTCCCGGCTGTTCCAGTAACTGCTGGCGCCCGCTGGTCAAACACCTCGGTCCCGCTGACACTGTCCGAACACCGGGCCGGTAGCAGGACGGTCTTTTTACCGCTGGTTGTTTTCTGCAGGCGCCAAGCTGTGCGCAAGTTGGGCACAGGCACACCACCCATAGTGCACTAGGTGTGGCATTGCCACCCGGGACTTTTCACTTTAGCGAAATACCGATTTCTACCCAGTACAAACCCGTGATTATCCGGGAGCCAAACAGCCAGTTGCACCGTTTTCTTTGACAATGAAGCACCTATGCTCGCTTCGCTGCCGCCCTCTCTGTTTACTGTACCAAACGCCATGCTCGCAAGTATGTTACCCTTCACCGCTTCGCCGGCCCTGTATCTGGTGCCCGCCGGCCATCGACTTGATTTTCCTACGCCACCCGGCTACTACGCCGACGTGTACCGACAACTAGGCGCCCAAACCTGGGAATGCATTGCGCGCCATGCCTGCAGCCCATTTCTCGACCGTACTGCTCTGGGTTCTAATCCCAGCTACTACGTGCAGTACCGCAATAACCTCGGCGCGGTAGCGGGGCGCACGGCCTTAATACGGGCTACGCCCGAGGCCTTACCTAGTCACGCATGCTGGCTGCAGTTGTCCTGAGCTTTTTTCTACTCTCTTACGGTGCAAGTATGTCTTCCCTTTACCCCCAAAGATCATCAGCCCACGTAGCAGCGGCATACCTCTCTGCCATCGACCTCGATACGGTGGATGCGCTGCAGGTTGCCCGTACCCTGCGCAAAAACCCCTCGGTGGTGCAGCCTCAGCTGGTTGTAGACTGCGGCGCGCTGCAGTGCCTGCGTACGCTGGGTGTCAGCCACGTCGTATCCCAGCTGCTGGTGCTACGCCAGGCGGGCGCGTCTATCTGGCTATGCAACGCGGACTCCACCCTGCGTCGCTGCCTAGACGTTCTTAAGCTGCAGAGCGTTTTCCTGACCATTGATGAATGACCTGGAAATCACCAGGCCCAACAACAAAACCCCTTGCCACGGCCGTGGCAAGGGGTTTTGTTGTTACACGCAGGCGACATTAGTGCACCGCGTTCAGGTCGATGGCGTCACCGCGCCGGGCCCGCTTGATGAGCAGCACCAGTGGCAGGCAAACCACGAAAAACAACCCTATCATGGTAAACACCTGGGAGTAGGTGATGATGGACACCTGCTTCATCAAAATGCCTTCCAGGGCAGCGTAAGCCTGCTTCTGGGCCTGCTCGAAGGAGAAGCCGCGGGCCATGAAGTTGGCCGTGAAAGCCTGAATGCGCTGCACCGTGTTGGTATCGTAGAGCGAAATGTGCGCCAGCGGACTGATGCGGTTCTGGGCAATGCTGCGCTCCAGGTACGTACCCACAATGGCCACCCCAAACGAGCCGCCGAGCTGGCGAATCATGCCTGTGAGGCCGGCCGCCTGCCCCGCGTCCTTGCCCTTCAGGCCGGCCAGGCTCATGGTGGTGATGGGCAGAAATATCAGGCCCATGCCCAGGCCGCGCACCATCAGGGGCCAGAAGAAGTCGTCTTCGCCGGCAGTAGGCGAAATAATCTGGGCCATCCAGAATGTGAAGACGAAGAAGATGCCGAAGCCCACCGGAATCATGAACTTCTGGGGCACGCCGGCCTGCAGCATCCGCCCGATCAGGGGCATCATCAGGCCCGAAGCCAGGGCGCCGGGCAGCAGGATGTAGCCGGTCTGGGCCGCCGAGAAGCCCAGGATGCGCTGGGTGAAGATGGGGAAGATGAACACCGAGGCAAACATGCCGAAGCCCAGTACAAACGACAGCACCGCGCCCACGGCCAGGTTGCGGCTTTTGCCCAGCACCCGCAGATCCACAATGGGCTGCCGGGCCGTCAGCTCGCGCCACACAAAGCCCACGAGGCCAATAACGGCCAGCGCGGTAAAGCTGTTGATGTAGGCGCTTTCAAACCAGTCTTCCGACTCGCCCTGCTCCAGCACCAGCTGCAGGGAGCCCACGCCCAGAATCAGCAGGAAAATACCGGCCCAGTCGATTTCGCGCAGGGGCCGCGGAATGGCGTTTTTGATGCGCTCCGGGTCCCGGATAAACAGGATGGTGAAGATGCTGGCCAGGATGCCCACGGGCACGTTCACGTAAAAAATCCAGGGCCAGTCGTAGTTGTCCACGATGTAGCCGCCCAGCGTGGGTCCGATGGTGGGGCCGATGATGACGCCCATGCCAAACAAAGCCTGCCCCAGGGGCAGCTGCTTGGGCGGAAAAGTATCGATGAGAATAGCCTGCGACGTAGCCATGAGGGCTCCGCCGCCGATGCCCTGCACGAAGCGGAAGGCCACCAGCTCCCAGATGTTGGTGCTCTGCCCGCAGGCTACGGAGGCCAGCGTGAAGATAATCACCGACACGAGGTAGTAGTTTTTGCGGCCAAACTGCTCGGCCAGAAAGCCCGTCATAGGAATCACGATAACGTTGGCAATGCCGTAGGAGGCAATTACCCAGGTCACCTCCTGCTGGGTGGCCGAGAGGTTGCCCATCATCTGCGTCAGGGCCACGTTCACAATGCTGGTATCAATCAGCTCCAGCAGGCAGCACATGACTACCGTGATGACGATAATCCACTTGGTAAATCCGGTTTCCAAAGGTGAAGTTGTGAAAGGTGAATTGTGAAAAGCACGCTGCCTAGTTCTATCTTGGCCAGCTACTGACTTCACCTGTTGTGATGTATGGACGAAGAGCTGTCATCTACCCAAGTCTCTTTTAACGAGGACTTACGGGCATGCACCAAGCAGGCGGCGCTACGTGTGATTCGATTGTTTCAGCAAATGCCACGAACTGGAGAGGCTTACGTTCTCGGCAAGCAGTTACTACGAGCCGCTACCTCAGTAGCGGCCAACTTTCGGGCGGCCTGCCGCGGCCGCTCCGGTGCTGAGTGGTACGCCAAGCTGTGCATCTGCGTAGAGGAGGCCGACGAAACACTGTTCTGGCTGGAACTGCTTGGCGATGCTGACATCATAGTCAAATCTCGTCTGCAAGGCCTGGAGCAGGAGTACCGCGAAATTGTTGCAATCCTGGCATCTATCCGAAAGAAAGCAAAGGCGAAACTGTGAAAGGTGAAGTTGTGATTGTTGCTAGCAGACCTCTGTTTGTCTACAATTTCACCTTTCACTACTTCACTACTTCACCTTTACCGTCGCCGTCACGCTCATGCCGGCGCGCAGGGGGTGGTCGGGGTCTACTTTATCCAGCGCAATCTTAACGGGCACGCGCTGGGTTACTTTCACGAAGTTGCCGCTGGCGTTATCGGGGGGCAGCAAGGCAAACCGGCCCCCCGTAGCGGCCGACAGGCTCTCGATGTGGCCGCTGAACTCCTCGTTCGGGTAGGCATCCACTTCCACTTCCACCGGCTGGCCCACTTTCATGTTTTCGAGCTGGGTTTCCTTGAAGTTGGCCACCACCCAGGTGCGGTTGCTGGCTACGAGCCCAATCAGCTGCTGGCCGGGAGCCACTACCTGGCCGGGCTGCACGTTCTTCTTACTCACTACCCCATCTACGGGCGCTTTGAGCGTGGTGTAGCTAAGCTGCAACTCGGCGTTGTCGAGGTCGGCCTGGCGCTGCTTTACCACGGCCTGGGCCACGGCTACCTGCTGCTCGGCGGCAATTACCTGCTGACGGGCCACGCCTACCTGGTCGGCGGCGGTGGCGCGCTGGGCGCTGGTGGCGCGCAGGTTGGCCTGCACGGCATCGTACTCACTTTGCGGAATGATGTCTTCCTTGCGCAGGAAGGCACTGCGTTTCAAATCTTTTTCGAGGCGGGAGCGGTTGGCGTCACTCACCCCAATAGACGATTGGGCCGAGCGCACGTTGGCCTGGGCGGTGCCCACGGCGGCGCGGGCGGCTACCACGTTGGCTTGGGCAGCGGCCAGCGCCGCCTGGGCCGCATTCACGCGCTGCTGGTAGTCGGCCGGGTCCAGCGTCACGAGTACGTCGCCCTTTTTCACGGCCTGGTTGTCTTCTACTTTCACTTCCAGCACCGGACCGGCTACGCGGGGCAGCACGGGGTACACGTCGCCTTCAACCTGGGCGTCGTCGGTTTCTTCGTGCGTCTGGCCAAACTGGTAGCGCTGCCAGCCGAAGTAGCCGCCCACCAGCAGCACCAGCGCCAGCACAATGAAAAGGAAAGGCCGTTTGGAGCGGGCCGCGGGCTCGTCGTAAGCGGTTTCAGCGGCGGGCTGGGCCGGGCCGCCAGGCTGCGAAATTTGGCGTTCTACCACCGGTTCTTGCGTTGCCATCTGTGAAGTTGTGAGTTTGTGAAATGGTGAAATGGTGAGTGGTGAACGGTGATGGAGTGAATTAGCTAGAGCATCCAGGTATCCGGAACGTCACTCACTAGTTCACCATCTTACCATTTCACCTGTCAGGCCGACTGCCGCAATGCGGCAGTGCCCTGGGGCTTGACGAGCAGCGTGGCGCAGGGCGCGTGGCGTACCACATGCTCGGCGGTGTTGCCCATCAGAAAGCGGGTGAGGCCCGTCTGGCCGTGGGAGCCAATGATGATAAGGTCGTTACCGCTGGTCTGCGCCACCCGCACAATTTCGCGGGCAGCATCGCCCTGGCGCAGTTGGGTAGTTACGCGGCCGGCGCCAGCTTGCTGGGCCAGCAGCTGGTAGCGGGCCAGCTCCGTGGCGGCATCGGGCACCGGCCCCGGCTCATGGCCGCTGAGGGCCAGCTGTGCCTCCTGCACGTGCAGCAAACACAGCTCGGCTCCGGTAGCGCTGGCCAGCGTGGCCGCATAAGCCACTACCGCCGCCGCCGCAACCGAGAAATCCAGCGGACAAAGAATATTGGACAGGTGCATGGGAAAAGGTGAGATTGTGAAGTGGTGAGAAGTGAAATAAGAGAATTGTAAAAGAGAGCTTCACAACTTCACCTTTCACAACTGCACCGCTACCATATCTGCTCGCCGGTGGCCCGCTTAAGCTGATACTGGCCGAGGGTGTAGTTGTAGATGGCCTGCAGGCGCGCCAGGCGGGCCTGGGCCAGCTGGGTTTCGGCATCCAGCACGTCGAGGTTGGTGCCTACGTCGTAGCGGTAGCGGGCTTTGGCGCGGGTGAGGGCGTCGGTGGCCTGGTTGATCTGCGTGACGGCGTTATCGTAGCGGGCGGAGCTCGACTGCAGGTTGTTGGCCGCCTGGTGCACGTCGGCGCGCACCTGCTCCTGCGTGTCCAGTATGCGGGCCTGGGAGCCGCGGATGTTGGCCTGGGCCTCTACCCGCTGGTTTTTGTTTTTGCCCCCGTCGTAAATTGGCACCGACAGCTGAGCCACCAGGGTGGAGTTGGGCCGGAACTTATCGAGGTTGGGCTGGTAGCCGTTTTTGCCGCCCAGCTGCGCGCCCACGCCCAGCAACGGCAGGTTGCTTTTCTCAATGAGCCGCAGGTTGGCGCTGGCCGTGGCCTCGGCATCACGGGCCAGCTTTACTTCGGGCCGGTTTTCCAGGGCCCGCGTCAGGGCAGCCTGCACATCCAGCGGCTGGGGCTGGTAGGTGAACGTGCCGCGCACCGGCACCTCATTGTACTCGGGCTTGTGCAGGTAGCGGGCCAGCTGCACTTGCTGGTTGCGCAGCTGGTTTTCGAGGTCGATGCGGGTGTTCTGAGCCTGAGTGATGCGCACCTGCGTGGTCGTCACGTCGAACCTAGTGCTTACGCCGCCTTCCACGCGCTTTTCCATCTCGCGCTGGTGCTGCCGGAGCGAGGCAATCTGCTCGTCCTGAACCTTGATGCTTTCGCGCACAAACAGGATGTTATAGTACACCTGCACGGCCGAGTAAGCAAGGTCGCGGCGCGTCACGTTGATCTGGTCAACGGCCGTCACACGGCGGCTTTCCGCCAGGTTGTACGTGGCATCCTTCTTACCGAAGTCCAGCAAGCCGTACTGAATGGTGATGTGCGTATCGTAGTTGTTGTTGGGGGCAAACTGGAAGGGGGGACTATCGGGCGACAACTGCAGCTTGACCACCGGGTCGATGCGGGTATAGGTGGCCGTGCCGGTAACCTGGGGCAGAAAGCCGCCGCGGGTTTGCGTTACGCGGCTGGTAGCGGCGTTTACTTCTTCTTCCAGCGTGGTAATGGCCGGGTTGGCATCCAGCACCGAGCGGATGGTGCCATCCAGCGTCAGGGAGTCCGAAAGCACGGAACCCTGCTGAGCGTAGGCGGCGCTGCCGCTCAACAGCCCCAGGGACAGCAGTGGCACGGCAAGAGTTGATCGAGAAAGCATAGACAAGGACTGATGAAGGTCGGTGTCCTAGTACCCAAGCCCGTGCCAGGCAGGTAAACAGATTAAAAAATTCTGTAAAACCTGCTTTATAAGGCGGTAAAGGCGTATATATTTTAATTTGACTGCAAAATCAGCACCCGACGTTATGGCTATTATTCCTTATATTTGAGAAATTCCCGATTTATAACTCCTGTTATTTAAGGAAAATCAAGATGCCTGACCAGGACGATTCGCTGCTGCTATATCTGAACGACGCCATTGCCACCACCCGGGACAAGGAAACACTCTTTCGCACGGTCACGGAAAAGCTGCGGCTGATTTTTCCCTTCGATGCTATTACCATCCTCACCTTCGACGCCGAGCACCAGTACCGCCGCGTATTTCTGCGCGACTACCTCGGCGAGCTGCTGCTGCCCGACCAGGCGGCGGGTGCCAAGCCCAGCCGGGCCCCCATCGAAGGCACGCCCATCGAGCAGTTCGTGCGCCATGCTCACCTGCGCCAGTACGACCTGGAAGAGCTGCTGACCTCTTACCCCGAGTACCAGCCGTTTTACGCCCTGCTCGATAAAGGCATGCGCTACTTTGTGGTGGTGCCGCTGCGCACCAGCGGGCACCTTATCGGCCTGCTGTCGTTGGTGGCGCGGCGCCGGCCCGCGTTTGCGCCTACTGACGAGGACCTGCTCGAAAAAATCGGCAGTCTGGTAGCCGTGGCCGTTACCAACACGCTGGCCTTCGAGGACATTGCCCGCCGCGAGCAGGAAAAAACGATGCAGCTGGCCCTCAACAATGCCCTGCTCAGCATCAAAGACCGGGGCGAGCTGTTTCGCACCATTGCCACCGAAATCAACCAAGTGGTGCCCTGCGACTTTTTCGGGGTGCGCCTGCACCTGCCCGGCTCACCTATCCGCGCCTTTGCCGAGTTTGTAAAGCAGACCGATGGCACCTTTGCCGCCCTCGACGAAAACCGCCGGGACGAGCTGCCCGACTTCGAGGAAGCCAAGCAGGATGCCGTTGAGCTGTTTATGCGGCCCGGCGTATACGTAGGGGCCGATTTTGACTCCTTGGCGGAGCGCTATACCATGCTGCGCTACATTCGGGAAAATCACGGCACCCAGTCTTTGCTCTGCACGCCTCTGGACCTGGGCGACGAGCAAACGGCGTCCCTTATCATGGCCAGCCATCAGCCCCTGGCCTTCACGGCAGAAATGCTGGAGCTGATTCTGACGCTGGTGCCGCAGATTCGCCTGGCGATGCAGAACGTGCTGGCCTTCGAGCAGATTGAAGCCCTGCGCACCCAGCTGGAGCGCGAGCGAACCTACCTCATCGACGAAATCAACACCACGGCCGCCGCCCGCTTCGGCGACTTCGTGGGCGGCAGCCCCAGCATGCAGCAGGTGTTTCGGCGCGTAGAGCAGGTAGCGCCTACCGATAGCACCGTGCTTATTACCGGCGAAACCGGCACCGGCAAGGAGCTGGTGGCCCGTGCCCTGCACAACTTCTCCCCGCGCAAGGAGCGGGCTTTGGTGAAGATAAACTGCGCGGCCCTGCCTGCGCAACTGATTGAAAGTGAGCTTTTCGGACACGAGAAAGGCGCGTTTACGGGCGCCCACGACCGGCGCATCGGCAAGTTTGAGCTGGCCGATGGGGGCACCATTTTCCTGGACGAAATCGGGGAGCTGCCCCTGGACCTGCAGGCCAAGCTGCTGCGGGTGCTGCAGGAAAAGGAGTTTGAGCGCATTGGCGGGCGGCGCGTGATTCATACCAACGTGCGGGTGCTGGCGGCCACCAACCGCGTGCTGGAAGAGGAGGTAGCCGCTGGCCGCTTCCGCGCCGACCTCTACTACCGCCTCGACGTGTTTCCGATTCATTTGCCGGCCCTGCGCGAGCGGCCCGAGGACGTGGAGCCGCTGGTGCGCCACTTTCTGGAGCGCTTCACCAAAAAATTGGGCCGCCCCGTGCGCACCCTCCGCCCCCCGCGACCTGAAGGCCCTGCAGCGCTACCCCTGGCCCGGCAACATCCGGGAACTGGAGCATGTGGTGGAGCGGGCCGTTATTGCCTCCACCGGCCCGTCGTTGGAGTTTGCGGGCTTCTCGGCCACGGCGGCTGGCCCGGTCCCGGTGTTAGCGCCCGCGCCCGGCCCGCTCAAAACCCTTAAAGACCAGGAACGCGACCATATTCTGGCGGCCCTGCACCAGACGGGTGGCCGCGTGAGTGGCCCGCAGGGAGCCGCTTTACTGCTCGACATCAACGCCAAAACGCTGGAAGCACGCATGAAAAAGCTGGGTATCCGGCGGGCGCATACGGTGGAGTAGCCCAGGTGTGCATCTTTTGGGCCGGGCCGAACGTGGCCAATCGGCTTGCGTACATTCTGTTATGGTTTCACCTCCAACCGACTACAGCCATGCCCGCTACCAACGTCCCCAAAACTCCACAGCACGATGATCCGGCCCGCAAAAAGCAGGAGGACCAGCGCCCCGATACCGGCCAGAATACTAGCAAAGGCAAGACCGTAACGCCCGATAAGGCCCACGACCCACAACGGTAACCGCGCTGGGCTCAAAAACAGAATGGCCCCGCATTCCAAGGAATACGGGGCCATTCTGTTTGCTTTCAGGTTAGTCTATTTCGCGGCCTGGATGTCGGCAATGGCCTTTTCGGCTACCGGCTTGTTGGTAGCGGCGTTGGGCTTGCCTTCCTGGGCTTTGATGGCGGCCTGCAGCATCCCGATGATGGGCTCATCGGCGCCGTACTGCTTGTATTTCACGCCCAGGCCGCGGAGACGCTCTACGTCTTCGGCAAAGGCTTTCGGCTCGCTGAGGCGGGTGAGCATAGCGCCCATGCCTTCGAAGTAGCCAAACCGCTCCTGCTCACTGGCGGCATCAAAGCGGGTACGCACGTAGTTCCACTGGGCGTCGCCGCCGTGCTGGCTATACACGCCGGCCACCGCCTGGCTAATGCTGGCTTCGTCGCTGGCTTCCAACTCCTTGGCTTTAGCCAGGGCCGCTTTCGTGTTTACGCCACCCAGGCCTTTCAGCGCGGCGGCCTGCACTCCGTACGACTGGGCCTTGAGCTGCTGCGTGAACAGCTTTTCATCCTTCTTGTCCTGGAGCTTGGCCAGCACCGTGAGCAGGGAAGCCGTGGCTACCGGGTCTTTTTCCACGCTCAGGCGCTTGCGCAGGGCTGGGGCCGCCAGCTTGGCTACTTCCTTGTTGTCGAGCTTGAGGCGCTCGGCCGATACCATTCGCAGGTTGTTGAACTTGTCGTTGAGGCCGGAGACCAGGAGCTTGCGGGCAGCGGCGTCGGTGGTTTGCTTGGCCTCGGCGGCCAACAGGGCCTCGCGGCGCGCTACGTACAGCGGAGCGTGCTCGTACTGGTACGCAAACTCCGCCAGGGGCTTGTTGTCGGTCTGCTGCCACACCAGGGTTTTCTCGGCATCCACATCCACCAGGTCGGGCTTAGCAGGTAAGGGCATGGTGAAGGTCTGGCTGGCCTGGGTCATCATCACGCGCTGGCGCTGGGGCTTGCCGTTTACCCAGTAATCAATGGCCATGGGCAGCTGAAACACCTGCCCGGGCTGGTTTTGCTTGAGCGTGACGGACTGCACTTTCTTGGCCGCATCCCAGCTGTAGTCGATGCTCACCACGGGGTGGCCCGTGCTGAAGTACCATTGGTTGAAAAACCAGTTCAGGTCCTGGCCCGATACGGCTTCCAGCGCCAGGCGCAGCTGGTGGGCTTCACCGTTACCAAACTTATTGTCCTGCAAGTACTTCTGCAGGCCCGCAAAGAACACGTCGTCGCCGAGGTAGGTACGCAGCATGTCCAGAATGGCCCCACCCTTCTGGTAGCTTACCAGGTCAAACATGTCCTCCTTGTCGTCGTAGTGGAAGCGCACGAGGTGCTTCTGGGCGTCTTTGGGGCTGCGCAGGTAGTTGCGCAGGTTGCGGTGGTTGTGCGAGTCGGCGGCATCGGCCCCGTACTTGTGCTCGGCGTACAGGCCCTCGGAGAAGTCGGCGAAGCTTTCGTTCACCGTCAGGTTGCTCCAGCTTTCAGCCGTTACGTAGTCGCCAAACCACTGGTGAAACAGCTCGTGGGCAATAACCGACTCGGTCTGGTATTCCCGGTCGATGAGCTGCCGGTCAGTTTTCTGCAGGAAGTCTCCGTGCAGGGTGGCCGAAGTGTTTTCCATGGCCCCGCTCACGTAGTCGCGCACCACAATCTGGGCGTACTTGTTCCAGGGGTACTCCACGCCCAGGCGAGTCGAGAAAAACTCCAGCATGTCGGTGGTGTTGCCGAAAATCTGCTTGGCGAAGGGCGCGTACTTGGGCTCCAGGTAATAAGTCACGTCTTTGCCGCGCCAGGTGTCCTTCGTGATGCGGAAGTCACCCACGGCCATCATAAACAGGTAGGGCGCGTGGGGCAGGTCCATCTTCCAGGTGTCGGTGCGCAGGCCAGCGCCGGCGGGTTTCTGGCTTACCAGCGCCCCGTTGCTCAGCGTCACGTACTTGCTGGGTACCGTCATGCTGATTTCGGACGTGGTTTTCTGGTTGGGCCGGTCGATGGTGGGGAACCACACCGAGGAAGCTTCCGTCTCGCCCTGGGTCCAGATCTGCACGGGCTTGCCGGCCACGGCGCTGTCGGGGTTGATAAAGTACAGGCCCTTGGCGTCGTTGATGGCCGCGCTGCCTTTGGTTTTCAGCTCGTCGGGCTTGGCCGTGTACTCGATGTACACGGTGTAAGCCGTGCCCGGTGCCACCGTTTTGCCCAGG
Source organism: Hymenobacter sp. J193 (assembly GCF_024700075.1). NCBI lineage: Bacteria > Pseudomonadati > Bacteroidota > Cytophagia > Cytophagales > Hymenobacteraceae > Hymenobacter > Hymenobacter sp. J193. The sequence goes on from NZ_JAJONE010000001.1 coordinate 2,066,688, forward strand.
TTGATGCGCAGGTTCTGCTTATCGGAGTAGTCGTATTTCAGCGCCTGCTGCTGGTCGCCGCTCACTAGGGCTACGGTTTTGATGTCCATTCCTTTGGCATCCAGCCGCAGGGAGTCGGTGGCGTAGGCGTAGGGCTTGAGCGTCAGCCAGGCCTTGCCGTTGAGGTGGCGCTTTGCGTAGTCGAAACCAACGTCCAGCTTGGTGTGCACCAGGGCATTGACCTTCGTGGCCGAAGCGCGGTAGGGCGACTCGGGGGCGGCGGGAGCCGAAGCGGGGGCCTGGGCCAGGCCCAGCGTGCTTAGAAAGCAGGCAACGGCAGTAAGGGTTGTTCTCATGAGGGGAAAGTGGGAAAAAGGAAAGCAAAGAAAGCAGAAAGGCAGCAAGTGATGCCTGCGGGCCGGAAACTGCTCTGCGCTGCTTCCCGCCCGCCTAGTCGTAGAAAATAGAGCTAAGCAAATGTATCAAACACTAATATGTTATACAAGGTACTATGCAAATAATAATAAGTTGTTCAAGATATTCTTTTTACACCCTCTGGTGCGGGCGCAGCTGGCTGTGGTCAGAGGCACTGGGCTGCTCGGACTACTGCGGCAGCCACCGGATTTGGCCGCAGTGGTGTTTTGCGCGTACTTTCCTGCTGATGTCCTCTTCTGCCACGCCTCTCCTACTCACCCGCCAGCACGTACTGCGCGCCCTGCGGCAGCTGGAGCGCAACGACCAGCCCCTCACGCCCAGCACCGTCTACGATCTGGTGTACCGGGGTCGGCGCTACCCGCCGCGGGCCGTGGCCCAGCTGGCGTACCAACTGGCCACCGACGATGCCGCGGCTACGTGGCCGCTCGGCAGCGGGGCGCCCACCAACCGCCTACTCGAAAAGCTGGACTTCACTATTGCCACCAAGCGGCCCACGCTGGCCAACTCCCCCTGGACGGAGACGTGGCCGAGCAGGAGCAGCTTACGGACCTTTATACTGGGCGCCCAAGCCGGCAGCCGCTCCGGCTTCCCAAGGCCACTGCGGCCGCCGAGCCTACAGCGACCTATGGTTCCGGCCCCGCATACGACCGGGCTCAAGCCGAGCAGGAAGTATTCATCGGCCCCGAAAAGCTGGATGCGGCCCTGGCCGGGCTGCGGCGGCGTAAGAACCTGCTGCTGCAAGGCCCGCCTGGCACCGGCAAAACGTTTCTCGCCCGGCGCCTGGCCTGGCTAGAGCTGGGCGCCCAGGATGCGGCCCGCACCGAGCTGGTTCAGTTCCACCCGAGCTACAGCTACGAGGACTTCGTGCAAGGCTTCCGGCCCGATGCGGGCGGCAAATTCCGGCTGACTGATGGGCTGCTGGTGCAGCTGTGCCGCCGCGCCGCCCAGGACCCCACGCGGCCTTATTTCCTGCTGATTGACGAGCTGAACCGGGGCAACGTGAGCCGCATCTTCGGGGAGCTGCTGCTATTGCTGGAAGCCGACAAGCGCGGACCGGCCCACGCCGTAGCCTTGCCGTACGCTCCGGCCGGTACCCACTTCTATGTACCCGAAAACCTGTACGTCATCGGCACCATGAACACCGCCGACCGCTCCCTCACGCCCCTGGACTATGCCCTGCGCCGGCGGTTTGCCTTCGTGGAGTTGGAGCCGGAGTTTGGGCCTGCGTTTCAGGCGTTTCTGGGCCGGCAAGGCGTAGCAGCAGAAATCATCCAGCAGATAGTCAGCCGCCTGACGGAACTCAACCAAACCATAGCCGACGACCCCGACCTGGGCCCGGACTTCCGCATCGGCCACAGCTACTTCTGCCAGCCGCCTACACAGCAGGAAGAACAGTCTGACTGGCTCCGGCTGATTCTGGAACAGGAAATTGCGCCATTGCTCACGGAATATTGGCTCGATGAACCCGCCAAAGCATCGGCCGCCCGGCGCCGCTTGCTGGCATAATCAGCCCCAAGAGGTTAAGGCCTGCTTGAATGTCCCGGAAAACGCCGGCCCCAAAATCCGAGAAATCCGACTAATCAGCGCGAATCCGTGGTCCCGATACAGAACCTGTACTACCTGTTGAGCTACGCCTGGAACCGGCTGCCGGAGCGCCATGAGCTGCTGACGGCAGAAGGCCAGGCGTTTGAGCGGCCGGTGGAGCTGCTGGCGCATTTGCTGCTGCTGCACCTTAGGCGGTATCTGCGCGCGGGTTTGCCGCCGGCGTACCGGCAGCGGGAAGCCGAGCTACCGGAGCTGCGCGGGCGGGTGCTGCTGGCGCCCAGCCTCACGCGCAACCTGCTGCCCCGGGGCCGCGCCGTTTGCCGCTTCGATGAGCTGGGCTACGATGCGCCCCTGCACGGGCTGCTACTGGGCACGGTGCGGGAGTTGGGCCGCACAACCAAGCTGTCCGCTGGCTTGCGCCAGGAGCTGCGCCGGGTGCAGCGGCAGTTCCCGGCTGATATTGCTCCACTACGGCTAACCAACGATACGCTGCAGCTAGCCCGGCGGCAGCGGCCGACGGGCACGGGCGCCCTGCTGCTCAATATCTGCGAGCTGCTGCACCTAAGTCAGCTGCCGGAGCCCACGGCTGGTGGCCGCCCCCGTTTCCGGGACTTTCGGCGCGACGAAGCGGTAATGGCGAAGCTGTTTGAGCAGTTTGTGCGCAACTTCTACCGGCTGGAGCAGCGCCGATACCGAGTGCAGAGTGAAACCATTGCCTGGCAGGCCGCCGCTGAGCACGCAGCCGATCTGGATTTGCTGCCCAGCATGATTACCGACACTTCCCTGGAAGCCCCCGACCGCAAAATCATCCTTGACACCAAGTACTACGCCGCGGCCCTGCGCACCCGCCACAATCGACAGCGGCTGATTGCGCCTCACCTCTACCAGCTCTATGCCTACCTCCAAAACCAGACGCCGCTACCAGGCCAACAGTTGGAGGGCGTACTGCTGTACCCGGCCGCCGAGCAGGAAGTAGACCTGCGCTACACATTGGGCGGGCACCCGGTGCGCATCGTCACCATCAACCTGGCCCAGCCTTGGCCCGCTATTGCCGCCGATCTGCTGGCGCTGGTGCAGTAGATTAGGCCCGAATTTTAGCGGCCATGGCGGTGCATCTATCCGAGGTTCCGTTTGTCCTTTTCTTACATTCACCCCTTCTTCGGCCTACTCCCCTTAAACTTTTACCTGCTTGAAACGACGCGACTTTGTAGGGCTGACCGGTCTGGCGACCGGGGCTCTGTTCCTGCCCGGCTTGCCCAGCCTGGGCGGCACCCTGGTGCACCCCGAACGCCTGCTCGAAACCGTGGACCCGGCCGTAAAAAAACGCCTGGCCGATTCGGCCCTGAACGCGGCCAAATCGGCGGGCGCTTCCTACGCCGACGTGCGCATCGGGCGCTACCTCAACCAAAGCATCTTTACCCGCGAAAAGCAGGTGCAGAATATTGCCAGCGGGGAAAGCTTCGGGGCCGGCGTGCGCGTCATTGCCAACGGCACCTGGGGCTTTGCGGCCACCAACACCGTGACGGAAGCCGGCCTGGCCAAGGCCGCGCAGCTGGCCGTAGCCATTGCCAAGGCCAACGCCAAAGTGCAAAAAGAGCAGGTGAAGCTGGCCCCGCAGAAAGGCTACGGGGAAGTAACCTGGAAAACGCCCATCGTGCAGAGTGCCTTTGAGGTGCCCATTGCCCAGAAGGTGGACCTGCTGCTGTCGGCCAATGGCCGGGCGCTGGAAAATGGCGCTTCCTTCGTGAACTCGGCCTTGTTTCAGGTGAATGAGCAGAAGTACTTTGCCAGCACCGACGGTTCGTACATCGACCAGGACGTGCACCGCATCTGGCCCACGTTCAGCGTAACGGCCGTAGACCGGGCCAGCGGCAAGTTCCGCACCCGGGAAGCGCTCAGCTCACCCATGGGCCTGGGCTACGAGTACATGGTACCGAAAGCCCAGGACAAGATTGCCGGCCCCGCCGGCTCGGGCCTCACGGGTTATAAAAACAGCTACGACATCCTGGAAGACGCGGCCCTGGCCGCCAAGCAGACCAAGGAAAAACTCACGGCCAAGAGCGTAACGCCCGGCAAGTACGACCTCGTGCTGGACCCCAACCACCTGGGTCTCACCATCCACGAAAGCATAGGCCACGCCACCGAGCTGGACCGGGTGCTGGGCTACGAGGCCAACTACGCGGGTACTTCCTTCGCCACGCTGGAGTGGAAAAAGCAGGGCAAGCCCTACGGCTCAAAAATCGTGAACATCGTGGCCGACAAAACCCAGCCCGGTTCTCTGGGCGCGGTGGGCTACGACGACGAAGGCGTGAAAACGGGCCAGTGGGACATCATCAAGGAAGGCCAGCTGGTAGACTACCAGAAAATCCGCGACCAGGCCGCCATGGTGGGCCAGGACCATTCTGATGGGTGCTGCTACGCGCAGTCGTGGCAGGACGTGCAGTTCCAGCGCATGGCCAACATCAGCCTGCAGCCCGGCAAGCAGAAGATGAGCGTGGACGACATGATCAAGAACGTGGACAAGGGCATCTACATTGCCGGCCGCGGCTCGTTCTCCATCGACCAGCAGCGCTACAACTCTCAGTTTGGCGGTACGGTGTTCTACGCCATTGAGAAGGGCAAGATTGCCGGCATGGTTGAAGACGTGGCCTACCAAACCAATACGGTAGAGTTCTGGAACTCCTGCGCGGCCATCTGCGACCAGTCGGATTACCGCATGTTCGGCTCGTTCTTCGACGGCAAGGGCCAGCCCAGCCAGGTGTCGGCCGTGAGCCATGGCTCCAGCACCACCCGCTTCAACGGCGTGAACGTCATCAATACCGCCCGGAAAATTTAATGTGCTCATGTGACAGAATGTGCTGAGGTGCTAATAGTTGTTCTTTCATTAGCACCTCAGCACATTCTGTCACATGAGCACATTAGAATTAGCACATTAGCGAAGCGGAGCACATTCTACCACATCAGCACATTCCAAAAATGGCTATTCTCTCCAAGGACGAAGCCCAGAATATTCTTAAGAAGGTCCTCAGCTTCAGCACCGCCGATGAGTGCGAGGTGACGCTGAACGGCACCACCGGCGGCAACGTGCGCTCGGCCCGTAACGCCATCAGCACCAGCGGCGCCCTCGACAACGTTTCCCTGGCCGTGGAGTCGCGGTTTGGCAAGCGCAGCGGCGTGGCTACCTGCAACGAATTCGACGACGCCACCCTACGGCGCTGCGTGCAGCGGGCCGAGGAAATTGCCCGCCTCGCCCCCGAAAACCCCGACTACGTGCCCCTGCTGGGCCCCCAGCAATACCTGGCGTCGCCGCTGTCGTTTGCCCAAAGCACGGCGGGCATCACGCCCGATTTCCGCGCCCAGCAAATGGCGGCCACCCTGCAACTGTGCGAGCAGCGCAAGCTGTCCTCGGCCGCCTTTCTGGAAGACTCGGCGGGCTTTGTGGCCAAGCGCAACAACAAAGGGCTGGAGGCCTACCAGCAGGCTACCGACCTCACCTTCAGCATTACGGTGCGCACGCCCGATGGCACGGGTTCCGGCTACGCCACCGCCGACTACAACGACGCCAGCAAGTTCGACGCCGCCCGCCTGGCCAAAACGGCCGCCGATAAAGCGGCCATGTCGCGGCAGGCTAAGGCCCTGGAGCCGGGCAAGTACACCGTGATTCTGGAGCCGGCCGCCCTGGTTGCCAACTCCGACGCCTCGCTGCTGGGCGCCATGATGGGGGCCATGGATGCCCGCTCCGCTGACGAAGGCCGCTCCTTCCTGAGCAAGAAAGGCGGCGGCAATAAGAAGGGCGAAAAGCTGTTCGACGAGCGGGTCACCATCTACTCCGACCCCACACACCCCGAAATTGCGGACCTCACCTTTGCCGGCGACGGACGCCCCCGCCAGAAAACCACCTGGGTGGAAAAAGGCGTGGTGAAGAACCTGTACTCTTCGCGCTTCTGGGCCCAGAAGCAGGGCATTCCGGATCTGCCCCCGCCCGGCGGCTTCATCATGGAAGGCGGCACGCAGAGCCTGGAGGAAATGATTAAGGGCACGGCCAAAGGCATCCTGGTTACCCGCCTCTGGTACATCCGCCCCGTGGACCCGCAGACCCTGCTCTACACGGGCCTGACGCGGGACGGGACGTTCTACATCGAGAACGGGAAGATCAAGCACCCCATCAAGAACTTCCGCTTCAACGAGTCGCCCATCATCATGCTTAACAACCTGGAGGCCCTGGGTAAGCCCCAGCGCGTGGCGGGCAACCTGGTGCCCCCGTTGAAGATTCGGGACTTCACCTTCACCAGCCTCTCCGACGCGGTATAGTTGTCATTCCGAACGCAGGGAGGAATCTGGATTAGCCTCTCATCGGTAAACCCAGATTCCTCCCTGCGTTCGGAATGACACTTAGTCCTCCATTATTTCTGTGGTTAAGTCGCGCCATTCGGGGTTGTGTGTCTTGATCAGCGCATCCTTCTTTTCCCGGCGCCAGCCTTTTATTTCTTTTTCGCGGGCTATAGCCTGCTGCACATCTTGGAAGGCCTCCCAATGCATAAGCAGGTTGCAGAAATAGCGGCCGGCAAACGTAAATGGGCGGCCTTCCTGGGCTATGTGCTCATCCAGTCTTCGCGTCAGGTCATTCGTGACGCCAGTATAGAGTACCGTGCGCTTAGGATTGGTCAGCAGATAGACAAAATACTGATGATGGCGCATCTGCATAGTTGCTAGGATATATACTGAAAATATAGCGTTTTTGTCATTCCGAACACCGTAAGGAATCTGGGTTTACCAACAAAAGGCTAACTCAGATTCCTCACTGCGTTCGGAATGACACTTTCTCCTTCCCTAATCCCCTACCACTTTGAAAAGACGAGATTTTATTGGCATCACGGGCTTAGCTACCGGGGCTTTGTTCTTACCGAGCCTGCCCGGCATGGGTGGGGTGCTGGTAGACCCCGAGCAGCTGCTCGAAACCATCGACCCGGCCCTGAAAAAGCGCCTGGCCGATGCGGCCCTGAACGCGGCTAAATCGGCGGGAGCTTCCTACGCCGACGTGCGCATCGGGCGCTACCTCAACCAGTACGTGTTTACCCGCGAAAAGCAGGTGCAGAACATTACCAGCACCGAGAGCTTCGGGGTGGGCGTGCGGGCGTTGGTGAACGGGGCCTGGGGCTTTGCTTCCACCAACCTCGTCACGGAAGCCGGCATTGTGCAGGCCGCCAAAAACGCCGTCGCCATTGCCAAGGCCAACCAGCGCGTGCAAAAGGAGCCGGTGAAGCTGGCCGCGCAGAAAGGCTACGGGGAGGTGAGCTGGAAAACGCCCATTGAGCGCAACGCCTTCGAAGTGCCGGTGAAGGAAAAGGTGGATCTGCTGCTGGCTGCCAACGCCAAGGCCCTGGACAACGGCGCCAGCTACGTCAACTCGGCCCTGTTTCAGGTGAACGAGCAGAAGTACTTCGCCAGCACCGACGGCTCCTACATCGACCAGGATGTGCACCGCATCTGGCCCACGTTCAACGTTACCGTTATTGACCGCGCCACCGGCAAATTCCGTTCCCGCGACGCCATGGCCTCGCCCATGGGCCTGGGCTACGAGTACCTCACGCCTCGCGCCAGCGACAAGCTAATGGGCCCGCAGGGAACCGGCGTTATCGGCTACAAGCAGCGCTACGACATGCTGGAAGACGCAGCCCTGGCTGCCAAGCAGGCCAAGGAAAAGCTCACGGCTAAGTCTGTGACACCCGGCAAGTACGACCTCGTGCTCGACCCCAGCCACCTGGGTCTGACCATCCACGAATCGGTAGGGCACCCTACGGAGCTGGACCGGGTGCTGGGCTACGAAGCCAACTACGCCGGCACGTCCTTCGCGACGCTCGACTGGAAAGCCAAAGGCCAGCCCTATGGCTCCAAGCTGGTGAACATTGTGGCCGACAAGCTGCAGCCCGGCACGCTGGGCGCGGTGGGCTACGACGACGAGGGCGTGAAAACCAAGAAGTGGGACATCATCAAGGACGGAAAGCTGGTGAACTACCAGAAAATCCGGGACCAGGCGCACGTCATGGGTCAGCAGGAATCGGACGGGTGCTGCTACGCCGACTCCTGGAGCAGCGTGCAGTTTCAGCGTATGCCCAACATCAGCCTCCGCCCCGGCTCGGCCAAACTAAGCGTGGACGAGATGATCAAGAACGTGGACAAGGGCATCTACATTGCGGGGGAAGGCTCCTACTCCATCGACCAGCAGCGCTACAACTTCCAGTTCGGGGGCAAGGTGTTCTACGCCATTGAGAAGGGTAAAATTGCCGGCATGATTGAGGACGTTGCCTATCAGGCCAACACCCAGGAGTTCTGGGGCAGCTGCGCGGCCATCTGTGACCAGTCGGACTACCGCTTCCTGGGCACGTTCTTCGACGGCAAAGGCCAGCCCGGTCAGGTATCGGCCGTGAGCCACGGCTCCAGCACCACCCGCTTCAACGGCGTGAACGTCATCAATACCGCCCGGAAAATCTGATTTTCAATGTGCTAATGTGGTAGAATGTGCTGACGTGCTAATGCTTCAATCATTCCCTTTATGGCCAACCCTTCCAGCAACAATCCTGTCTTGCAGCTAACTTTTGCGTTTTCGCTGCAAGTATTGGCTTACGTGGAGGAGTTGGAGAAAGTCCGGCGCTACGTTATTGCGCAGCAGCTCCTGCGCAGCAGCTCCTGCGGAGCGGCACCTCCATTGGAGCCAATGTGCGGGAAGCCCAGCATGCGGAAAGCCGTGCCGACTTTATCCATAAATGCAAGGTTGCAGCGAAAGAAGCCAGCGAAACAGAATATTGGCTGCTCCTGTGCCAGCAAGCACCCAACTACCCTGATCCACCAGCCGAGATGCTGAGCCGCTGCTGGATATCTGCCGGCTGCTTTCCCGCATAATCAGCACCAGCAAAGCCAACGGGTAATGTGCTCATGTGACAGAATGTGCTGAGGTGCTAATGAAAGAACGACTATTAGCACCTCAGCACATTCTGTCACATGAGCACATTACCAACACATTAGAACATCAGCACATCCCCTCATTAGCACATTAACATAACATGCCCATACTTTCCCAAGACGAAGCCCAGGCCATCCTGAAAAAGGTGCTGAGCTATTCGCAGGCCGATGAGTGCGCCGCCACCCTGCGCGGGCGCACCAGCGGCAACATCCGCTACGCCCGCAACACGGTAAGCACCGCCGGCCAGTCCGATAACGTGTCGCTAGCCGTGGAGTCGCGGTTTGGCAAGCGCAGCGGCACGGCCACCTGCAACCAGTTCGACGATGCCACGCTGCGGCGTTGCGTGCAGCGGGCTGAGGAAATTGCCCGCCTCGCCCCCGAAGACCCCGAGTACGTAGCCATGCTAGGCCCGCAGCAATACCTGGTGCCTAAAGCCTACGCGGCCAGCACGGCCGCCATCACGCCCGACGTGCGCGCCCAGGCCGCCGCCGACAGCATCACCATGTGTGAGGCCCGCAAGCTCACGGCCGCGGGCTTCCTGGAAGACGGCGCCAGCTTTACGGCCCTGCGCAACAGCAAAGGCCTCGAAGCCTACGAGCAAAGCACAAACGTCGATTTTTCGGTGACGGTGCGCACCCCCGACGGTAAAGGCTCGGGCTACGCCGTGGCCGATTTCACCGACGTAAATGCCTTCGACGCCAAAGCCCTGACCAAGCGCGCTGCCGATAAGGCCGCGGGCTCGGTAAATACCAAGGCCTTGGAGCCCGGCAAGTACACCGTGATTCTGGAGCCGGCCGCCCTGGTATCGGATGAAGGCCTGCTCAACCGCCTGGTTTACGCCCTCGACGCCCGCGAGGCCGACGAAGGCCGCTCGTTCCTGAGCAAGAAAGGCGGCGGCACCAAGAAAGGCGAAAAGCTCTTCGACTCCCGCGTGACCATCTACTCCGACCCTCTCAACGCGCAGGTTCCCGGCAGCGTGTTCGATGGGGAAGGGCTGCCCGTGAAGCGCATGCCCTGGATAGAGAAAGGCGTGGTGAAAAACCTGTACTATTCCCGCTATTGGGCCGAGAAAAGCAAGGCCGAGGCTACGGCCTTTTCCGGCAACTTTATCATGGAAGGCGGCACGCAGAGCCTGGAGGAGCTGATTAAGGGCACGGCCAAAGGCATTCTGGTCACTCGCCTCTGGTACATCCGCGACGTGGACCCGCAGACCCTGCTCGTGACGGGCCTGACGCGGGACGGTACGTTCTACATCGAGAACGGCAGGATCAAGCACCCGATCAAGAACTTCCGCTTCAACGAGTCGCCTATCATCATGCTCAACAACATTGAAGCCATGGGCAAACCCCAGCGCCTCGGCGGTAACCTGGTGCCCCCGCTGAAGATTCGGGACTTCACCTTTACCAGTTTGTCGGACGCGGTGTAGCTGTCATTCCGAGCGAAGCGAGGAATCTGCGTTAGCCCCGCGTGGGTAACCCCAGATTCCTCACTGCGTTCGGAATGACAAGTGCTCTACTAGTCCCGGCGCTGAAGGTTCGGAGCTTCATCTTTAGCAGCCTCTCCGACGCGGCGTAAAAAATCGAGTGCAGAACAGCCGGTATCCGCAGCGGGTACCGGCTTTTTCTTGTCGTGGTTGAGCTGCTTATCAGGTTAGCTTATATGGTAGCCGGTATAAAAGAAGGCGCCATGCTCCATCTTATACCATCGCCGAATACCGTTGCACTAATCATCACGTCATTACCCTCACTAACTCAGCTATTGCTTGCGGTCAAAGCGGCCGTGCGTGATGGTAATCGTCTTCCGAGGATCAAGAGTGCTGGCAGCCGTGAATTCGAACGTACCAGATGAAACAGGCTTAGTTAAGTAAGTAAGATCAACTTTGCCAGTATTATGTGTATCTGTCACATACACCTCACCCATACTATGACTCAATGAAAAAGTGGCATGATTGAAAATATATTGAGGGTCACCTTGCGGGTAATACAGAGTTGGCCGATTCAGTAAATAAGTGCCCGTCTTGCGCCCACGAATAAAGAGCATAACAGTAGCGTTTTCGCCTTTGTATTGGCCGTAGAGCTTCACATAAAACAGCGTATCAAACGCAAACCCGCCAGTGAGCGGCGGAATAGCACTGGGGCCAAGAATGCCACCGCTGGGCCAGCCAGTCGCCACAAAGGCCTGGCCATCAATCAGGCAACCGGCGGTATTCTTGCCTTCCTGCGTAGCCTTGGGCAAGGCGTCCAATTCTTCTTTCTTGCAAGCGGCTGTCAATACACTTGCGCAGATGGCCAGATAGATAAGCTGTTTCATCGTACTGACCGTTTACTACAGGAATAGACACGCAAATTCTAGCTGGCCGCAAAGCGCATGAAGGTATACGCATCACTAAGCCAGAGTAGTTTTTGCCTGGGATAATGCTGCTTGTTAATGAGGTACCACACGTCCCTACTTGCCCAGCTGAAACGCGGCATAGGCCTGAATCACGCGGTTTTTGAGCTGGGGGTCGTTGGCGCTGCGCACGTCTTTGTAGTTGGCAATATCGGTGAGGCCGGCGTTGAAGCGGCCGCCGATGCGCAGGCCCGCTGTCAGCTCAAGCTCCAGGCCGGCGCAGAGGCTGAAGTCCTTGCTGTTATACTGTTCTTTCACGTCTTTGCTGACGCTGCCATACGTGGCCTGCTGGCTGGCTGGGTCTAGCCCGAGGAAGGCCGTACCGGCCTGCTTGGCCGTGAGCAACACCCCAAACTGCGGGCCGGCCTGCAAGTGCAGCTTGCTGAGCTTAAGGTCGAGCAGGATGGGCAGGTTCACGTACTGCAGCTTGGTGGCATAGTCTTCCTGTGCGTTCTTGAAGTCAGAACCCTGCACGGAGTACAGCAGCTCCGGCCGGATGGAAAGCGGCCCCACCACGTTGTAGACGTAGAACAGCCCGGCGTGGTAGGAGAACTGATAATTGGTGTTCTGGTTGATATCCTGCCCGTCGAGCACGGCCGCGTTGACGCCGCCCTTGATACCAATCTGCGCCTGGGCTGCGCTGCAAGCCAGTAGGGCGCCCAGCAGCGTAAACAGTAGTTTTTTCATAGCTGAAAAAGAGAAAGTAGAAAAGTAAAGGTAGGCGGCCGATAGGGCAGAGTCAACAGGCCGGCTGCGGCCGGGCTGCCGCCTTCAACGCCGCGAAGCCGGGCGGCAGTGTGGTCCGACTCGATTTTTTGGGCCATTTTGCGCGCCGCCGTGCCACCTCCGCCGGGCTTTGGCGTCTTTGCCGCACCGCGCTTTTTCCTATATGCCCGCTACCCCGTTCACCTTCGTGCGCCTTCGCTACCGCTCCGGCGACTGGGACGCCGTGGACGAGCGGATGCCCACCAACCTGCTGCATTCCCTTATTCAGTACACCAAAGTACCCGTGAACCAGCGGGAGAAAGTCGTGTCCCTGGATTCGCCGGAGCTGTTCAACTACCCGTTCTGCTACCTCTCGGGCCACCGGCTGGTGCAGTTTTCAGCCCAGGAAAAAAAGAACTTCGAGCAGTACGTGCGGGCCGGCGGCTTCGTGTTCGTGGACGACTGCAACCATGACATCGACGGGCTGTTTGCGCGCTCCTTCGAGGAACAGATGCGCCAGTGCTTCGGGGCCGGAGCCCTGAAGAAGCTGCCCAAAACCCACGCCCTCTACTCCCAGTTTTTCAAGTTCCCGGAAGGGCCGCCGCCCACCGGCTTCGAGCTCAACGGCTGGGGCGACGACCTGGTGCACGACTACCTGAAAGGCATCGAGTTCAATGGCCGCCTGGGCGTGCTCTACTCCAACAAGGACTACGGCTGCGAGTGGGATTACGACTTCCGCAACAAACGCTTTCTGGCCGAAGATAACACCAAGTTCGGCGTCAATATTCTGCTGTATGCGCTGACGGCGTAAGTAAACGAGCCTAGAACCGGTAGCCCAGGCTCAACCGACCATCGAATACGGCTTTATTTCTTTCGTAGAACGTTTCCGTATCATAGGTTTCTCTATCGGAGGCCGCTGGCTGATCCAAGCGTTTCCAGGCCATAACGCCCCCGGATACATCCAGCAGCAGCCGGCCGGATGCCCCGATGGGGCACTGGGCCCCCACCAATACTCCGGCCCCACCCAGCCGGGACTTATAGTCGGCCATGTAGCCGAGCGTCTGGCGCACGGCCCGGTAGCTCACGGTGGGTGCCACGTAGATACCAGCCAAGCCCGTTTGCTTGCCCTGAAAAGCGTAGTAGCGGCCCTGCAGTGCCAGGCCCGTCAGGCGTGTATCGGGGGAGCCGCCATTCATCAGGAATTCCGCGCTGCCGCTGGTGCGTTTGCCTACCTGCCGCTCGTAGCCCACCAGTACCGGCAGCAGAAAGCGCGTGTCGTAATTAAGGGCGTTGTAGGCGACATTCCGGGTGAGAATTCCACCTAAATCGAAGCGCACGGCATTGGGCAAACCGGGCCTGGGAGCGGGGGCCGGCGCTAGCTCCGACTGCGCCTGGGTACGCTGCGGGCTTAGCATAGCGCCCAGCAAAAACAGGAAAGCGGCACAGCGAGATGAGCTAAGACGGCGGGAATGGTTGTGTATCATGGCCCGAAGTAGATAGATTGGCCTCCGCGTAGCAAACTATTCGCGGGCCAGATCAGACTTTAGCCAAAGCAAAAATCCCGCATAATGACTACCCGGGAAGCATCCTTTTGCTTTTTTTCGCGGACTTTGCCTCGCCTTCACCCCTCACTTTCTCTGACTTCCTACAACTGCAGTGACCGAACAAGACGTAACCCGCCTGCTGGCTAAGCTGCCCGTACTCCGCCAGGAAATTGCCAAGGTGATTGTGGGCCAGCAGGCCGTGTTGGATGAAGTGCTGGTGGCCTTGCTGGCCGGGGGGCATGCCCTGCTGGAAGGCGTGCCCGGCCTGGCCAAAACCCTGCTGGTGCGCACCCTGGCCCAGGCCACCGACCTGCCCTTCCGCCGCATCCAGTTCACCCCGGACCTGATGCCCACCGACATCCTGGGCACCGAAGTGCTGGAGGAAGACCACGGCACCGGCCGCCGTACCTTCACCTTCCAGCCCGGGCCCATCTTCGCCAGTCTGGTGCTGGCCGACGAAATCAACCGAACGCCGCCCAAAACGCAGGCGGCGCTGCTGGAGGCTATGCAGGAAGGCCACGTGACCTACGCCGGTCAGGAGCACGCGCTGCCGAAGCCGTTTTTTTTACTGGCCACCCAGAACCCCATCGAGCAAAGCGGCACGTATCCGCTGCCCGAGGCCCAGCTCGACCGGTTTCTGCTTTACATCCACATTGGCTACCCCACCGAGCAGGAAGAGCTGGCGGTGCTGAGTGGCACCACCGGCACGGCGCGCGCCGAGGTGCAGCCGGTGCTGGGTGGCGAGGATGTGCGGCAGCTGCAGCAGCTGGTGCGGCAGGTGAGCATCAGCCCGGAGCTGCTGGGCTTTGTGAACCGGCTGGTGCGGGCCACACGCCCGGCTACTTCGACGGTGAAGTTTATTCAGGACTACGGCCGCTGGGGTGCCGGCCCCCGCGCCGGCCAGGCCCTGATTTTATGCGCCAAGGCCCGGGCCCTGCTGCAAGGCCGCTTCGCCGCTACCCTCGACGACTTGCACGCCCTGGCGCCCGCCGTGCTCCGCCACCGCGTGCTGCTCAACTTCAACGCCGAAGCCGACAACCTCACCCCCGATGACGCCGTGGCTGCCCTGCTGAAAGCGGTAGCAGTGTAGGGGGTAGTTTTTGGTGGTTAGTTTTTCGTTTTTCGCTCGAAAAGAAAAAGTGTCCCTGCTTACAGTGTGTTTGGAAATTGTCATGCTGAGCTTGTCGAAGCATGACGGAAACGACGTTTTTGCGAAATCCCAAACACGCTCTTAGTATTCACCGAAAAACAAAAAACCAATAACGAAAAACGAACTCATGCTGACCCCTGAACTCCTTCATGCGCTACGCAACCTGCCGCTGGCCGCCCGCCAGGCGGCGGAGGGCTTTCTGCACGGGCAGCACTACAGCCGGCAGCGCGGCGCCGGGCTGGAGTTCAGCCAGTACCGCCCCTACCAGCCCGGCGACGACCTGCGCCGCCTTGACTGGCGACTGGCGGCCCGCTCCGACCGGTATTACCTGCGCGAGTCGGAGGTAGAGGCCAGCCTCACGGTGCATTTGCTGCTGGATGCCACCGCCAGCATGAACCACCGGGACGACAATGGCCTCACCAAGCTCGACTATGCCCGCCTGCTGCTGGCGGCTTTGGCTTACCTGGCCCGCCAACAGGGCGACGCCGTGGCCCTCACGGTGCTGCACCCCTCCGGCCGACAGCACGTGCCATCTAGCGCCGATGACCGTCAGTTGCCGCGCCTGTTTCACACGCTGGAGCAAACCACCGCCGCCGGCCGCTTTCCGGTTGCTGCCGAGCTAACCACACTCACGGCCCGCGCCCAGCGCCGCCTGGTGGTGTGCGTGAGCGACCTGTACGAGGAAGATGCCGAAATCCGGCAGCTGCTTTCCCGCCTGCGCGCTACCGGCGCGGAAGTACTGTTGCTGCACCTGCTGGCCGGCAACGAGCTGCGCTTCACCTACCGCGGGGCCCTCACGTTTGAGGACCTGGAAACCGGCCGCACCGTGCAACTAAATGCTGATCAGCAGCGGACGGGGTGGCTCCGGCGCCAGCAGGCGTGGCTGCGCGAAACGGCCTCCGCGGCCCGCCGCCAGGGCTTCGACTACCATTTGCTGGATACCGCCGAGCCGCTGGATAAGGCCCTGCGCGTGTTTCTGCAGCGGCGGCAGACCACGCTGTAAGCAGCTTTTCTGTTGATTTGGCATCCCTCGTCTGCTTTCTTCTTTTGCTTCTATGCTTTCTTTTTCGTCGCCGGTTGGGTTGGTAGCGCTGCTGGGCTTGCTGGTGCCCCTGGCTATCTACCTCTGGAACCGGCGGCCGGGGCGCACGGTGGTGGTGGGCAGCCTGCGCTGGCTGGAAGCTGGCGCCAACCAACGACTCCGCAGCCTGAAGCCGGAGCAGCTGCTCTTGTTTCTGCTGCGCGGGGCGCTGCTGGCCTTGCTGGCGCTGGCCGTGGCGGGCCTGCGCTGGCAGCAGCCAGCCCCACCCGTGCGTGGCCAGGTGTTTATCAGCCCGGAGCTGCTGGCTTCCTCGGCCCTGACCGCCGTGCGCCCAACACTCGACTCCCTGCGCCGAAGCGGCTACGAAACCCGTGCTCTGCGTGCTGGCTTTCCAGTTATTCTCCCTACTGCCTGGGCGCGCCTCGACTCTGGCCTGACGGTGCTGCCAGCCCCGCCGCGCCAGCCCGAAAACGCCTGGGCCAGCATGCAGCAAGCCGCCGATTCATTTCCCGGTCGCCCTATTCACGTGTTTACTTCCGCTTCCCTCGCTCAGTTCCGGGGCCGCCGCCCGCTGCTGCCCGCCCAGGTACGCTGGCACCTCCTGCCCCTCCCCGATTCCAGCCAGTGGCTGCACTCCGCTTACCAACCGCACCTGGACAGCCTACGCCTGATAATCGGCCGCAGCACGGAAGACAAAGTGACGTTTCGACCGGTGAGCCTGGCAGTACCGGCTGATGGGCAGGTGCGCGTGCCGGGCCTGGGTTCGTGGCAGTATCAGGCAGGCCAGGATAGTGCTCAGCTGCTTTCGGCTACGGATACCGTGCTGGTACGTCAGCGTCCTTTCCGGGCCTGGATCCGGGCCGATGCGGCGTTTGCCGAAGACGCGCGCTACCTGCGGGCGGCCTTGCGGGCGGCCGCGCTGGGACTGGCGGCTCCCCTGCAACTCACTGTGTCCCGTCAGAATCCACCCACTGGTCAGCCACTCAATGCTCTCTTTTGGCTAAGTGCGGCCCCACTGCCTGCTTCCACTTCGCAGCAACTGAGCTCAGGAATGCAGGTCTGGCTTTTTCCTGCCAATGCGGGACGGATAGTTGACAGCCGTTTCACGCTAGGTGCTGAAGTTCCGATGATAAGCCTTAGCCGCCTGAGTACTGCCAAGCCAGCCGCCCGCCCGCAGGTGTTGTGGGCTGATGCCTTTGGTAGGCCGCTACTTACAACTCAACCGCAGGGGCAGGGCAAACAGTATCAATTTTACACCCGCCTGCACCCGGCCTGGAGCGCCCTGGGCTCTACCCCGGAACTGCCGGAGCTGCTGCTGCCACTGTTGCAGCCCGCCTCCGAGGTGCCTGCCCGCTACGACCGGCGCGTGCTGCCTCCGTCGCAAATCAGTCGGACGGATTCCGGAGCTGCTGCCCCTGGCTTCCGCCCGGCAAACCTGCATTTCCGTGATTTACGGCCCTGGCTGGTAGCATTGGCGGGCTTGTTGTTCGGCCTGGAACGGCTGCTGGCGCGGCGGCCGACGACGGTTTCTAACCCCGCAACAACAGCATGAGCCTATCCTCTACGCATACTGCAACCGCGCAGCTTGCGCCCACCCGCTTGTTGCGGGCGGTGTGGCAGCGCCGTTTTTGGCGGCAGTTGCTGGCCTTGTTGCTACCGCTGATGGGTATGGGGGGACTGGCAGGCGTGGCTTTTTCCGCGTTGCCATCGGCGCTGGTTTGGAGTGGCTTGGTGCTGGCACTCCTGCTATTGGTGGGCTACGCTTGGCAGCTCAGCCGCCCCAACCTGCCTTTACTTGCCCGGCAGCTCGACCGACAATATCCTTCCCTGGAAGACAGCACGGGGCTGCTGCTTCGCCCGGCAACTGAGTTGCAGTTCCTGGAACACCTGCAGCAGCAGCGCACCAGTGAGGTTCTGCGCCAGCTGCTGGCCGAACCGGGGCCTTTGCTACCCGTTTCCTGGCGGGCTCCGCTGTGGCTTACGGCGGGTTTGCTAACCGTGGCGGCAGGCACCTGGGCCATAAGTCATCGAAGCGCCACTACCATTCCTACTGCGGCCACCGCGCCCCTGCATTTCCCCGCCGTAGCTGAAAAGGGCAAGCCGCTCGTCGCCCGCATTATTTCCACTTCTATTACGGTTGCACCGCCAGCTTATACCCGGCAGCCTGGTTTCACGGCGGCGCAGCCTTCCTTCCGTTGTCCGGCGGGCTCCCGGGTGCGGTGGCTTATACGCGTGAACGAACCCAAGCAGCCCGCCCCGCAGCTCGAAATTGGTCGGCGGCACATGGGGTTTCGGCCTGTGGCGGGCCAGCGCGGCACGTATGCGGTGGAGTTGGTCGTTTCTCAATCTATGCTGTACCGGGTGCGCTACGCGGGGCAGGTTTCCGATGATTATGCCATCGAAGCCCTACCCGACCGCGCCCCCACCGTGCAGGTGCAGACGCCTAAGCCCTATACCCTGATTGAGTTTGGCACCCGCCCGCAAGTGCCGGTGCGCGTAGCTGTGCACGACGATTACGGTCTGGCGCGGGCCCGCCTGGTAGCCACGGTAGCTCAGGGTCAGGGCGAGGGCGTGAAGTTCCGAGAGGTAGTGCAGGATCTGACCAGCCAGCTGCCAGGCCAGCCTACGCGGGCCACACTGAGCCACGTGCTACGTTTGCCCGCGCTGGGCCTCACCTACGGCGACGAGGTGTACTTCTACGTGCAGCTCTGGGATACGCACCAACAGATGAGCCGCTCCGACAGCTACCTGGTGCAGTGGGAAGACACGACCATAGACGATTCCAATATGGATGTGTCATTGGGCGTGACGACGGTGCCGGCCTACTTCCGTAGCCAGCGCCAGATCATCATCGACACCGAAAAGCTGCTGACGGAAAAGGCGGCTCTTACCACTGACCAGTTCGTGGCGCGCGGCAACGAAATCGGCCACGACCAGAAAATCCTGCGCCTGCGCTATGGCAAGTTCATGGGTGAAGAGTTTTCTGAATCAATCGGGGAAAACGCTGGGGCCGGTGCGGAACCTGAAGCCGATCATGACGAACATGCCGGCGAAGAGCCCGGGCACGACGAACACCAGCACGCCCCACCCTCGGGCGCGGCCTCGGCAGCGGCCAACACCGCCGAAACCGCTGCCCTGATGGAAGCCTACGTACACAGCCACGACGATGCCGAAACAGCCGATTTCCTGGAGCCCGCCGTGAAAGCCAAGCTCAGCATCGTGCTCAGCCAGATGTGGGAAGCCGAGCTTCGCCTGCGTACTGGCCGCCCCCGCGAGGCGCTGCCTTTCGAGTACAAGGCCCTGCGCCTGCTCAAGCAGGTGCAGCAGCAAACCCGTTTGTACGTGAAGAAATCGGGTTTTGAAGCTCCGCCGCTGCCCGAAGCCACCCTGCGCCTGACCGGCGACCTGGCAGGGGCCGCCACGGTGCCCCGCCGCAGTCAGCAAAGTGCACCGCCAGCCCAGCCCGCAGTGCGGGCCGCGCTGCGCGTAGTAAGCGAGCTGCAAACCGGCCGCCCCGTGCGCCCCACCGATGCCGCGGCCCTCGAAGCCGGTGGTCAGGCGCTGGCGCTGGCGGCGCAACGGCAGCCTGGCACGTACCTGGCCGCCTTGCGCCACCTTCGCCAGCTCACGACCGAGCTGCGAGCCGGGCAGCGGCGTTGCACCACCTGTCTGGCGGGGGTGGAGCACGCTTTCACGCGGCTGCTACCGGCGCCGTATACCGCCCCCACCCGGCCCGCCGGCACCACCCGTCTCACTCAACGGTATTTGCAAGAGTTGCGCTGAGCTGCTGTATGATGACCTTTCCCACTGGTTTTGCGCTGCTATTTCTGCTTGGCTGCCTGCTGCTGGCGGCTTTCCTCACCGCGGCCGCCTGGCAGCGGACCAGTCGTCGGTGGCGCCTGCTGCGGGTGCTGGCGGGCTGGGCGGCGGTAGCGGGGCTTTGGTGGCTGGTTTATCCGCCTTCCCGATTAGTGGAGCAAAAGCCCGGCGCGGCTATTCTGCTCACGCCCGGTTATCGGCTTGATTCCCTCCGGGCCCTGCAGCGCCGGTTGCATATGGCACGCACCCCAGCCCTGTTCTCCGACTCCCGCTCTACTGCTCTTGCCGATACGCCCATCGTGCACAATGTAGCGGCGTGGCTACAGCAGCATCCGGCCCCGGCCCGGCTGCACGTGCTGGGCCTAGGCTTGCCGGCTGAAGAACTCATGGACGTAGAAACCAGCCGCCTGCAGCTATATGCCCCACCGGCCGCCAGCGGTTTCACGGCTGCGCAGTGGGAGCCGCGCCGGGAGCTGGGCCAAATCCTGCACGTGTCAGGCCGGTTTGCCGCGCCAGCTGGTCAGCCCGCTACCTGGGTGGTGCTGCACGCCGCCGGTACCCCCCGCGACTCCGTGCGCTTAGCACCAGCTGGTACATTTCAGTTGCGCTACGTGCCAAAGGCAGCCGGAGCAGCCGTGTACACGGTGCAGGCCCGCATCGGCCGGCGGGTTGTAGCGTCTGAGCCAGTGCCGTTAGAAGTGCTACCCACCCGCCCGCTGCGCGTGCTGCTTTTGACCTCCAGCCCATCCTTTGAGTTTCGATTCCTTAAAAACCAGCTGGCCGCTCGCCAGCACGCGGTGGCGGCCCGCACGGGCATCAGCCGGCAGATAGCCCAGACGGATTTCCTCAACCAACCCCCACATAAACTATCCTCCCTCACGCCCCCGGTGCTGCGCCGCTACGATGTGGTGATAGTGGATGGCAGCAGCCTGACCAGCCTACCGGCGACCGAGCAGCAAGCCCTGAGGCGTGCGACGCAGCAGGACGGCGTGGGCCTGGTAGTGCTGGCCGATAATGCCGTTTTGCCCGCGGCGGTGCCTGCCCGGGCGGGCTTCGGCCTCACACCAGCCAGTACTGGCAAAACCGAGCAGCCTCTCCAGTGGCCGGATAGGGTCCAGCCATTGCGCGCGGTGCTGGCGGCCCGACTCCGTCCGGCAGCCAGCACCCAGGTTCTGATTACAGCCAGTCGGCAGCAAGTGGTGGCGGCCAGCCAGCGGTTTGGGACCGGGCAGGTAGTCGTAGCCACTGCCACCGATACCTACCGCTGGCTGCTGCAGGGCGCCCAAAGCAGCTACGATGCCTACTGGAGCCGCCTGCTCACGGCTGCCGCGCGCCCGCAACCCGCAACCGCCCGCTGGCAGCTGCTCACTGATTTCCCGCGCCCCCACACTCCCGTCACGCTGCGCCTGACCACAACTGCGGCGTTGAAGAATACGCCGATGATAACCCTGCCCGACGGTAGTTCCACAGCCCTACCGCTGCAACAGGACGCCGCCCTGCCCGAGTGGCAAATCGGCCGGTTCTGGCCCGCGCAAAGTGGCTGGCACGAGGCCCAGATGCCCGGCCAGCCAGCGCACCGATTTTACGTGTACCCGCCGGATGCATGGCAAGGCCCAGTGCAGCTTGCCTGGCAGCAGTACGTGGCCGCGCACTCCAATTGGGCAGCTGCCGGATTAGCGGCGAAGAAACCGGAGGACTGGCCCTTGGGCTGGTTTTTGGGCTTATTTCTGCTGGGGGCGGGCTTTTTGTGGCTGGAGGAGAAGCTCTAGCATTTGGAAGCACAACAGTAGAGGGCTCCACCCGTACATCCCCAAACGCAAACCGCCCGGACTCCAGCAAATGGAATCCGGGCGGTTGTTTCCTCAGGGTGCCGAAGCAGCTACCTGAGGTAGGACTGACTACTGAGCAGGAGCAGTAGTGGTGGTCGTCGACTCGGTGGTGGTAGCCGGAGCAGCAGCCGTGGTGTCGGCGGGAGCAGTGGTGGTTTCCGTGGTCACGGTCGTGTCGGTAGCAGCGGGAGCTTCTACGTTGGTGGTTTCGGTGTTCTCAGTGGTTTTCTGCTCGCAGGAAGCGAGGCTAGCAGCGAACAGAACGGCAACAGCAGAAACTTTCAGCAGATTCTTCATTTTGGTGTAGGTTTGGAAAAGTAAAAAAGTCTGAAAAACGCCCTTCATACCTACAGTAGCGAAAGGTAACCCTGAAAAGAAAAAACTTTTTTTCGCGGGTTACCCCACCGGGCGCAACGTATTAACAAGCAAAGCGAATGGGCAAGGGTCAACCTTCCTATACCGATGAAGAGTTCGTGGCGGCCATCCGCCGCGGCGACGACCGGGCGCTGGCGCAACTCTACCGCCTGCACCTTCCGATGGTTCTTCACCTAGTGCAGCAGAACAGCGGCACCGAGGATGAGGCCAAGGATGTGTACCAGGAGGGCGTGATGGTGTTCTATGAGAAGGTGCGCGACGGTTCCCTGGAACTAAGCTGCCAGATCAAGACTTACCTCTACGCCGTGTGCCGCCGCCTGTGGTTGAAGCGTCTGGCTGAGAAAGGCCGCTACGGCGGCCGCCTCGACGACCACGAACCCTACCTCGAAACCGGAGCCGAGGCCGACTTGGCCCTGGCCGAGCAGCGCGACCAGCAGTTTGCCCTCATGGAGCAGGCGCTGAGCCAGTTGGGAGAGCCGTGCCGCTCGCTTTTGGAAGGATACTACCTGCTCGACAAATCGATGCAGCAGCTCACCGCCGAGTTTGGCTACACCAACGCCGACAACGCTAAAAACCAAAAGTACAAGTGCCTGGTGCGGCTTAAAAAGCTGTTTTTCACCCACTATCAGGAGGAAGAACAGTTCTAGCGCCGCCCGGTCGCGCCGATGGCGGACCTCACCCACCCGCCTTAGCAGCTATGAAAACGGAAGCCGACTACTACGAGTTATTTGAAGCCTACCAGCGCGGCGAGCTACCCGAGCCTGCCCGGACGGAGCTGGCCAACCGGCTGGCCGCCGACCCCGTGCTGGCCCGCCGCTACGCCGACTTTGACGCCCTCACGGGTGCCCTGCATGCCTACGGGCAGCGCCGACTGGTACGGGGCAAGCTGACAGCCCTTCAGACCGAAATTGACGCGGAAGCTGCCCGGGAGGAAACGCTGGAAACCGGCGTGCCCACCATGCCTACGCTGCACATTTCGCCGGTAGAGCGTCGTTTGCGCGAATTTTGGGGGGGCCACCGCGCCACTATTGCCGTAGCGGCCTCCGTGGCCGTGCTGGCTGTGTTTGCCACGCTACTGGGTATTGAGTGGTGGCGGGCCGTGCAGAAGCCCAACTCCTACGGCTACACGGTGCTGCGCCGCGAAATGGACCGCATCAAGCGCAACCAGCGCGCCATCAACCGCACCCTCAACCAGATTGATGGGGTGAAGACCCCGGAGGAGCTCAACCCCGGCAAGTTTGGCGGCACTGGCTTTGCCCTCACCACTGATGGCTACCTCATTACCAGCTACCACGTCATTCAGGGAGCCGACTCGCTGCTGATTGAAAGCCGCGACCGGCAGCGCTACCGCGCCGAGCCGGTGTTTTCCGACGTAGCCCACGACCTGGCCATTCTGCGCATCAACGACAAGGACTTCAAGGGTTTCGGCCGGCTGCCCTACTCTTTCAAGCGGGGCTCGGCCGACCTGGGTGAGCGGGTTTATACCCTGGGCTACCCCCGTGAGGATGTAGTATTCGGGGAAGGCTCCCTGAGTGCGCGCTCCGGCTTCGAAGGCGACACGGCCTTCTACCAGATCAGCATTCCGGTGAACCCCGGCAACAGCGGCGGCCCGCTGCTCGACGACCGGGGCAACCTGATCGGCGTAATCAGCGGGCGGCAGATGGACGTGCAGAGCGCGGCTTTTGCCACCAAGTCCTCCTACCTCATGCGCCTCGTCGACTCGCTGTCGGCCGCCGCGCCGGGAGCCTTGGCCAATGTGCCACGCACCAGCCAACTGATCGGCAGCACGCGGGCCCAGCAGGTGCGCAAGCTGCAGGACTTCGTGTTTGTGGTGAAAGTCTACGAGTAAGCAAGCTCTACGGTAGCGAAAAGGCTTATCCACCCGGGTAAGCCTTTTTTATGCCCGGGGCAGCCAAGCGGCAGGCTGCTTCGTACACAGCCTCGCAACCAGCCGTTGCAACACCCGTATTTCCGTACTCCTTCCTCAATCTACGCCACTATGAGCACCGAACTAACCCAAGAAGACCTCGAGAAAATTCTGCCCGAAGACATTGCCCGCACGTTTGAGAGTGCCTACCACGTCTTCCAGGGAAACACCGAACACGTAGAAGACCTGCTGAAGCACGGCGCCGTGCTGCTGCGCAAAGCCAGCCAGCGCTTTTCGTCGACCCAGGTAATTCTGGGCGTTGCCGTACTGGCTATTGGTGCTGTATTGTTGACCAAGCGTGCGGCCGACGCTATTCAAGAGCACTCCGATCAGGAGCATTCCAAAGAATAGCCTGCCCTACAGTCAAAAGCCAGCCGCCAGTCGATTCGTCGACTGGCGGCTGCTTTGTTTTATGAGCAGTCAACTTTGAGCTGGCCTCAAGAAGTATATATCTACTTCAGCCCCACATTCCGCTATTGATAAAAGGCATGTGCTATGACCCACACATAATCATAGTGATAGGCAATTATTTACAGAATAAAATCAGCTTATCACATAATCATGTGGTATCACTTTCTTGGACTTAACTTACATTATTTCTACAATTGCACAGACAAAGTTTTACTTAAAATAACTTAAGTGCCATGAAAAACTTTTCTGCGTTTTTACTCATCGGGGCGTTTGTCGTATCGCTGCCGTTAGAAGCATCCTGCGAAACAGTAGGCACACCCGAAACAGCCATTCCGCTGGCCCAGCTTCGGACTGAGCTGCGTCCCGGCAAGCTGTTTACTTCCTGGAGCAAGCGCAAAAAGCAAAACAAGCGTCGCCGGGCCTCGCAACGCCGCAGCCGGTGGGCGGTTAATGGCTGATTAACAGGTATATCATCCGGTTACTTCCGACTGCAAAAGCCTAACGGCCCTGCTTCGTTGCGGAAAAACGCAGCTGGCATAGCGCTATTCCGGCAATTCAGTCGTACCCAAACAAAACAAGCGTCACCCGGGCAGACTACTGCCGGGGCGACGCTTGTTCAATATTTTACCCTGCCCAATGAGTTATAACCGGGCGGAGCGGTATCAGAAAGCTCAGCTACTAGCGGGCAATAAGCAGGCGGCGGTAGCTGCTGGCCCCGTTTTGCACCAGCCGCACAATGTAAAGGCCGTTTTCCAGCGGAGTCGCGTCGGTGCCTAGCTGCAGGGTATGCGGGCCGGCGCTTTGGCGCTCATCGTCAGCCAGACGGTAAACCGGCCGGCCCACTGCATCCAGCACTTCCAGCGTTACGGCGGCCGGCGTGGCCAGGAAATACGAGACGGAAACCGGTCCCACTCCCGGGTTCGGGTACACATCCAGCTGAGCGGCTACTGTTTGCGGAGCCTGGCCGGCCGTGGCGAGCATACGCGTGTACCAGATAGGCGAGGTTACTATCCGGTCGCCGTCGGCCTGGGTGATAACGGCATAGTAGTAAGCCGTTTCGCCGGGTTGCGCGGTGGTTTCGGTGTAGCTGAGCGTGCTGCCCAGGCCGGGGGCTGTGGCTACTACCGTGGCCAGCTGCCCGCTGCCGGGGGTACCGCGCAGCAGCGTGAGCGACTTCAGCGCCTCCTTATCACTATCAGTTACCGAGACGCTGATAGCCGCAGCCTGCTCTCCTTCCACGATGTTGCCCATGGGCTGCTCATTCAGTTGAAAGCGCACTTCGGCGTTCCAGTCATCGGAGGCGTAGAAGTGGCGGGCGCGCACGGCTTCCAGCAGGCTGGCTTTGGTAAGCTCGGGCGCCAGCACCACCAGGCGGCCGGGCGTGTTGCGGCCGAAGGTGGTGTAGTGGTTGTCGTGGTCGAGGGAGATGCCAACGTGGTAGCCCTTGGCCAGCAGCTTCTGAAACGTGGACTCGTAGCTGCTGCGGGAAGGGTCGAGGTAGCTGATGTTGGTGGACATAGCCGGCCCGGAGCGCATCACGGTGCCCACCACGGCGCTGTCGGCGCGGGCGCTGAAGGGGGCGCTGCCAGCCAGGTTGCCGTAGTCGCCGGAGCTGGGGTGAGCTAGGGTGGCAAAAGCGCCGGGGCGCTTGTTGATCTGCCGAAACAGGGCCTGATAGTCGTTTTTGGGTACGTACACGTCATAGTTGCCGCTTTCCCAGTTCAGCAGCTGGTCCACGCCATATACCAGCAGGTGGCCGCCGCCGGAGATGGTGCCCCACTCCATGCCATACAGCGCCACAAACTTGCCGTCTACGGTTACGCTGTCGGCCTGGCGCAGGCCCTTGGCGTAGTTGGCGCGGGCCATACCGGCCGTGGCGTGGTTGTGCTCCGAAATGCCCAGAAAGTCGAAGTGCTGGGAGGCGGAGGCAAAGCCGAAGTTCTGGCCCGGCGTACGGAAGTGGTTTTTGCTTTCATCCTTGTTGCCGTCGGAGTAGGCAGAGTGCGCGTGCAGGTTGCCGTAGTAGTAGTTCAGCGTTTGCGGCGCCTGCGCGCGCGCTACACCAGCCCAGCAGCAAGCTGCCAGCAACAGAGTAGAGGTTTTTTTCACGAAGAAGCAATAGGTACAAGCGGAGACAAAGAGCAGTGTACAAAGCTACTGGTTCTGGTCCAATTCCTCCCCGAAAGTTGCGCCCTCACGCAAGGCCCTCATTAGCCACTCTCCGC
The DNA here is from genome assembly GCF_024700075.1 of Hymenobacter sp. J193. Lineage (NCBI taxonomy): Bacteria > Pseudomonadati > Bacteroidota > Cytophagia > Cytophagales > Hymenobacteraceae > Hymenobacter > Hymenobacter sp. J193. The sequence goes on from NZ_JAJONE010000001.1 coordinate 2,093,023, forward strand.
CGCTTTTCCAGGCAAAACCCGGCTACTAACCAGCGCATGAAAGCAGCTGACTGAAGGCGTTTAATGCAAAAAGCCTGACGGCCGCTGTGTATAAACGCAGCGGCCGTCAGGCTTTTTGATGCGGTAGGAAGACGCTTACCAGATCTTACCGGCAGAGGTGGTCTTTTTGATGCGGCCGTCGCGCTTGAAGCGGGTGCCGGGCAGGACTCGCAGCGACACGTTGCCCGGCTGACAGCTGGTCAGAACCAGCTCCTGGGCTTCGTAGCCGCCGGCGCTTACTTTCAGCCGCGTGTTTTTTGCAGCGGCGCCTTGGTCATGATCATGTAGTGCCCCTCAGAGTTGGTGATGAAGGCATCCATCAGGCCGGGCACCTGCACGGTGGCTCCGGTGAGGGGGTTGTTGTCTTCATCGGTAACGGTGCCCGTGACGATGGGACAGCCCACCGCCTGGGAAGAAGCCGCCACAGGCTCGGGAGCTGATTGCTGCGCCAGAAGCATGCCGGGCGCCAGCAGCAGGCCAAGCCCAAGGAAGAGAGTAGAAGCGCGGTGCATAAGCAGGAAAACAGGAAAGCAAGCTACACTAAATATCCCAACGGCTATGCAGCACAGCCAGTTGGGCAGCCGGTGTTGGCAAACACTGTACCAAGAACCCGCCGGGTTGAAACGCCGGCCGGGCCGGGGCAGCGCGTGGCCGGCGCAGTGAGTACAGGCTCGCCCGCCAAATAGTTCGAGGCAGCCCCCTAAACGGCGCCCAAAATGCTGGCAGCGGCTTTCCCGGTGCTTTGTCCCGCAGCTCCGGGAAGCAGCTCAGGTTGAACCGGCTGCGGAACGGCTGACGAGACGCCTACTTGCGTCTCGTCAGCCGCGCTAGTGCATTGATAGTGGTTCGAGAGTACCTTTCAATGAGGAGACGCAAGTAGGCGTCTCTACCCCGGGTTGATGGTTGGTGCAACGTCAAAGTTGATCTGCGCTCCGGGGCTGCCTACCTTGGTTGGCATGAAGCTGCCTTCTCTACCGCATGTCCTGCTTGCTCTCAGCCTCTGGGCCTGCACCACGGCCGCGCCGCCCGCTGCCCGCCCGACTGCCAGTCGCCTGGCCGACGACGACGCCACGCCCCGGCTGGTGGCACGGCAGTTTAGCTTCACCGAAGGCCCCGCCGTGGACAAAGCCGGCAACGTGTTCTTCACCGACCAGCCCAACAACCGCATCTGGAAGTACGACACCCAGGGCCAGCTCAGCGTATTTCTGGAGCCGGCCGGCCGCGCCAACGGGTTGTACTTCGACGGGCAGGGCAACCTGCTGGCCTGCGCCGATGAGCTCAGTCAGCTGTGGTCTATTGCCCCCGACGGGAAAGTAACCGTCCTGCTCCGGGACGTGCAAAGCCACCGCCTCAACGGCCCCAACGACCTCTGGGTGCACCCTACCAGCGCGGGCATCTACTTCACCGATCCTTACTACCAGCGGCCCTACTGGTCGCGCCAGACGCCCGACCCGGCTCTGGGCGGCCAGAAGGTGTACTTCCTGCCCAAAGGCCAGACGCAGCCTGTAGTAGTGGATGACCAGTTGCAGCAGCCCAACGGCATCGTGGGCACGCCCGACGGTCGGCAGCTGTACGTGGCCGACATCGGGGCCGGTAAAACCTACCGCTACCAGATTGCCGCCGACGGCCGCCTCACCAACCGGCAGCTGTTTGTGGCCCAGGGCTCCGATGGTATGACCATCGACCACGAGGGCAACGTGTACCTCACCGGCCAGGGCGTGACGGTGTACAGCCCTGCCGGCCAGCTGCTGCAGCACATCGACGTGCCCGCCGCCTGGACGGCCAACCTGTGCTTTGGCGGCCGGAACCGCAAAACCCTGTTCATCACGGCTTCGGAGGCGGTATACGTGCTGCCCATGCGTGTGCACGGGGTGTGGTAAGGCCCGTTCTGAGGGAGAATGAGGAATGAAGAATTGAGTTAGCGAACCTGTTTGGAAAGTCCATTGAACGTCATGCTCTATCTGGCGTCCGCTTGTCGAAGCATCTCTACCGCTTCGTTGTGCTGCTATTCAGACGGAGCGGTAGAGATGCTTCGGCTGCGCTCAGCATGACGTTCTTGTTAGTTGTGGCGACTTTCTAAACAGCTTCAGCATAAGCCGGATGCCGTGGCACTGTGCCCTCTGGGCGGGAACAGAGGATATATACTTGTTTTTTACAATATACCTGCATTCAGGTATTGCCAGGGCGACGCTAAAGCTTTACATTGGGCTACCGCGCTCTGGGGCTGACTGTTGCGGCCGGCCCTCTCCTATTACACCATCTATTGCCAGCAGAATCCGGTTGCCTTCCGGCGGCCGTTGTCCTACGTGTGCTTATCTCACCTGGTCTGCATGGAATTATCCGTTATGGGGGCCGCTACCGTGCTGGTAGCCGCCCCGCCCTCCCTGCATCGGCAGGGCCTTTTGGCTACCCTCCACACCCACTGGCCCGCCCTGGCCTGCACCGTCACGCCCGATGCCGGGCAGCTGCTGCCTTTGCTGCGGCAGCAGGCCTACGGGCTGGTGGTGCTCGATAGCACCCTGAGCGGCCCGGGCCTGCCCCAGCTGCTCCGGCAGCTGCGCACCATCCGCGGCAGCCAGCAGCTGCTGGTGCTCACGGGCCGGCACCTGGCTCCCCTCCTGCGCCGGCAGCTGTTGCAGGCCGGGGCCCATGCGCTGCTGCGCCAGAGCGCGCCCCCGGCGGCGGCCGTGGCCACCATTGCGGCCCTGCTGAGCGGGGCGGCCGGGGGCACGGTGCCCGGCGCGGCTACCGCACTTGCTACCCTGCCGCCCACGCCTTTCAGCCCCCGCGAGGTGGAGGTGCTGCGGCTGGTGGTGGCCGACTTCAGCAACCAGGAAATAGCCGAGCAGCTAAACCTGAGCGTGCGTACCGTGGAAAGCCACCGCCGGGCCCTGCTGCAGAAAGCCGGGGCCCGCACCCTGGTAGGGCTGGCCGTGCAAGCCGTGCGCCAGGGCTGGGTAGCGCCCTGAGGTGTGTATATGCCGGCAAAGAAAGTGCGGTAGGGTGCGGGGCTTGTCCCCGCCCGCCGTGCGCGCCACGTTGCAGCTATCCTCCTTCAACCAAGGGCGGGGGCAAGCCCCGCATCCTACGCCAGGCGGTGTATGCCGATGCTTCCCGGAAGTTCCTGCTACTCACGCGCTAATGCGCTTAAATTCAGTGCTGGCACTGATGCGCAGCGGCCTAAGAACCGGCAGCTTTGCCTAAACCGATACGCTGCCGCTATGGACATCTCCTATTCCCTCGTTGACAACAAGCTGACCACCGACCCCAAGGACCTGCGGGCCCAGGTGCAGATTTCCGCTACCGCCTCCATCGACGACCTGGCCAACGACATTGTGCGGCCCGGCTCCACCGTTACCAAGGCCGAGTTTCTGGCCATGTACGAGGAGCTGAAAACCGCCGCCCTGCGCCGGGTGCAGCGCGGCGAGAGTGTGGTGACGGACTTTTTTATCCTGCGGCCGGCCCTGACCGGGGTGTGGGCCGACGCCAACGACACCTTTGACCCGCAGCGCCACCGGGGCCACATCCGCCTCACCCCCGGCACCTACCTGCGCCAGGCTGAAACCGAACTGAGCTTCACGCTGGTGCGGGCCGTGAGCCAGAGTGAGCCCCGCCCCGAAAACGTGGAGGACCTGCTCACCGACGCGGTAAACGCCACCCTCACCAAAGGCAACCTGGCCCACCTGCGCGGCGCCAACCTCAAGTACGACCTGGACGACGCGACTCAGGGCCTGTTCTTCGTCAAAAGTACCGGCGGCGCCCCCGTCCGGGTGACGAAAGTGAAGAAGAACCTACCCTCGGAGCAGCTGTTCGTGGTACCGGCCACGCTCACGGCGGGCAGCTACCGGTTGGAGGTGCGCAGCAAAGGCAAAGCCAGTACCCAACTTAAAACGGCTACGCTGGACGCGGTGCTTACCATAGCCTGATAAAAACCATTGCCACTCCTAGGCCGGGAGTAGTAGACTCTTGCGGCAGGAGTAGTGGACTCCTAGGCCGGGAGTAGTAATGTCGCTCTCCCATGAGACATTCTCAACTCATCATTTGGTCGGCAGCTTGGGCGACATGCTCACAATACCCTGATAGGACGGCGTAGCCTACTATCGAGTGGAGTAAGCTAAGCCCGCCATGTGACGGCGGAGGCTAGGTGATAGCGCCAGCCAAAACACTGAACTCATTCCCAGCTTTACTTTTTGCTCCTATGAATACTCCAAGGTACTTCTCCGGCCTTCTGTTGCTCGTCGCAATGTGTTTTGCAATCATTCCATGCAAAGCCGATGACCCAACACCTACTTCCTTATCATACCGGTTAAAAGCTAGCACCCTTCTTCAGGAATGTAATGATCAAGGCGTTGCGTTGGCTGCACCCAGCATAATCATCCCGGTAGGCGCAAAATTCTCGATTGCGAAAAAGCAACCCGATGGCTCATTTATCATTTCATTTTGGGAATGGTCTCCTAAAGACTCTCAAGGGAAGGATAACTTAAGATTGAAGGGGCTGAGGTTAACTAATGACTATAATCTTCTCAATGCCGATGGCACTCCTCAGCCTGCCGACAAAGACTTGCAGGAGAAAAACCTAAATCTTACGCAAACCCAAAACTACTTTCGCTTTAATTACAATGCCTTTACAGGCACAAAACGCTTATTTCTTATAACTGCCGAGCAACTAGCTATGAGTGCGGATGCTTTGGTAAGTTATCTTAACCCAACAGCAGGAGCCCTAGTTATGCCATTTAAGTACCGGCCGCGTATGGGCGATTTTACCAAAGACATTACGTTCAGTGGCTTGGGCGGCTTCAGCTTCCACCCTTACAGACGTTCAGACCATGCCGTTTCTCTACTATTGGGCGTTGGCATTGCCTCCGTTACCCTTACGCCCGATAATAGCACAGTGACAGAAAGCGCCGACCATGCTGCTATCTCACTCTCACTAGCATTTATGTACCAATGGGAACGGTTACAGCTTGGTATACTAACAGGCCGAGACTACTTAGGCCAAACTTCCGAAACATGGAAAGACAATAAGAAGGTATGGCTGGCAGCAGGCATCGGATTCAACATCTTTAGCCCAGAAAGCACCGAAGTCAAAGGAGGCTCCCAATAGCTTTTCGTAACTCTCTTCTGTAGTAAAGAAGCCCCGGCCGCGCCCCACGCGGTTGGGGCTTCTTTGTGCCCTTGGTCTTTTACCCTAAGTCTGCAAACAAGTCCCCAACACCCACCACCCGCTTCGTGGCCTTACGCCCGGGCGGTACCACCACCGCAGCCATTGCTTCGGCCGCTACCGCCCCACCCGGCCCGGCCAGGCGGCGGCTTTCCTGGATGCGCTGCTCCAGGGCTTCGCAGTGCCCCAGCAGCTTCGCCACGATGCGCTGTTGCTCGGCTAGGGGAGAAGGCATACTTATCGGGTTATGTAACACTAGGAAAACATAAACGCCGCTGGAAATACTTCCAGCGGCGCTTTTCGTAACGCAAGGGTCACTTTACCCCAAGCTCCGGTACCGCACGCGCTTGGGCTCCACGTCGCCTAGGCGCTTCTTCTTGGCTTCCTCGTAGTCGGAGAAGTTGCCCTCGAACCAGACCACCTGCGAGTCGCCCTCGAAGGCCAGGATGTGGGTGGCCAGGCGGTCGAGGAACCACCGGTCGTGGCTGATGATAACGGCGCAGCCGGCAAAGTTCTCCAGCGCATCTTCCAGGGCCCGGATGGCATTCACGTCCAGGTCGTTGGTCGGTTCGTCGAGCAGGAGCAGGTTGGCGCCCTGCTTGAGGGTGGTAGCTAGGTGTACCCGGTTCCGCTCCCCGCCCGAGAGCGAGCCGACTTTCTTTTCCTGGTCGCCGCCGCGGAAGTTGAAGTTGCTCACGAAGGCGCGGGAGTTCACCTGGCGGCCGGCCAGCAGCATGGTTTCGGTGCCGCCCGAAATGGTTTCAAACACCGACTTGTTGGGCTCCAGCGTGTCGTGCTGCTGGTCTACGTAGGCCGTTTGCACCGTGGGGCCCACCACGAAGGTGCCCGCGTCGGGCTCCAGCTGCCCGGTGATGAGGCGGAACAGCGTGGTTTTGCCGGCGCCGTTCGGGCCGATGATGCCCACGATACCACCCTGGGGCAGCGCGAACGACAGGTTCTCGAACAGCAGCCGGTTGCCGAACGACTTGGTCAGGCCCTCGGCCTCAATCACCTGGGCACCCAGGCGCGGGCCGTCAGGGATGAACAGCTCCAGCTTCTGCTCCTTTTCCTTGGCATCGGCCGTCACCATCTTGTCGTAGCCGGCGAGGCGGGCCTTGCTCTTGGCCTGGCGCGCCTTGGGGGCCATGCGCACCCATTCCAGCTCGCGCTGCAGGGTTTTCTGGCGCTTGCTCTCGGTTTTCTCTTCCTGGGCCAGGCGGTTCGACTTCTGCTCCAGCCAGGAGGAGTAGTTGCCCTTCCACGGAATACCCTCGCCCCGGTCCAGCTCCAGAATCCAGCCGGCCACGTTGTCGAGGAAGTACCGGTCGTGGGTTACGGCAATGACGGTGCCTTTGTACTGCTTGAGGTGCTGCTCCAGCCAAAGCACGCTTTCCGCGTCGAGGTGGTTGGTGGGTTCGTCGAGCAGCAGCACGTCGGGCTCCTGCAGCAACAGGCGGCACAAAGCCACGCGGCGCTTTTCCCCGCCCGAGAGGTTGCCGATGATGGCGTCGGGCGCAGGGGTGCGCAGGGCGTCCATGGCACGCTCCAGCTTGGAGTCCAGGTTCCAGGCGTCGAGCTGGTCGAGGCGTTCCTGCACGGTACCCTGGCGCTCCAGCAGCTTGTCGAAGTCGGGGTCTTCGCCCCCGAAGGCTTCGTTGATTTCCTCGAACTCCTTGAGCAGAGCCACGGTTTCGGCGGTGCCTTCCTGCACTACTTCCAGCACCGTTTTGGTGGCATCGAGCTGGGGCTCCTGCTCCAGGTAGCCCACCGTATAGCCCGGCGACCACACCACGTCGCCCTGAATCTGCTTGTCCTGGCCGGCAATAATCTTCAGCAGGGACGACTTGCCCGAGCCGTTGAGACCGAGCACGCCAATCTTGGCGCCGTAGAAAAACGAGAGGTAGATGTTTTTGAGAACCTGTTTCTGGGGCGGGTACACCTTGGTGACCCCGGCCATGGAGAAAATAATGGTGGGCTGGTCGGACATAGAAGAAAGAAAGCGAAAAGCGCAGGCCGCGCAGCCGGCCGTTGCAACGATGGTAAGCAAAAAACTCTCCCTGGCAATAGCCGTTTTCGCCGACAACTCCAGCCAGCCGGTATAACCGCCAGCCGGTTGGGCCCGTAGCTAACACCGGTACTCCGCGGGAAGGGCGCCCGCACCGCGGCCAGTTACGGCCCGCCGGGAAACTCAAAGGTAGGCAGCGACTGGCGGCTTTCCCAGGGTGCTATCTGGCTTTGCTTCCTACCGAATATGCGCAGCATCCCGTAAACTTGTAGTACATTTTGACCTGAACACTTAAACACCCACCTATTCGCTCGCGCGCTATTTCATTTCCCTTTATGGAATCACAAGAGTACCTGCTGGCCGAAGCGCATCGCTACGGTTACGTTGAAGGCGAGGAAGTGTGGCTGCGTGCCTTCATGCAGCTGCCTGCCCGCCGCGTAGGCCAGGTAAAGGAGTCGGCCGACGCTTCGCTGGTCTACTTTGCCCAACGCTTTGAACTGTTTCGCGGCAAGGTGGAAGACCTGCTGCGCAAGATTGAGGAAGCCGAAAACAAAGGCTCCTTTCTGATGAAGGCCCAGCACCTGAAAGATCAGGTAGCCAGCTACGACGCCCTGGGCGACTTCGAAGCCCTGTACCGCCGCCTCACCGAAGCCGAAGAAGCGGTGAAGGTGACCGTGAACCGCAACCGGGAGAAAAACCTGGCTACCAAGATCAACCTGATTCAGGAAGCCGGCGAGCTGAAAAACACCGTGGACTGGGCCGGGGCCAGCGAGAAAGTAAAGGAGCTGCGCCAGGTCTGGATCAAGACCGGGCCGGTGGAAAAGCAGCTGACCGAGGAGCTGGAAACCCGTTTTCAGGCCGCCGTCGACTCATTCTTCACGGCCCGCAAGCAGTTCCAGGCCGAGAAGAAGGCCATGGTGAACCGCGTGTACGACAAGTACAAGGAGCTGATTCACAAATCGGAGGCCCTGCAGAACTCCAACGAGTTCGAGGAAACCACCCGCAAGCTCAAGCAGCTGCAGCAGGAGTGGAAAGACGTGGAGGGCTCCCTGCCCCGCAAACAGGCCAACGACCTGTGGACGCGCTTCCGGGCCGCCCACAACCACTTCTTTGAGCGCCTGAAGGTGCACATCAACACCCGCCGCCCTGAGACGGTGAGCGGGGGCGGCGTGAGCGGCTCGGCCGAGGACAACCTGGCCCGCAAGCGCGCCCTGGTAGCCGAAGCCACGGCTTTGCTCGACCAGCCCATGGGCCAGGCCGTGACGCGAGCCAAGGAGCTGCAGGCCGCCTGGAAACAAGTGGGTCCGGTACGCGGTGAGGAGTCGGACCGGGTTTGGGAGCAGTTCCTGGCCGCCTGCGACAAGGTGTTTGAGCTGAGCGCCCTGGAGCACTTTGTGCGCAAGCGCCAGGCCAGCGGCCTCGATGTGAGCACGCCCGAGGAGCAGTACAACGTACGGGCCCAGGCCCTGCGCGACTTTATTAAGTCAGATAAGCAGGAGCAGGAAGTGCTGGAGCAAAACCTGGATAAACTCAGCAACGCCCCCGGCAACGACGCCTTCCGCACAATGCTGCAAGGGAAGATCCGCACGTTTCAGCGGAAAATCCGCACCAAGACCGAGTTAATTGAGCTGTTGCGCCAACGCCTGGTTGCATAGTCCAACTTTGCACGTTATTTTACGTTGTCGTCGTTAAGCTAACGCACCCCTAGCTTCCGTTAGGTATTTGCTTGCGAACTTCTACTTTTGCCAACCCTTTTTTTGTAGCACACACGACTATGTACTGGACGCTGGAACTGGCTTCATACCTGGAAGATGCACCCTGGCCCGCCACCAAGGACGAATTGATTGACTACTCTATCCGCTCGGGAGCCCCGATGGAGGTAGTAGAGAACCTGCAGGCGCTGGAAGACGACGGCCAACCCTACGAGAACATCGAGGAAGTGTGGCCTGACTACCCCACTAAAGAGGACTTCATGTTCAACGAAGACGAATACTAGAAATAAGAGCTCAGAACTCAGAGTTTAGAACTTAGACCGCTTGATCTGGTCGACGGTGCTTTTATCCACTTCTCGGTTCTGATGTCTACGCTCTCAGTTCTAACGATTGAAAATCTGGTTGCGGGGTATGAACAGCGTGTTCTGCTCCGCAACCTTTTTGTGTGCGTACCGGAGCCGGCTTTCGTAGCCATTATCGGGCACAATGGCTGCGGCAAAACCACCTTGTTCCGCGCCCTCACCGGCCAGATACCCTATCAGGGCCGCGTACACGTAGCGGGCCGCGACCTGCGCACCATCCGGCGCCCGGCCGCAGCAGGGCTGTTGGCGCATTTGCCCCAGCGCAGTGTGGTGAGCTTTCCGATAGAGGTACGGGAGCTGGTAGTCATGGGCCGCTACTGCCACCACCGCTTCCTGGGCAGCTACACCGCGCAGGATTACGCCCTGGCCGAAGCTTCCCTGGCTCAAGTTGGCGCGGCCCATCTGCTTCGCCGCGACTTCACGCAGCTTTCGGGGGGCGAGCAGCAGCTGGTGTGGCTGGCCCAGCTGAGCTTGCAGGATGCAGCGCTGTACCTGCTCGACGAGCCCACCCAGCAGCTGGACGTGTACTACCGCCGCCGCGTATTCGATTTGCTCCGGGGCTGGGTAGCTGGCCAGCAGAAAACCATCTTTTGCATCACCCACGACCTCGACAACCTAGCCACCCAGCCTGGCTACCTACTTAATCTCTCGCGCCCGCAGCCGCAGCTGCAGCCCTTGTCCGCCGCCGCCGTGCAAACCGAGCGCGCCTTCCTGGAAAGCGAAGCAAGCCTTGCCGCGCACGGTGAGCTGGTGAAATGGTGAGTTGGATGTTCTGACCGCACAGATGGCGCAATTAGAACATCAACTCACTATTTCACCATCTCACTATTTCTCCGCTTTCCCGGCCGGCGGCGTACTACGTGCCAGATGGAGCGCAGGAAGGGCCAGGGCGTCACGGAGTTCATGATCTGGAAATTCTCCCAGGGCGTTGTGCGCTCGTCGAGGAAGCGGAAGATGCGCTCTACGGGGTTGTGCCGGAATAGCTCGGCGAAGATGGCGCGGGTGGTTTCGCCTTGGCGCTGCATGATGTCGAGCAGCAGGGAATCGAACAGGGGGAACTGCCACTGGTCGCCGGTAGAGTTCTTAGGTGGGTGGCCGGTAGAAGCCAGAGCGGCCACCAGACGGGCTGAGTGCGCCTGAATGCGCTGAAAAGCGTAGCCGGTGCTGGGTTTGGCCCGACCAGCCCGCGTACCCAGGTTGATGATGTGCCTTCCGGCCCGCGCTGGCAGCGGGTGGTCGGTCATCGGAATGGCGCCAGCTTCCTCCGCTTCGATGCGAAAATTCGTAACACCCAGCGTGTCGTGCAGATAGCGCCGAATGGCTTCTTCGTATTCTTCCTTAGCCAGTGGGGTGGGCGAAAACAGCGTGTACTCAACTAGTGCCCGGCGCGGACTGAACGGCAGCACGTACATAAAGCGCGCTTCCTGGTGCTGCTCACCCCGGAAATCCATAAACTCCACCGTAGTCGGGTCGAACACGTCGTGCGCGGTTTCGACTTCCCATCCCACGAAGTGCTGCAGCAGGTAGCGGTGCCGCTGGGGCTGCTTGAGCTTCACCAGATTGGGGGGCGGCTGTCGAAGGCGTACTGAGCGCGAAACTCGCCCATAGTGGTACGCGCCCGCGCCCTATGAGCAACATTGTCCAGAGTCTTTACCTTCGCTTGCACCCAGGTAAACTGCGGGTTGTCGGCCAGCGCGGCCCGCACGAACCGGTAGAAATCCAGCCCCCGGATCATCTTGTAGCGGTAGTTCGAAAGCGGGAACACCTGCTCGAACTCCGGGCTGCGGAAGGCCAGCTGCTGCCATTCGTGGGCTACAATCTCGTCGAAGGGCATGGGCGCATTGGTCCAAAACGACCACGTGCGGTCGTTCTGATCCTTGGCCTCAGGCTCCAGCAGCAGCACCCGCTTGCCCGCCAGCCGGGGCTCCCGGCTGATATGGTACGCCAGACTCAGGCCTGCCGCCCCGCCACCCACAATGAGGTAGTCATACTCACGGATGCCGGAACCACGGATTCTAGCGGATTTATCGGATTGCACGGATTTCGGGGACGGTTCGTGGGACGAAGCTACGTGAGAACAGCGCAGTGACCAATGAGCAGGCAATTCTACAGCTGAGCTGTAAGCTACAATAAACAAAAAAGCCGCTCCCGATGAAGCGGCTTTTCTACCAGTAATTAGCAATTAGCCTTACGGCTCAGAACACGTCCACGAAATCCGAGCGAATCCGCTAGAATCCGTGTTTTGTCGCCCACGAAATCCGTGCAATCCGATAAATCCGAGCGAATCCGTGGTTCCGTCGTATTAGAAGTTTGGCGAGAGCAGGTAGCGGCTGTAGAATTCGTCGATGATTTTTACGGCCGCCTCGGCGTCGTCCACAATCTGCACCAGCTCCATGTCCTCAGCCGAGATGTTGTGCTCCTCGTGCAGCATCACTTCCTCAATCCATTTGAACAGGCCATTCCAGTACGCCGAGCCTACCAGCACGATGGGGAAGCGGCCGATTTTCTTGGTCTGGATGAGCGTGATGGCTTCAAACAGCTCGTCCAGTGTGCCGAAGCCGCCGGGCATGCCCACAAACCCCTGCGCGTACTTGATGAACATCACCTTGCGCACGAAGAAGTAGTCGAAGTTGATGATTTTGTCGGGGTCGATGTAGATGTTGTTGAACTGCTCGAACGGCAGCTCAATGTTGAGTCCCACCGACTTGCCGCCCTCGGAGTGGGCGCCTTTGTTGCCGGCCTCCATAATGCCGGGGCCGCCGCCCGTGATAACGCCGTAGCCGTGGCGCACCAGCTTGGCCGCAATTTCCTCAGCCATCTGGTAGTACGGGTTTTCGGGCTTGGTGCGGGCCGAGCCGAAGATGCTCACGCAAGGGCCAATCTTGGTCAGCTTCTCGAAGCCTTCCACGAACTCGGCCATTACCTTGAAGATCTGCCAGGAGTCGGCAATCTTGATTTCGTTCCAGTCCTTGTCTACGAAAGCCTTGCGGATGCGCTGTTCGTCATCGACCTGAACGGTACGCTTGCCGTGAGTTTGCTCCCGGATATCACTGATGGTTTTGACTTTGTTGTCGTTGACGTTGGGCTGAACAATCGTCTGGCCGCTGCCGGCGTTCATCACCTGGTCGGCGACTTTGGTTCTACTGGTTTTTTTGAGCTTCGCCATAGGAGCTACAACAGGAAATAGGGCAACGACAGCCGCCGGCCAGGGGCGCGGAGCGACAGTGGGGAATGGCCGTTGCCAGGTAAACAAAGAAGGAAAAAAGCAAAAAAAAGCCGCCCACGGAAGGAAGGCGACTCAAAGTAGCGACCCGCAAGATAGATAAAATAGTGAAGTTGTGAAATGGTGGAGTTTGATGTTCTTATTGCGCCGCTTGCGCAAACTGCGCGGTCAGAACGTCAAACTCACCATTTCACAACTTCACGTTTCACTACTTGCTGCGAATGGCAATAACCGGGTCGAGGTTGGCAGCCATTACGGCCGGGATGATACCGGCCAGCACCCCAATCACAACCGACACGGTAAGGCCCAGCGCTATGTTGCCAGCCGACAGGAAAATGGGCATGGCGTCCTGCGGAATGAGCGTAATAAGGTACACCAAGAAGATGCCGGCGCCCCCACCAAGCAGGCACAGGAATACGGCTTCGAACAGAAACTGAAACAGTATGAAGTAATTCTTGGCGCCCAGGGACTTTTGAATCCCGATGATATTGGTGCGCTCCTTCACCGACACGAACATGATGTTGGCAATACCGAAACCACCCACCAGAATGGCAAACGAGCCAATAACTGCCCCGGCAATGCCAATGATTGAAAACAGCTGCGAAATGGCATTGGCCAGCATTTCGGGCCGGTTCAGGGCAAAGCTGTCTTCTTCCCGGGGCTTCAGGCCGCGGATGGTGCGCATGGCCCCCTGTACCTCCGACTCCAGGTTGAGCATGCCCGGGTCACTGTCTACTCCCTTTATCCCGATGGTGGCCTGGGCACCGCCCCCGCTGCCGGTGCTCAGGGCAAACATCTTGGTGAAGGCCGATAGTGGAACCAAGCAGTTGGTGTCGTTGCTGGGCGTATCAAGCAGCTTCTTTCCTTCCTTCTGCATCACGCCAATGATGTTGAACTTCTGGCCGTGGGTGCGAAACTCTTGGCCCAGGGCCGAGCCGTTAGGGTACAGGTTATGCGCTATTTCGTAGCCCACAATAGCTACGTTGCGGGCCGCGTCCATTTCCTGGGCCGTGAAGTAACGCCCCTCCTGCACCGGCACATCCGAAATCAGGCGGTAGTCGATGGTGACGCCCTGCACGGCAATGCTTTCCACGCTGTTGTTGCCGGCTTTGAGGGTATTGCCGCCCCGGGCCGCAAAAACCGCCACGCCCCGGTTGTTTTCCGGGGAAAGCATGCGCTGCAGCTCCCGGAACTCCTGAATGGACGGATTGGGACGGTTGAAATATTTCCACCACGGATAGTCGCCGCCGAAGGACCAGGGCCATTTCTGCACGTAAATCACCTTGTCGCCCACAAAGCTCATGCTCTGGCGCACGTTGGCCTCCAGGGAGTCAACCACCGCAAACACGGCAATGATAGCAAAGATGCCTACCGTAACGCCCAGCAGGGACAGGACGGTACGCAGCAGATTGGCGCGCAGGGCCTGCCAAGCAAACCGGAAACTTTCGAACGTGAGGCGCAGGGTTTTCATAGCAGAAGCAGCAGTGCGGGCGTGATGAAACGGGTAAGCAACCGCGGAGGCGCCCGAAAAGTATAATTCTTCCGGGGCGAATCCTGGCCAGTGGCGCCGTATTCGGGCGGAAAGTAACGATTAATCCAGCCAATTTGTGTACTTTCGCACCCTCAAATTTTCGTTAGGTTCCCCTCCTATTGCCCTTTTGGCCCATGAAACTGTCCGAGTTCAAGTTTGACCTGCCTGAAGCCCTCGTGGCTCAGCATCCTACCAAAAACCGCGACGAATCGCGCCTCATGGTGCTGCACCGCAGCACGGGCAAAATCGAGCATCGGGTCTTCAAAGACATCATTGAGTATTTCGAGGATGGCGACGTGATGGTAGTGAATGACACGAAGGTGTTTCCGGCCCGCCTCTATGGCAACAAGGAGAAAACCGGCGCCCAGATTGAAGTATTCCTGCTGCGCGAGTTGAACAAGGAAATTCACCTGTGGGACGTGCTGGTAGACCCGGCCCGCAAAATCCGGGTGGGCAACAAACTGTACTTCGGCGAGTCGGACATGGTAGCGGAGGTAATTGACAACACCACTTCGCGCGGCCGCACCATCAAGTTCCTGTTTGACGGTTCCGACGAGGAATTCTACAAGGCGCTGCACGACCTGGGCGAAACGCCCATCCCGAAGGAGTTCATTTCCCGCGAAACGGAAGCTGCCGACAAAGAGCGGTACCAGACCATCTACGCCAAGAACACTGGCGCCGTAGCCGCACCGTCGGCAGGCCTGCACTTCACCCGTGAGGTAATGAAGCGCCTGGAAATCAAAGGCGTGGACATGACGCCCGTGACGCTGCACGTGGGCCTGGGCACTTTCCGCCCGGTGGACGTGGAAGACCTCACCAAGCACAAGATGGACTCGGAAAACTTTGTGGTGCCCGCCGCCACGGCCACGATTGTGAACCGGGCGCTGGACAACAAAAAACGCGTGTGCGCCATCGGCACCACATCCATGCGCGCTATGGAATCGTCGGTATCGGCCAACTCCCGCCTGAAAGCTACCGAAGGCTGGACCGACCGGTTTATCTTCCCTCCGTATGAGTTCAAGATTGCCAACTGCCTGCTTACCAACTTCCATACCCCGGAAAGCACGCTCATGATGATGTCGGCGGCCTTCGCGGGTTACGACCTGCTGAGCGAAGCCTACAAGCTGGCCATCAAGGAGAAATACCGCTTCTTCAGCTACGGCGACGCTATGCTGATTCTGTAGGGACTTAGGGACTTAGGGACTTAGGGACTTAGGGACTTAGGGACTTAGGGACTTAGGGTGTATGTCTTGCCCGAATTCTGGTTGCGCCGGATGCTCTTCATTTGAGCATCCGGCGTTTTTTATTGCCTTATTATTACGCGGATTTTTTTCCTTTCCCTTGTCGTGGCCGCTACCCAAGTCCCCAAATTCCCAAATTCCCAAGTCCCCCGATATGCCATCATCGTAGCGGGCGGCAGCGGCACGCGCATGGGCGCCGATCGGCCCAAGCAGTTTCTGGAACTGCTGGGCGAGCCGGTGCTCCTGCACACCCTGCGGCGCTTTGCCGAGCCTGCGCTGCGCGTGCAGGAGTTGGTGCTGGTGCTTCCGCCCGACCAGTTCACTACCTGGGAGCAGCTTTGTCGGCAGCACCAAGTGCAGATTCCGCACGCGGTGGTGGCAGGTGGGGCTACGCGCTGGGCCTCCGTGCGCAACGGGCTGGCGCACCTGTCCGCGCCGTCGGGCGTGGTAGCCGTGCACGACGGGGTTCGGCCGCTCACACCGACCCGCGTGATTGAGGCCACGTTTGAAGCTGCCTACAACCACGGGGCGGCCGTGGCGGCCGTAGTGCCCAAAGACTCGGTACGGGGCCTCAACCAGCAGGGCTCCTATGCGCTGAACCGCGCCCGGCTGCGGTTGGTGCAAACGCCGCAGTGCTTCAGCCTGGAGCTGCTGCGGCGCGCCTACCAATTGCCCGAGCTAACCACCTTCACCGACGATGCCAGCGTGGTGGAAGACCTGCACCCGATTCATCTGGTGGAAGGCGACTACCGCAACCTCAAAATCACGACGCCGGAAGATATGCTGGTAGCCGAGGCCATTCTGCGTGCCCAGCAACCTACAACGTAGCTTCCTGTCTGAGCTATTCGGCGTATTTTGCCGGGCATAACCACCCTCCTCCTCATGGCTGAAACCCTGCCCACCTACACCTGCCTGCTCTACGACGTCCGCCCCGACGGCGTGGCCACTATCACTCTCAACCGCCCGGAAGTTTTCAATGCCTTCAACGACCCGCAGAGCTATGAGCTGCAGGACGCCCTCAAACAGGTGGCCCGCGACGTGCGGGTGCGGGCCGTGGTGCTGACGGGTGCCGGCCGGGCTTTCTGCTCGGGGCAGGATCTGAAAGGTGCCAGCGCTGGTGAAAAACGCTCGTTCTACGACTCCCTGCACAAGCGCTACAACCCCATCATCCGGGCCATGCGCGCCCTGCCTAAGCCCATTATCTGCCGCCTCAACGGCGTAGCGGCCGGCGCGGGCTGCTCTCTGGCCCTGGCCTGTGACGCCATTGTGGCCTCGGTGGAGGCCTCGCTGATTGAGGTGTTCATCAATATCGGGCTGGTGCCGGATTCGGGTTCTTCCTACTTTTTGCCGCGTATGGTAGGCTCCCTGAAGGCTTTTGAGCTGTGCGCGCTGGGCTCCAAAGTGCCCGCCGACGAAGCGCTGCGCCTGGGCCTCGTGAACCAGGTAGTACCCGCCGAGCAGCTCGACGAAGCCGCTTATGGTCTGGCCTCCCGCTACGCCGCGGCCCCCACCAAGTCCATTGGCCTCATCAAGCAGATGCTCAACAAAGCCGGCACCTCCACCCTGGACGAAATGCTCGACTACGAAGCACTCTGCCAGCAGATTGCCGGCGAATCGGAAGACTACCAGGAAGGCGTGAAGGCATTTGCTGAAAAGCGCAAGCCTAGCTTCACTGGCCGATAAGCCAGCCGCTTTTTAAGTTAAACGCAAAGAAGGCTCCTGTAATCAGGAGCCTTCTTTTATGATACAATACCTGCTGCGTAAATCAATTGTGGTCACAGCTAGTGTAACGTGATGGTGCGGGTGCGGCCATTGATGGTTACGGTAGCAATATTGTCGCAGGCCTGGGTGCCGGCGGGGTCGTAGTTCAGCAGCAGACTTTTCTCCTTGCTATTGGTGATGCTGACGGTACCGGAGATGAAATGCCGGGCGCAGCCTTCGGCAAACGATTTGATGAGGGGCTGCTCGATGGTAGCCGTGTAGCTGACGCCTTTGCGGTTAGTACCCGTAGCCGAGCCCGTCACGCTGTACGTGTCGTCGCGCAGGGTGCGGGTTCCGAAGCCAGCGGTGCGGGTATAGGTGCGCTGGGAGGCCCAGTTGTGGGTACCTTCAGGGGTAATGATGCTGGCATCCTGCACCTCTACGAAGCAGGAACCCTGACCTAAGTTGGTGTAGAGACGAGTGCCGGTGTGCTGCCGATCATTCACGTAATAATCAAGCAGGGAAACCGTGATGGTGCTGCCTACCTGCCGTAGCTGCTGACTGAATACGGCCACAATTTTACCCTGGCGCAAACGGCCGTTCGGCCCGGCGCAGTTGGTGGGGCCGAAGTCCAGCGTGAGGGTGCGGGTGTCGGGGTTATAAGTGCGGCTGAAGCAGTTCCCGGCCACGCGAAGCAGGTCGCCAGCCTCGGCTTCGGTGCCGCTGGCGGTAGCCACATCGTTGGGCGCACTGGCATTCAGCAGGTTTAGCAGATCGGCGCCGCCCTCCTCAGCCGCTCCCAGATCCTCCGCCGACGTAATGCTCTCGGGGGTGGCTTGGTCGCTTTCTTTGGCGCAGCCGGCAGTCAGCAAAGCCCCCACGACGAGGGCAGAAAAATACCATGGACAAAGCGTAGGCAGTTTCATAAGGCAAAAGAGTTGAGGGTTGAACAGCTGTTTTCGCTTAATTGGAGGCGGAGCGTTTAAGTTAGTTTAATTCAAGCCGCCGAATATTTCTACGCGGCTGAGCTTACCCCAACAATAACAAGACCTTCTCCGGCGCGTATAGTGGGGTATGCGTTTTTCTTCTCCCAAGATATTCAACTGCTTGCCTTTCTGGTTTTCAGCAATTGCCCTGTCCATTACCCTGGCAGCCTGCTCGTCCAACAGTGAGCAGCAGGACCCGGTAGCGGCAGCCCGCTTCGAGAATGAGCGTCGCATTGGGGAAGCCGACGTAACCAGCAAGCAGGAGCGCGACGCCGAGTTTCTGGTGAATGCGGCGGCTGGCGGGCAGCTCCTGACAGAAGCCAGTCGTCTGGCCCTGCAAAAAGCCACCCTGCCTGCCGTGCGCAACTTCGCCGCCAGGCTGCTGAAAGAGCACGCGGCCATCGGCCAGGGGCTGCAGGTGGTAGCGCAGCAGAAAAGCATTACGGTGCCCTCGGGCCTGGGTAACGAGCAGCAGGATCAATATCAGAAGCTCACTGCGGCCAGTGGCAGCGCCTTCGACAAGCAGTACGTGGAGCTGCTCCTGGACATGCACAACAAGCAGGAAGATGCCTTCGACGACATGCGCGAAGAGGCTTACGATGGCGACATCCGGGGTTTCGCGGCCAAGTACTACCCCGTGCTTTCTGACCACCTGAGCCAGATTAAACAGCTCGAAGATCAAACCGAGAACCTTCCTTAATTTCTTTCTTCTCCTTTTCTAATCTCTCCAAGCCAACCACAAACACTCATGAAAAAGAACCTGTTTGCCATTCTGCCCCTGGCCGCGCTGCTGGCCCTGAACACGAGCTGCGGCGATGCCAACAAGCGTACCGATGGCACCGCTGGCGAAGCAGTTAGCGACATGGACAAGGCCGCGGATGAAGGCGGCGTTCAAGCCGATGCTACTGTGATTGACAACAATGCTGGTCCTACCGTAACCGCTGATGCCGATTCGGCCTCTCCAGCTGCTGGTCCCACCGCCCCGCACTCCACCGACCCCGAGTTCATGAAGTCAGCTGCGCATAGCGACCAGAACGAAATTCAGCTCAGCAAACTGGCCCTGGAAAAAGGTGTGACGGGCATGGTGAAAGAGCACGCCAACAAGATGATTCAGGACCACACCAAATCGACCAACGACCTGAAGCCCATTGCCCAGAAGAAAAACGTAGTGTTGCCCACCGACATGGACGCGGAGCACAAAGCCATTGCGGCCGATATGCGGAAGCTTTCGGGCAAGGACTTCGAGAAGAAGTTCATGGATCAGATGGTAGCCGACCACCAGAAGACGCTGAACACGCTGCAGGCTCACCTCGGCATGACGCAGGACGCCGACCTAAAGGGCTTCATCCAGAAAGTAACGCCCGTTGTGCAGAGCCACCTGGATATGTCGAAACAGCACGCTATGTAAGCTGTGGGTTGACATAAACCCCATAAAAAAAGCCGCCGGAATCTACTTCCGGCGGCTTTTTTATGGGGTTCCGGGCCGTTATGCTTCGGCGTACTTGCTGGTGCGCAGCTCCTCAGCCAGGAAGCGGCTGGTGTGGCCCTTGCCCGACTTGGCAACCTGCTCCGGCGTGCCCTGGGCTACAATAGTGCCGCCGCCCGCCCCGCCTTCCGGCCCGATGTCAATCAGGTAATCGGCTACTTTGATGAGGTCGAGGTTGTGCTCGATGATGAGGACGGTGTTGCCCTTGTCGGCGAGCTTGTGCAGTACTACGGCCAGATGGTTGATATCCTCGAAATGCAGGCCGGTGGTGGGCTCATCGAGGATATAGAAGGTCTTGCCGGTGTCCTTTTTGCTAAGCTCGGTGGCCAGCTTCACGCGCTGGGCCTCGCCGCCCGAAAGCGTAGTGGCTTGCTGCCCCAGGGTGAGGTAGCCCAGGCCTACTTCGTTCAGGGTTTGAATCTTGCGCAGGATGCGGGGCTGAAACTCGAAGAACTCCACGGCCTTTTCCACGGTCATATCCAGCACGTCGGTAATAGACTTTCCTTTGAAGCGCACTTCCAGCGTTTCGCGGTTGTAGCGGCGGCCTTTGCAGGTTTCGCAGGGCACGTGCACGTCGGGCAGGAAGTTCATTTCAATGGTGCGCATACCGGCACCCTCGCAGGTTTCGCAGCGCCCTCCCTTCACGTTGAAGGAGAAGCGGCCCGGTCCGTACCCGCGGATTTTGGCCTCCGGCAACGACGAAAACAGCTGGCGAATTTCGGTGAACACGCCGGTGTATGTGGCCGGGTTAGAGCGCGGGGTGCGCCCAATCGGCGACTGGTCCACTTCAATCACCTTATCGATAAACTCCAGTCCCTCAAGCTTGTCGTACTGTAGCGGCTCGCGCTTGGCGTTGAAAAAGTGCTGGTTGAGGATGGGGTACAGCGTATCGTGAATGAGCGAGGACTTGCCGGAACCCGATACGCCCGTCACGGCTATGAGCTTGCCCAGGGGAAATTTGGCCGTCACGTTCTTGAGGTTGTGGCCTTTGGCTCCGCGTAGCACCAGCTCGTTTCCTTCACCGGCCCGCTTCTTCTTGCGCAGCTCAATGTGCTTCTGCCCGCTCAGGTACTGGGAGGTGAGGGAGCCGCTGCTGAAGATTTCGGTGGGTGTACCGGCGGCCACAATCTGTCCGCCGTGGATGCCCGCGCCGGGGCCAATATCGAGCACGTGGTCGGCATGCATGATCATGTCCTTGTCGTGCTCCACCACAATCACCGAGTTGCCCAGGTCGCGCAGGTGCTGCAGGGCCTTGATGAGCCGCTCGTTGTCACGCTGGTGCAGGCCGATGCTGGGCTCGTCCATGATGTAGAGCACGCCCACGAGCTGGGTGCCAATCTGCGTAGCCAAGCGGATGCGCTGACTTTCGCCGCCCGAGAGCGTGCGCACCGAGCGGTGCAGATTCAGGTAGTCGAGGCCCACCTCCAGCAGGAAGCCGATGCGCTTGCGGATTTCCTTCAGCAGCTCCCGCGCAATCAGGTTCTGGCGGTCGGAGAGGCGCGCTTCCAGGCCTTCAAACCAAGCTGCCAGGTCGCTGAGGTCCATCACCGACAGCTCGCCAATGTGGTGGCCAGCAATTTTGAAGTGCAGGCTTTCCTTTTTGAGGCGGTAGCCGTGGCACTCGGGGCATTCCTGGGCCTGGGTGTACTGCTGAATCCACTCCCGGATATTCTCCGAGTCAGACTCCATCTGGCGGCGCAGGAACGGAATAATGCCTTCGAAAGGCTCCACGTAGTTGGCCTTTTTGGGGTCGGCCTCTTCCTCCTGCTCGGGCACGCCGTGCAGCAGGCGCTCCACCAGCTCCTGGGGCAGCTTTTCGATGGGCGTGCTCAGACTGGCCTTGTGCTTCTTCACGATGAGGCCCAACTGCTGGAAAATCCAGATGTCGCGGTACTCGCCCAGGGGCGCAATTCCGCCGCGGCTGATGCTCAGCTTCTTGTCGGGCATCACCGAGTCTTCGGTGATTTCCTGCACTTCGCCCAGCCCGTTGCAGGTGGGGCAGGCGCCGTAAGGCGAGTTGAAGCTGAACGTATTGGGCGCCGGGTCGTCGTAGGCAATACCGGTAGCCGGGTCCATCAGGAAGCGGGAAAAGAACTGGGTGTTTTCCTTCTTCTTATCCGCATCGAGTACCAGCATCGTGCCTTTGCCTTGGGTCAGCGCATTCTGCACCGAGCCGGAAAGGCGGAACCGGTCTTCCTCCTTCACCACGAGCCGGTCGATGACGATTTCGATGTCGTGGATTTTGTAGCGGTCCACCTGCATCTTGGGCGTGATGTCGAGTAGCTCACCATCCACGCGCACCTTGGTGAAGCCCAGCTTGGCTACCTGCTGAAACAACTCCCGGTAATGGCCTTTTCGGCCCTTCACCACGGGCGCCAGCACCACCAGCTTGCGGCCGTCGTACTCTTTCAGGATGTAGTTGATGATCTGGTCGTCGCTCTGCCGGATCATCTTCTGGCCCGTTGCGTAGCTGAAAGCCTCGGCGGTGCGGGCGTAGAGAAGGCGCAGGAAGTCGTAAATCTCGGTGATGGTGCCCACCGTGGAGCGGGGGTTGCGCGAGGTCGTCTTCTGCTCGATGCTGATAACCGGCGACAGGCCCTCAATCTTGTCCACGTCGGGCCGCTCCAGCCCGCCCATAAAGGAGCGGGCGTAGGCCGAAAACGTTTCCATGTAGCGGCGCTGGCCCTCCGCGTAAATCGTGTCGAAAGCCAACGACGACTTGCCCGAGCCCGAAATGCCGGTAAACACCACCAGCCGCCCGCGCGGAATCCGTACTGATACGTTTTTGAGGTTGTGCTCCCGAGCCCCGTACACTTCAATATAGGGCGCTTCCAGGTCGGCAGGGCCCAGCAGCTGTCCACGGGTAACCACGTGGTTTTCCACTACTGCTTCGTTTACCTGCTCAGCCAGGGGCACTGCCTGCACGGCGGCAGTGGTGTGCTCCGTGGCATTGTCGGCTACGGCGGCAGCCGTCGGGTGCGGCGCCTTCCTGGCTTTCGCAGCCGGGGCGGCATCGTCGGCTACGGGCGCTTTGCCGGGCTTGGCTGCTTTGGGTGCGCGGGGAGCTTTAGAAGTTGCCGGTTTGCCGGCAGCAGAGGAAGAAGCAGTTGATTTTTTAGCCATGCGGCAGCGAAGCGGATAAGTCTGCAAAGGTACGCAAATCGGGCCCCGGCGGCTAGCCCGAATAGCTTATTTGCCAAGCGTATTGGCGAACAATCCCCCGGCCAGCCCCGGAAACCCAATGGGGCACATAGGGGCTATAACACGGGCTCCGGGGGAAATGTCCCGACCCGCCCAAAGTTCTGTTAAACCTTGAGCGGCCTGTGCGTCTAACGCGTGAATTATGGTGCGGCTTTTGCCTTAAGGCATGGCGTCTTTCTTTTGACTCTTCTTCTATGAAAACTCTGCTGAAATCGGGTCTGGCTCTGGTGCTTGGGTTGCTGCTGCACAGCGGCTCCGCGCAGGCGCAGGTGCAGATCAACGTGAACACTCCGTACTGGGGACCGAGCGTAGGCCCGGACGTGCAGTACTACTACATTCCGGAAATCGACGGCTACTACGACCTGTACACCGGGCAGTACCTGTTCTTCGACCCGGTGTATGGTGCCTGGGTTAGCTCGCCGTATCTACCGCGCGCCTACGCCGCCTACGACCCGCGCTTCTTCCATCCTGTGGTGGTGCAGTACGTGGGCCGTCAGCCCTGGGGCTACCTGCGCGACCACCGCTCTTACTGCGACCGGTGGGGCGTGCAGCCGGGCCGGTATTACGGTTCCCGCTGGCCTGGTCAGGGCTACGCAGCCTACCCTCGCGGCTATAACCCAGGCTACTATGCTAACCGCCCCGGAAACCAGGCTGGCTATACCCGCGACAACAACCGGGACCAATACGACAGCCGCAATGATAACCGCGACAACCGCGACAACCGCGGAACCTACGGCAACCGCAGCGACAACCGCAGTTCCCAGGGAGGCTACGATAACCGGGGCGGCAATGACCGCCCCGACGGCCGTAACGACGACCGGGGCAGCTACGAGCGGCCCGACCGCAGCAGTCAGAACGGCAACGGCCGCAGCGGGTCCTCAGCGCCCAGTGGGCAAAGCAATTCTGGCCGGGGCAGCTACTCGGCACCGGGCGGACGGGGAAGCCAGCCGCAGCAGGCTCCTGGCAACGCGCAGAGCGGACGGGGAAGAAGCAGAGGGCAATAGGCCATGCGCTAGCAATATTCATGAAAGAGCCTCAGGTAGATACTGAGGCTCTTTTTTGTAGGCGGCGCTTTCGTTCATCAACACTACTGCCACATGTTGCGTTGAGGACGATGTCAACTCAGGGCTTGGCCTGCAGCCAACCAAATCTGTAGTTGGCGCTATTGTTGTAAACGTCCGCTCGTTCTCTCCTTTCTTAACCACCCCATCTTATGAAACTGTTTCCAAAACTGGCTTTTTCCGGCGTGTTCGCCCTGTTTTTGGCCGGTGCTGCTCCGGCGCAGGCGCAGATCAACATCAATATCAACTCTCCCTCCTGGGGGCCGGCAGCTCCGGCCGGCGCGCAGTACTACTATATCCCCGACATCGGGGGGTATTATGACCTGCGCGGGCAGCGCTACATCGTATACCGCAACAATGCCTGGACGCGGGTAACGTCGCTCAACGGCTATAATCCGGCTAATTTTCATCCGGTTGTCATCGACTATCGGGGCTCCCAACCCTGGGTACTAATCCGGGACCACCGGGCTAAGTATCCGAAAGCCATGCCTCCCGGACAGGCCAAAAAGTACTATGGCGTTCATCCTGGCAAAGGCAATGGACACGGCAAAGGAAACGGGAATGGCAAAGGCCACGGCAAAGACAAGCATTAGCCGTAGGGAATGCATAAATTGGCTAAGCCAGCTGGTCGCTTCTTGCAGCCGGCTGGCTTTTGCTTTTGCCATGTCTTGACCGAGCAGTTGATAACGCCAGCGAAAGGATTGCCGATAACCGTCTTGTTATTCGGCAATACTATCTGAATCAACGAACTAGAATAGGAGGCATTTCGTATCTGCGCCGGATGGCCTCCGGTTAAGAAGGCCCGTTACTCATTTGATATGCCTGAAACTTACTCTCCTGTGCTTCGGCCCCTGACTTCTTCCTTACCACCTCAGCTAAGGGTAGGCTGCGGCTACCAATTGGTGTACCGGGTGCCGGGCACGTCGGCTGAGTTTAGCTTTTACGGAATAGTAGCGGGGCTGCTTCAGCGCGAAGCCAGAGAGTATTTGTCGCTCGAAGCCGGCCAGGAACTTCCGCTGGCCTGGCTGGTAGCCGTCAACGGCCAGCGTCTGGCAGCTTAGCCGGCCTGCTATCCAGTCCGAGCTGGCGGTCTTCCCACTCTTTATTTTCTCTGCCATGCCTGCTCCTGCCTACACGCCCATCAGCTGCTCGTTCTATGATGAGCTGGAAGCCCGCGCTACCACCGGCCAGCCCTGCACCCTCACCTACCGCACCGAGCCCGACACCCCGCCCAGCACCTACCAGGGTATCATTCAGGACCTGTTCATTCAGGATAAAGTAGAATACATGCGCCTACAGGATGGCTTCGAGCTGCGCCTCGATGCACTGGTAGCCGTGGATGACAAAGAGCTGCGGAACTACTGCTAGCTTTGGCTGAGTGATTAAATGAATCAGAAACAAGAAAGGCAGCCCGCAGGCTGCCTTTCTTGTCAAGTGAAACGTACACAAAATCCGTGATTTAAAACTCCGCGCTCTTTGGAAAACGGGGGAAGGGAATAACGTCGCGGATGTTGGCCATGCCGGTGATGAACAGGATGAGCCGCTCGAAGCCCAGGCCGAAGCCGGCGTGCGGGGCCGAGCCGAAACGGCGGGTGTCGAGGTACCACCAGAGGTCTTCCTCAGGCACGTGCATTTCCTGCATACGCTGCTGCAGCTTCTGCAGGTCGTCTTCGCGCTGAGAGCCGCCGATGATTTCGCCAATGCCAGGGAACAGCACGTCCATGGCGCGTACGGTGCGGCCGTCCTCGTCCAGCTTCATGTAGAAGGCCTTGATATCCTTGGGGTAGTTGGTCAGGATAACGGGCTTCTTGAAGTGCTTCTCCACCAGGTACCGCTCGTGCTCCGACTGCAGATCGGTACCCCAGTCCACCGGAAACTCGAACTTCTGCTTGGCCGATTTCAGGATTTCCACCGCCTCGGTGTAAGTGAGGCGCTGGAAGTCGTTGTCGACCACGAAGCGCAGGCGGCTGAGCAGCTCCTTGTCGTACTGGTCGTTGAGGAACTGCAGGTCGTCAGGGCAGTGCTCCAGGGCGTAGCGCACCAGGCTTTTGAGGAAATCCTCGGCCAGGTCCATGTTGTCCTGCAGGTCGAAGAAAGCCACTTCGGGCTCAATCATCCAGAACTCGGCCAGGTGGCGGGCCGTGTTGGAGTTTTCGGCCCGGAACGTGGGCCCGAAGGTGTACACCTTGCCCAAGGCCATAGCCGCCACCTCGCCTTCAAGCTGGCCCGACACGGTGAGGTTGGTGGCTTTTCCGAAGAAATCCTGGCTGTAATCCACCGTACCAGCCTCGTTCAGAGGCGGCTTGGTGTCGGAAAGCGTGGTAACGCGGAACATCTGGCCGGCACCCTCAGCATCGGAGCCGGTGATGATGGGCGTGTGAATGTAGAAGTAGCCGTGACTGTTGAAGTACTGATGCACCGCAAACGACATGGCGTGGCGGATGCGCAACACCGCCCCAAACGTGTTGGTGCGGGGGCGCAGGTGGGCAATACCCCGCAGGAATTCCAGCGTGTGGCCTTTCTTCTGCAGCGGGTAGGCGTCCTGGTCGGCGGTGCCATACACCGTAATTTCCTCGGCCTGTATTTCCACCGCCTGGCCCTTGCCCTGGCTGGCTACCAGCTTGCCGCGCACGGCCACAGCCGCCCCGTTGTCTACGCCGTCGGCTTTAAGCTTTTCTTCCGGGAACAACTCGGCGTTGGCTACCACCTGGATGGAATTAAAGCCGGAGCCGTCGTTCACGGCAATAAACTGCACGTACTTGTTGCCGCGGCGGGTGCGTACCCAGCCTTTCACCAGCACTTCGCGGTCCAGCTCGGTGCTGCGGAGCAGGTCCTGCACGCTGGTTCTTCGGAGGTCGGACATCGGGAGGTTATGTTCTGCGAAAGAAAGAATTGGCTGCAAAGGTAGAGCTTTTGTCAAGGGTGCGAAACCAGCTTTCAGCCAGCCAAGCGCCCTAACAGCCGCTGCCACCAGCTACGGCCGGCAGAGGAGGCAGGCATAGAGGAAGCTGATACTGACATGGCAAGGGCTGGCACCGGCGGATGTAGCGCGGTCAACACCTCAGCTACCGTATCGGGTGCCAGTAGCTGCCGAAGCTGCACCTGCGGCCGATGCGCATCGTGTAATACGGCTAAGAAGTCTATATCCCAGCTGCGGCGCGGTGGCCCTACCAGTTCGGCGGCCAGCAGCACCACTCGGCCCTGCACCCGGGGCATGTCGCGCACAAAGGCTTCACCCCAAGCTATCTGCATACTATCCAGTGGTCCGCCTTTGTATGCGGCTGCGCTCAACCACTCAAACCGAGCCACATCTATGTTCTCGTCTGGCAACTCAGCACTGACGCCCTGAGCGTAGCGCAGCAGCTGTTCATTCGTGGGCGGATAAGACAGGCGCAGCCCCAGCGCTTCGCGTTGTTGCACTACCAACGGTTGCAGCAACGTAAGTAAGTGAAACACATTATTAACTTGACTAACACTCACTTCTATGCCCGTTCCGTAGTGCGGAAACAGCACATACACGCTGGCCTCATCACTGACCTGCAACATGCCCGATAGATAATAGAAATGATCGGAGAGGTCATCATGCTCTGTCAGCCAAGCAGCTAGGTGCGGCTGAGCCTGCAGTTGCTGCCGGTTGACGGCTGATCGGCAAAGCATGGCCATGAGGCCCATTACGGCAAACCGCCACACCTGCGGAGGTGGTGCCTGGCCGCCAGCCTGCAACGCTTGTAAGTGCTGGAAATAGGCCCACACAGCCGAAAAAGCTATTTCCGCATGATTATGCTTTTCTACCAGGGCCCCGCAACACACGGCCAACACCGCTCCCTGGGCCAACTGGGCCGTTGGTAATAGGTCTGCTACTGCAGCCAGTGCTTCTGCAGCTTCGGGTGCTTCCAAGTCATTGGCTGCTGCCAGAAAATCCTCCACTTCGGGCTCATGTATCAGCTTATCGGGCAGACCGGCTTTGGGCAAAACTGCCCAGATACGTAAAGCCGATAGTTCACTCCACATATCTTTCTAGCCTTTACAATTCGTTTGAAACAGAAACCTTTTGAGCATATGGCTATGACAAGTCACCCCGGGCGTTACCAGCAATGCGCTTTGGCGGAAAGATAAAGCTGACAGCAGATACCCCAACATTTTGCTGTTAACTCAAGTACAGAAAGGGCTACATTTGGCTTAATTCCCTCGTTTATTTCCGGCGGGGCGCACGCGTTTTCTGAGTATGCAACGACTCGACATGAAGCAGCTTCTCCAGCAGAAGCTCTCCCCCCAACAGATTCAATTTATTAAGCTGCTGCAGATTCCGACGGCGGAGCTGGAGGCGCGCATCAAGGAAGAGCTGGAAGTAAACCCAGCCCTGGAAGAAGGCGACGACCAGGACGAGGAGTTTGAGGAGCAGGAGCGCGACGATGACTCGGACGACGAGGACAACGACCCCGACGCCGAGTTCGACAGCGACAACAGCACGCTGGATGAGGATTTCAACGAGCCCGCCGACGAGCAGCCCGAAGTGGAGCTGCCCATACCGGAAACCTCCGAGCCCGATGAGCGCCAGAGCGACAACGACGACCTAGACCTGAGCGACTACCTCAACGACGACGAAATAGCGGGCTACAAAATGCAGGGCGACGGCCCCGGCGAGGACGAAGATGACCGGGAAATGCCCTTGGCCGACACGAGCGGCTCCCTTATCGACTCCCTGCTCGATCAGCTGGGCTTTGCCAGTCTTGATGAAAAACAGGAAGCCATTGGCCGCCAGCTAATCGGCTCCATTGATGGCGACGGGTACATCCGCCGCGACCTGTCGGCCATTGCCAACGACCTGGCTTTCTCGCAGAATCTGGAAGCCTCGGTGCCCGAAATTGAAGCCGTGCTGCGCGTGATTCAGCGCTTCGACCCGGCCGGCATTGGGGCCCGCGACCTGCAGGAGTGCCTGCAGCTGCAGCTGGAGCGCCGCCACCAGGACGACCCCGATGTGGAGCACGCCGAGCGCATCATCACCGACACGTTTGAGGAGTTCACCAAAAAGCACTACTCCCGCATTCAGCAGAAGCTGGATCTGGAAGACGACGAGCTGAAGGATGCTATAGCCCTGATTTTGAAGCTCAACCCCAAGCCCGGCGGTACCGGCCCGGTGGGCCTGGGCAAGGTGCAGTACATCATTCCCGACTTCATTCTGACCAACGACAACGGCCAGTTGAACCTGACCCTGAACGCCCGCAACGCGCCCGAGTTGCGCGTATCCCCGGCGTACACGGAAATGTTCCAGGCCTACGATAAGGCCTCGAAAAAGGACGCCAAGATGAAGGAAGCCGTGACCTTCGTGAAGCAGAAGCTGGACTCGGCCAAGTGGTTTATCGATGCTATCCGGCAGCGCCAGAACACACTCCTGCGCACCATGGACTCGATAGTGCGCTATCAACATGACTTCTTTGTGGAAGGCGACGAAAGCAAGCTGCGCCCCATGATCCTGAAGGATATTGCCCAGGAAATCGGGATGGATATTTCGACGGTGAGCCGGGTGGCCAACTCCAAAGCCGTGCAGACGGAGTTTGGCATCTACCCGCTCAAGTACTTCTTCTCCGAGGGCATTGCCACCGACTCGGGCGAGGATGCTTCGAGCCGGGAAGTCAAGCACATTCTCAAGGAAATTATTGAGGGCGAAAGCAAGTCCCGCCCGCTCTCCGACGACAAGCTGGAAAAAATGCTGAACGCCCGCGGCTACAACATTGCCCGCCGCACCGTAGCCAAATACCGGGAGCAGCTCAACATCCCGGTGGCGCGCCTGCGGAAGGAGCTGTAGGATAATGAACAGTGAGGAAATACCTTCAGGCGAAACGCAGGCTGGCAGCCGCCAATCGGAAGCGTCGGCCAAGTCTGCCATTCCTCATTTTCTGTCCGTCGTTTTTCACCCGCTGCTGGTCCCTACTTATCTGGTCCTGTGGTTGGCGTACGGACTGCCGGTAGCGCCATTGGCGCGCCCTGCATTTGTAGCTGCGTTGGTAGCCGGTCTTACGTTTGGAGTTCCGGCGCTGGGCACTGCGGTGCTGTATGCGTTCGGGCGCGTCAGCTCGCTGCAACTGGGGGAGCGGCGGCAGCGCTATGGTCCCCTGCTGCTGGCTTCTCTCAGCTTTGGCGGCGCGGCTTACTTGGTGCCGCAGCTGGCTGGCGCGCACTCGTTGCTGGCGCTGTTGCTCGCAGGTATGGCCCTGGCCGTGACGCTCACGTTCATCATTACCTTCTGGTGGAAAATAAGCGCGCACGGCGTGGGCATGGGGGGCGCCCTGGCCATGCTGCTGGTTCTTTGGGGGCAGCAGCCTGCTCTCCCGACCACTTACCTAAGCTTGTCCGCCGGCCTAGTGCTGGCTGCGGCCGTGGCCTGGGCGCGGCTGATTTTGCGGGCCCATACCAAAGCGCAGGTTGCGGCGGGCCTGCTGCTGGGGCTCGGCACTGGGCTGGGCGTGATACTGCTGGGCCGGTAGTTTCCGCTGATAACCGAACCGACAACCCAGGTCAACTCCTCGCTTTACAGGCTGACCCACAGGGAATAGGGTAAGAGCAGAAGCTGATACCAGCTACAAAAGTCTATCTTTGTAGACTACGGCTATTTCCTTGTACGTTTCCACGCCTTTGTTATGTCTACGCTCCGTTCCCTTCGCTTTTCGGGCCTGCTGATGGGCAGCTTACTGCTTGTGGGCAGCGCCCAGGCCGCAGTACCAAGTGTAGCCGCGGGCCAGGGAGGCCCGGGGGCGCATGAAATGCCCCGCCAACGTGCCCGGCAGCTCACGGACTACCTGACCGATGCGTTGGATCTGAGTGCCGAGCAGAGCCGGCAGCTGGAACGCTGCACCTACGCTCACCTGCGCCGCAAACAACAGGCGTCTCACCGCCTGCCCGGTGCCGCCCGCCGGGCCGAGCGTCGCTACCTTGCCTCCCTGGGACGCGTGCTGCGCCCAAGTCAGCTGGCTACCTATTTCTGGCTCGATGATCAGCAGCCCATGGCCGTAGTGCGGCTGAGCGCCCCGCGCTTCTGATTCTCTTTCTACTTTCGAGCATAGGCCCGGTCTGCTGCGCGCAGGCTGGGCCATCGTTTTTGCGAGCTACAGCGCCGCCATTTCCTGGGCTACCAGCGCCTGCACCTCGGGTTGGTCGTAGTCGGCTTCGGAGTGGATGTGGGGCATCAGGCGCGCCATAATCTGGTCCTGGCGCTGCCCGTCGGCCCAAGCCTCGGCGTAGGGCGTGTGCGAGAACGTGACCTGCGGATAAAGCGGCACCCATTGGTCGGGATACTGAGCGGAGATTTTGCTTTCGATTTTCTTCTGAAGCAAAAAACGCGGATCCGCCACCCGGTCGCGCATTTCCTCAAAGTTGTACACCGCCATTTCGGCCATGGCATCGGTGTTGGGCTTGCGCTGGCGCGCAAAGGTGTCGAACACAGCCAGCCAGTCGTGGTCCTGCTCGCCCAGCAGTTGGTTTAGGATAGTGCAGTCTTCGAAGCCGGCATTCATACCCTGCCCGTAGAAGGGTACAATGGCGTGGGCCGCGTCGCCGAGCAGCAAGACAGAGTCCTGGTACGACCACGGAAAGCACCGTACCGTGACGAGGGAGCCGGTGGGGTTCTGGAAGAAGTCCTCGGTAAGCTCCGGCATAAGCGGGGCCGCATCGGGAAATACTTCCTGAAAAAACGCCGCTACCTGCGCGGGCGTTTGCAGGGCGGCAAAGGAATGCGGGCCTTCGTAAGGAAAAAACAGCGTGCAGGTGAACGTGCCGTCGAGGTTGGGCAGCGCAATCATCATGTACTGGCCGCGCGGCCAGATGTGCAGCGCGTGCTTTTCCAGCTGCCAGCTGCCATCGGGCCCGGCCGCAATATTCAGCTCCTTATAGCCATACTCCAGGTAGCTTTGGGAGTAGTCGAACCGGTCGGTTTTCTGCAGGGCACCGCGCACCGCCGAGTAGGCGCCATCCGCCCCAAACAGGCGGCTATACGCTTGCTTATACACCGAGTCGGTGGGTACGTCGCGCAGCTCCAAGACGTGGTTGCGCACGTCCACATTCAGGCACTGCTGCTCGAAGCGCACCTGCACGCCGGGCTGTTGCTCTACCAGATCCAGCAAAGTGCGGTTGAGGCCCGCCCGCGACACGGAGTAGATAGCCTGATCTTTGGTGCCGTAGGGCTGCGAAGTAAGCTGGCCCTGCTGGTCGTGCATCACGCGGCCATACATGGGGATGCCCACCTGCCGGATTTCTTCGGCAATGCCTACGCCTTCCAGCGCCCGCCACCCTCTATCCGACAGCGCCAGGTTGATGGACCGGCCTTCGATGGGGCCCGCCCGGCGCGGGTCGGGGCGGCGCTCCAGCACCTGCACGGGAAAGCCGCGCCGGGCCAGGTACAAAGCCAGCAGTGAGCCTACGAGGCCACCGCCTAAAATGGTGAGTGAAGTTTCGGGAGTGGCAACGGTGGCTGGGGTGGGCATAGAACGGGGTAAAAATCAGGCGTGCAATCTAAGACGAATGAGAGCAAGTTCCGTTGCCGCTAACCTGGTTCGGAACCAAAGAACCCGCCACATCCAGGAGCACGAGCCGCGTTCAGCCGATAGCACTATTTTAATTCTGCTTTTACAAGCACCCCACCAGCCTCACGGCCCCACATTACCTGTCTGACCTTTTTACTGGCTACATAGCCTGCGGTGTTCCAATAGCAAAGACTACACGACCGAAGTCACTACAACCGGCAGAGAATACCGTTCACCGAGCAAACGGCGAAATATAACAAAAACCACAAGCGCGGCTTAGCCGACCTGCGGCCGTTAGGGTAGATTCCCGTATCTTTGGGGCCCAATTCTGCACACACCCTTTCAACATATCTGTATGAGGAAAATTTATTCATTCTGGCTGCTGCTGCTCTTTTGCAGTGTGGCGCAGTCGGCCCTGGCCCAGCAGGAAGCGGCTATTACCGGTTTAGTACAAACCGAAGTGGGCGAGCCGCTCCCCGGGGCTACGGTTTTCCTGAAGGGCACCTTCGTAGGCACCAGCACCGACCGGGACGGCAAGTTTGAGTTGCGGGCCGATTTCGGCGACGGGCCAGTGGTGCTGTCGGTGTCGTTTATCGGCTACGAAACCCAGGAAGTGTCCCTGACCAGCCCCGATGCCAGCCTGAAGCTGGCGCTGAAGCCCACCGTGGCCTTCACCAACGAAGTGGTAGTAGCGGCCTCCCGCGTGGAGGAAGGCATTCTGCAGGCGCCGGTAACCATTGAGAAGCTCAACCGCCAGCAAATTGAGCGAATCCCCACGGCTGATTTGCAGGCAGGCCTCAATCACTACAAAGGCATTGACGTGAACAGCAGCAGCCTGCTGATGAACAGCATCAGCACCCGGGGCTTCAACTCGGCCAAGTCGGAGCGCCTGATTCAGCTTACCGACTACTTCGATACGCAAAGCCCCAGCCTGAACGTCAACTCCGGCAACTTGCTTGGGGTGCCCGAGCTGGACCTGGAAAGCATCGAAATCATCCACGGACCGGCTTCCGCCCTGTACGGTGCCAACGCCTTCAATGGCGTGCTGCTGATGAACTCGAAAGACCCCTTTTCGACGGAAGGCCTGAGCGTGCGGCTGCGCGGCGGCCAGCGCAGCTACCTCGACGGACAACTGCGCTACGCCAAAAAGCTGGGCGAGAAATTTGCCTTCAAAGTGGTAGGCTCCTACCTGACGGCCGACGACTGGCTGGCCAGCAACTATGCGCCTACCAGCGCTACCCTGGTGCCCACCAATGCCGGGCACGACGCTTCTTCCCCCTTAGGCTACGATGCCGTGAACCGGTACGGAGACGTGGGCAACACCTTCTCTCAGTCTCAGAACCGGATTAATCCCACGGACCCCACCAAGAGCTATATCGTATCCGAAGAATTGTATGGCCGCACCGTGTTCATGCCGGGTTTCGATGAGAAAATCCTGGTCGGCAGTGACGACAAGGCTAAATCGTTGAAGGTGCAGCCCACTATTTCGTATCTGCTCACGAACAACATCAAAATGACGGTTGGGGCCAGCGTAGCCCGCGGCAATGCCAGCTACCAGAGCAGCAGCCGCTACCGGCTGAAGAACTTTGGCACCAATCAGTACCACGGCGAAATCAGGGGCACGAACTGGTTTCTGCGCGGGCAGTCGGTGCAGGACTACGGTGCCGATACCTACGACCTGAACTTCCTGGGCTCCTTTCTTCAGACGGCTCCGGTAGCGGAAGGCAGCACAACGCGCAACGCAGACGTGTATTTCGGTACCTACAATGGTGCCTACAAGCAGGCCCGGGCGGGCGGCGCCAGCCCCGAGCAGGCTCAGGCTATAGCCAAAGCCCAGGCTGATGCAACGCAGCTTGACCCCAATAGCCCACGCTTTCAGGAGCTGCGCGACCAGATCATCAAGGATGCAACGCCCGGCAAGGGCGCACTGCTCAGCCCCAGCTCCCTGCTGAACGAAGGCAACGCTCAGTATAACTTCAAGTTCGGTGATATGACCGACCTGATTGTGGGTGGTGCTTACCGGAAATTCCGCCTGGGCTCCAATGGCAACCTGTTCTCGGACGACACGGAGCGGATTCAGAACCACGAGCTGGGCGGCTACACGCAGCTGACGCACAAGCTGCTGGAAGAACGCCTGAAGCTGGCCGTGGCCGTGCGCGTCGATGGGTTCAAAAACTTCGACCCGGCCGTGTCGCCGCGGGCCTCGGTGGTGTACTCGGCCGGGGAAAGCAAGCAGCACAACTTCCGCGCTTCCTACGGCCGCGCCTTCCGCTCACCCACTCAGCTCGACCAGTATATTCGCCTCGACGTAGGGCCGGTACTGATTCTGGGCAACGTGGATAACGGCTTCCAGGGCTACAGCACCACGGACCTGTCGGCCGTGAACATCGATCCGCTGAAGCTGGAGCGCCTGAACTCGATAGAAGTCGGCTACAAAGGCATCCTGGTTGAGAAGCTGTACCTCGACGTAAACTACTACCGCAACCAGTACAATGACTTCATCGGGGCCCGCCGCTTTATCAGCAACCGCGACGGTAGCCAGCCTACTCCGCAGCAGCTCCAGGCCGGTGCGCCTACCCAATTCCAGGGCGCCACGGCCAATACCCGCGTAATTCAGGCCTGGACCAACGCCAGCCAGGAAGTAAACACCCAGGGCGCCGCGCTGGGCCTCACGTACTACTTCGCCAAGGCCTTCAACCTGACCGGCAACTACTCGCTCAACCTGCTGGACGATGAAGAGCTGCCCGCAGACTTCCAGACGTTCTTCAACACGCCCAAGCACAAGTTCAACATCGGAGTAAACGGCGTGGCAGTAAACAACTTCAACTACTCGGTGAACTACCGCTGGGCTCAGGGCCACCTCTATGAAATGCCCTTCGCCGTGGGTCAGCTCGACGACTACAGCAGCCTTGATGCCTACGTGGGCTACAACCTGCCGAAAATCAACACCACGCTGCAGGTGGGCGGCTCGAACCTGCTGGACCAGAACAACACGCAGGTGTACGGCGGCCCCAACATCGGCCGGCTGGCATATGTGGGTCTGCTCTTCAACCTGAAGTAGATTTCAGTTAAAGAAAGTACCTATAAAAAGGCCTTCCCTGTTCGGGGAAGGCCTTTTTTCTTTCCTACCCACCGTATAGCTCTGCCTGCTCAGCCAGCCACAATGTGGCGGAACGTGAGGTTGAGCCGTGGGCCGACGGGCAGAGCCGTTTTGGGGACGGCGTGCAGCCAGTGCTGCTGCGTAGGGCCGCGCATGATCAACAAGCTGCCCGAGGCAATATCCAGTGAGACTGGTTCCGCCTCAATACCCGCGCGGGGCTTGGGCTTGAGGCGGAACCGACGGGTGGCGCCCAGGCTCAAGGAAGCTATAACCGGCTGAGGCCCCAGCTCCGGCTCGTCGTCGGCGTGCCAGCCCATGCTATCCTGGCCAGAGCGGTAGAGGTTCAGCAGGACGCTGTTGAACGAGGTGCTGCAGGCGGCTTCTACCTGCCGGCGCAGTTGCTGGAGCGTAGGCGTCCAGGGCAGGGGCACCAGCGTGAGGCCGGAGTAGCGGTAGTGCGAGGTGGCGTCGCCGTACCAGGCGGTAAGGCGGGGCTGGAGCCGGGGCTTCCCGAAAAGCGTAATGGATTCCTGGCGCCACGGCACAGTATCCAACAGCTCCGCGAGCAGCCGAGAAGCCGTAGCAGCCGGCAGAAAATTCTCGTCCAGCCATACTTCGGCCTGCGGCCGGGAAAGCAGCGTCAGGGGCACTTTTATTTAGCTATGCCCGCCATATACACTTTAAACAGAGCATATAGCAGTACAAGGCAAACTATCAAAGCTGGCAGCCAACGCCGACTGACGTAAGGCTGGGCACCCACATAGCGTGGCCAGAAATACAGCAAGTATATGAGAACCGCAATGAAGTTCACCACAACACTAACTATCTGAACCTGAGCGACCTGAATCTGCGGACCATATTCTGCATTGAGCCACAGCAGCCCATAGTACTGGGCAGCCAGAAAGGCTACCATAAATACTACCACCCGAATAGCCTTACCGGGCTCCTTGAGACGGAACATATTCATGACCAGCAGGATACCGCCAGCCAGAAAGGAGAACAGCATCGAAAAGAGCACAATCGTCCCCGGAGTGTACAGCGCGGGGCCGGTATCCTCAGTGGGCACATAAGCAGTGGCAGCCGTAGGTTCCACGTCGCGGACGGCCAGCTGCTTTTTCTCTTCCTGCTGCTGCTCCACAATGGGCTGCAGCTCGGCGCGGATGGCCGCAGCTTCGGCCGGATGTTCCCCGCGCCGGGCCAGCTCGTCGAGGGCGGCCAGCACGGCATCTTCGCGGTACTCCCCGCGCTTGTGCACGTACAGGTACAGCTCGGGCAGGGATTTGCGGCTCATCTTCTCCGCATACTCTTCATACATGGCACTTTAGCTCAAATGGAGGAAGCCCTCCGGCGGTCAGGATATACCAACGTAAAACCACGGGCACCCGGTGAAAGTTGCCCGGAATCTTATACTTCGGCCCAGGCGGCCAGCACGGCGCCGGCCCGCTGCACATCCCGGAAAGAATTGTAGAGCGGCACCGGCGCCAGCCGAATCACGTTGGGCTCGCGCCAGTCGGCAATAATGCCGGCCGCCGCCAGGTGCTCAAAAAGCGCCCGGCCGCCCTCGTGCACCAGCAGGGAAAGCTGGCAGCCCCGCTGGGCGGGGTCGGTGGGGGTAATGATTTCGAGGCGGGAAGCCGGCAGGTTCAGGCGGCGCAGCAGAAACTCCAGGTAGCCGGTAAGCAACTCACTTTTGCGGCGCAGCGCGGGCATCCCACCCGCTTCGGCCACAATGGCCAGAGCCGCCCGATGAATGGCCAAAGGAAAAATCTGGGCGTTGGACAGCTGCCAGCCGGCCGCCCCGGGCATGGGCCGGAAGCCTTTTTTCATCTGAAACCGCTCGGCCGGGTCGTGGCCCCACCAGCCGGCCAGGCGCGGCAGCTCGGGGCTGTGGGCAAACCGCTCGTGCACAAACACGCCGCTGGTGCCGCCGGGGCCGGAGTTCAGGTATTTGTAGGAGCACCAGCAGGCAAAGTCCACGTCCCAGTCGTGCAGGTGCAGCTCAATGTTACCAGCGGCGTGGGCCAGATCGAAGCCCACCGTAGCGCCCACGGCGTGGCCGGCCCGGGTAATGGCAGCCATATCAAATGCCTGCCCGGTGTAGTAGTTCACCCCGCCCAGGATGATGGTGGCCAGCGAGTCGCCCAGCTCCCGGATGGTAGCTTCGATGTCCTCGGTGCGCAGGGTATGCTCGCCGGGGCGCGGCATCAGCTCCACAATGGCGTCGTCGGGCCGGAAGCCGTGCAGCTTCACCTGGCTTTCCAGCGCGTACTGGTCGGAGGGGAAAGCGCCGCCTTCCATCAGCACCTTGTAGCGCGTAGGCGTGGGCCGATAGAAGCTCAGCAGCAGCAGGTGCAGGTTCACCGTAAGGTTATTCATCACCACCACTTCTAGCGGCCGGGCCCCTACCAGCTGGGCCGTCACATCGGTAAGGGTTTGGTGGTAGTGCATCCAGGGGTCGTCGCCCAGAAAGTGGCCTTCTACGGCCCGCTCTTCCCAGGAGGCAAACTGCTGCTCCACGGCGGCGCGGGCCGCCCGCGGCTGCAGGCCCAAGGAGTTGCCGCAGAAGTACACGGC
The DNA here is from genome assembly GCF_024700075.1 of Hymenobacter sp. J193. NCBI lineage: Bacteria > Pseudomonadati > Bacteroidota > Cytophagia > Cytophagales > Hymenobacteraceae > Hymenobacter > Hymenobacter sp. J193. The sequence continues at coordinate 2,130,922 of NZ_JAJONE010000001.1, forward strand.
TTCCTGCCCATCGGGCGCAAGCGGAATATGAAACTGGGACCGGAAAAGGCGCAGCGGGTCCTGCTCGTCGAGGCGGGCCGCAAACTCAGGAGTTGGTTCGAAGGGAAACGTCATGGGTGGGTAAAGATAGGCAGGACGGCGGTGCGAGTCGGCAGATCAGCCAAGCCAGATAAAGGCCAGAAACAAATCCAGCAAATGCGCCATCACCACCAGGTTCACCAAGTAAAGGCCCGTGGCTATTTCGCGGTACCAGGGCGAGGTGCCTTTACTGATAAACAAATAAGCCAATACATAGAGCGTATACAGCCCAAAGTACCAGGCAGCCTGGTAGGGAAGGAAACTTTCCAGCCGAAACGGGAAGCCCAGCGCCAATGCTACCGCCAAGCAGCCCGCTACCACCGCTGCCACGGGCCATTTGGTTGCGGGTTGCAGCTGCCACATCTGCCAGAGCAGCACGGCCGCAAACGGCGTGGCCAGCATATAGCGGTTGATATTGGCCAGGTCGCCGCCCTGATACATCATAATGTAGAAACCGGTGCCGGTAGCGTACCCTAGGGAAAACAAGACGGCTTTGGAAATTACCGGGAGCGGCCGCTGCACTACTCGCAGCAAGTGCAGCAGCCACCAGCTGCCCAGCACCGCGCACGCCACCGCCGACAGCCACGTAACCAGCAAGGCCACGGCATCCAGCCACAGAATATCGATACCGGCGGAGCTTTGCAGCGGAAAGATGGGCTCCCGAAAGATATGCTCCCATTTGGCCTGTACGTGGTAGAAAGCCAACGCATCACCCGTCTTGATGTAAAAGATCCGCATCATGGTGGCCGTGACGGCACCCATCACCAGCAGGCCGGCCGGTAGGTTCAGCCAGCGCCGGCGCTCGGTGGAGTCCCAGCTCAGCAGCTCCGCAAAAACGTAGGCTGGCAGGAAGAGCGTGGTGGCGGCCCGCGTCAGACAGCACAACAGCATACCCACCAGCGTAAGCGGCAGGTTGCGCCGGTGCAACCCCCGCAGCAACAGGGCACCCCACACGTAAAAAAGCCCTTCGCTATAGGGCACCAGCGTGAACACCAGAGCAGGCAACGATACCGCCACCAACAACTGCCGGCCAGTGAGCCGGAATGTGCGCGCCAGTATAGCCGCGCCCACCATGGTACAGGTCGTCAGGAGCAGGCTAATGCCGACGGGACCTACGCCCAGGTAGCGCCACAAATACGGATACAGCGGGAAGAAAGCATTTTTGCCCACCCCTGGGTCATCGTAGCCCTCCTTAGCTATGGACAGGTACAGGTTGGAGTCCCAGCTCAGCAGGCCCTGGCTGGTGGGCAGGCGATGCACGAGGCCAAAACAATACAGTGCCGTGTAAACGCTTACCAGCAGCAACAGATGAAAGGCCAGCAGAAAAACGCGGTTGCAGCGGCCGGCCGCGTACCACCGCCTATACCAAGCTGGGGGATTAGCCGGCGCCGGCAAACCCGGGGGCGGCACCAAGGCGTCAGGATACTTTTTCAATGGTAAAATCGTCCAGATACAATACTTGCCGCTCCCCAGCCTGCCACAAATACACCCGGATATAATCACCCGGGCCCACGTCGTGGGGCAGCACAAAGGTTTTCCACACAAACTCCCACTGATGGAAGCGTTTGACTACGGCATGAATGCTTAGCGTCTTCCAGTAGCGCGTGGTGTCGTTGCGCACAACTTCCACTACAAAAGCCGTTTTCTGGTGATGGTTGGGTAGGTTGACCCAAGCCTGCACCCGGAGCTTGCGGGGCTGTTGCGCCTCTTCCCATTTGGCACCCCAAGTGGGCCCATAGGCCATTTCCTTGGTGAGCTTACTGGAAAAATTGCCGGAGTGCGCCAGCTCGTCGCTGATTTCGGGCGGGCGCGGGTTGGCCTGCCCGGCCTGCTCAAAGTCATTCTGCATAATGATAGTGCCCGGCACCATGCTGCACTGTGTCAGTAGAAGCATTAGCCCTAACCCAGCAGCCTGCCTTAGCCCGGAAACCACATTCGTTTCAGCAGTCATAGTATTTGGAAGAAGATATAGCGTTGCTAAGCTGCATGCTGTGTAGTCTGGATGTAGTTTGCTAAAGTAGTTTCCTTACTGAATCACGTAGTACTGCAGCCAGCCATCCAGCATGTGCAGCAGCATCAGCAGGTTGAAGCTGTAAAGCAGCATAGTAGCTTCGCGCTGCCAGCGCAGCTGCCGCCAGGCCAGGTACGTCAGCAGGTACAGCGTAGTGAGGCCGAAGTACCATATCCCCTGCCCGGTACTAAAGCTGTCGAAGTTAAGCGAATATACCCCGAACAGCTGCCAGAGCAGCATAGTAGCTGCCGCAACCAGGGCGTAGCGCCGCCAGGGCCAGGCGGGCTGCGCAACCCAGTGCGCGAGTATCACCACCAGAAAAGGCGTGGCAAAAATGTAGCGGCCAATGTTCCAGAGGCTGCCTCCCTGGTAGAGCAGAATAAACAGGGTGACGCCCACGCAGTAGCCCAGGGCAAAAATCAGCTCGGGCGGCAGCGGGGGCATGGCCCGGCCGGTGCGCCAGCACTGCAGCCAGCGCCAGGTCAGCCAGGTGCATACGCCCGCGGCCGCCAGCCCCAGCCACAGGGCCAGCGCATCCAGCCACAGCACATCGGTACCCGAAGGATCCGTAAAGGGAAAGTTCGGCCGCTTCATGGTGTGGCCCCAGTGCTTTTGAGCGAGGATAAACCCGAACGGCTCCCCGGTCTGGTACCACTGCACCGCCGCCACCAGGCCTATGGACAGCAGCAGCGCGCCCAGGCCCGCCGCACCCCAGCGCAGGGCCGTACCGCGTTGGCCGGGCTGCATGGCCCACATAGCCACCATAAACAGCAGCGCCGGCGTGAACATAGTGCTGGCCGAGCGGGTGAGCCCACAACCCAGCAGCCCCAGCACCCACCACAGCAGCTTGCGCCGCCGCAGCCCCACCACCAGCAGCGTGCTGAACACAAAAAACAGCGCCTCCGTGTACGGCACTACCATAAACAGCAGAAAGGGCGTGGATAGCAGCAGCAGCTGCAGCCGGACCGGCAGGCGCAGCTGGTGCGCCAGCCAGGTTGAAGCCCCCAGGAACATAGCGGCATTCAGCAGACCCATGCCCCGCAGCCCCAGCCCCGAAAACCGCCACACGTAGGGCAGCATCGGGAAGAAAGCGGCGTTGCTCATGCCCGTGGCCGAGTAAGTGTAGCCGTGCTGCCGGATCTGCTCGTACCAGATAACGTCCCAGCGCAGCAGCGTTTCGTGGGAAGGCAGAAAGCGGATGATGCCAAACGCGTAGAGGGCCGAGGTGAAGGCCGCCAGCAGCAGCACGTGCAGCGCCACCACGGCCACGCTGCGGTAGCGGGAAAGGATAGCCGGAAAAAAGGCCGCAGAATCGGACACGGACGTAGAGGTAAAGAGCCTACAGAAGTGAAAAAGTCGCTACTGCCAGCCTTCCAGCTTGATATCATCGAAGAAGGCGGCCTCGCCGGTCAGGTCGGGGTGCCACACGTACACCTTCACTTCATCGGAAGGGTCCAGGTCGGCGGGCAGGCGAATGTACTTCTGCACGGGCACCCACACCTGGTAGCGCTTTACTTTCTCCGACACATCCAGGGCCTCCCACACGTCGGGGCGGCGACCGTGGCATACCACCTGCACCACAATAGACGTGGTACGGATGCGGCCGCTGGGGGCGTACACCCAGCCGCTTACACGCAGCTTGCGAGGCAACGTGGCACACTTATCCAGCTTCGTGAGGTAGCTGCCGCCGTACTCGGCGCCGGGCAGAATGCGGTAGGAAAAGCGGCCGGAATGAGCCTGGTCAGATGTCAGAAAAGGAGGCGCCGGCACGCCCCAGGCATCAAACTGCTCGAAATCAGTGTCCAGCAGCACGCAGGCCGTGGGAGGCGGAGTAGAGCAGCCAGCCAGTAGCAGCAAGGCCACAACGGCTGGTAGCTGACGCCGGAAAAGTGTAGCCATAGCAATATTCAGAAGAGCAGTAAGCCGAGCTTCCCTACCAGACATGGGCAGCACCGGCGGCGCAAGCTACCGCGCGGCGCCGTAGCTTCCTATCCAGGGAAGCTTTCAACCAGATCAGTGGTGATGGTGCAGCAGCCCCGGCGCAAACCGCGCGGCCGGCAAGCCCAGCCAGTCCAGCGCGTTCTGGCCCAGCATCCGGGCTTTGATATCGTCGGAGAAAGGCATGGAGCGAATAAGCTGCCCGGGCTCCAGCTCGCCCAGCGGAAACGGATAGTCGGTGCCCAGCGTGATTTTGTCGGCGCCCAGCGTCTTCACCAGGTAGTCCAGCATCAGCGGGTCGTGCACCAGCGAGTCGACCCAGAACCGGCCCAGGTACTCGCGCGGGTTCACCGGATTATCAACAGCGCAGAGGTCGGGGCGCACCTGCCAGCCGTGCTCGATGCGGCCGATGGTACTGGCAAAGGTACCGCCGCCGTGGGCCACCGCCACGCGCAGCTTTGGCAGCCGCTCCAGCACTCCGCCAAATACCAATGAACAGAGCGCCAGGGTACTTTCGGCGGGCATGCCCACGAGCCAGGGCAGCCAGTACTTGGGCATCTTCTGCTGGCCCATCATGTCCCAGGGATGCACGAACACGCAGGCACCCAGCTCCTCGGCCGCCGCAAACACCTCGAACAGCTGGGGCGCGTCGAGGTTCCAGTCGTTGATGTGGGAGCCAATCTGCACGCCGGCCAGCCCCAGCTCCTTCACGCACCGCTCCAGCTCCCGCACGGCCAGATCGGGCGCCTGCATGGGCAACGTGCCCAGGCCCACAAAGCGCGTGGGGTAGCGGCTCACCACATCGGCAATATGGTCGTTGAGCAGGCAACTCAGGTCCAGCGTATCCAGCGGCTTGGCCCAGTAGCTGAACATAACGGGCACCGTGCTGAGCACCTGCACCTGCACGCCAAACTGGTCGTACTCGCGCATCCGCACCTGGGGGTCCCAACAGTTGTCCTGAATTTCACGGAAGAACTTGTCGTCCTGCATCATGCGGGCGCAGCACGGCTTGTGGTGCTCCAGCCGCACAAAGCCCCCGTAGCCGTACCGCTCCCGCAGGTCAGGCCACCGCTCAGGCAGGATGTGGGTGTGAATGTCTACCGCTAATGAGGTATGAGGAGTAAGGAATGAGGAGTCAGCGGATGCACTCATGGAAGAGCCGTTCTTCATTCCCTACTCCTCGGTCTTTGCTGGTGCGGGCGGCGCCATCACGGTGCCACACACCTGGCAGGTGCGCTTGTGCTCGTCCTGCCAGAAGCGGTTCATGATGGGCGGCAGCTGGGCCACGATGTCGGTGATTTCGGCAAACTCCTCGTAGAGCTTGTTGCCGCAGTTTTCGCAGTACCACTGAAAGCCGTCCAGTTCGCCGGCGGTGCGGTAGCGCTCCAGCACGAGCCCCACCGTACCGGCCGGCCGGCGGGGCGAGTGGGGCACACCAGCCGGTAGCAGAAACATGCTTCCGGCTTTGATTTCAATATCGACCGGCTTGCCATCTTCGATAATCTTGACCACGATGTCGCCCTCAATTTGCAGGAACAGCTCCTCGCCTTCGTCTACGTGGTAGTCTTTGCGGGCATTGGGGCCGCCCACCACCATCACAATAAAATCCTTGTTGTCTTTGAACACCTGCTGGTTGCCTACCGGGGGCTTCAGCAAATGGCGGTGTTCATCTATCCACTGCTGGAAGTTGAAGGGGCGGGCAACGGGCATAGCGGGCGAGAATTGGGCGAGAACAAACGGCAGCCGAGCACCTGTCGGCCGGCCTAAGGTCGGAATTACGAGGGCAATTTTCGGCCTACGGTCGTAAGTTTCTACCTTTCGCCTTGCTTAACCCATGTTTCCGTGAATCTTTCTCTTAGTTCCCAAGTCGCGCTGGTGGGCGGCAGCACCCAGGGCATCGGCCAGGCCGTGGCCGAAGAGCTGGCCCGCCTCGGCGCTACCGTGGTACTGCTGGCCCGCAACGAAGTCCGCCTGCGCGAAGTAGCCGCCAGCCTGCCTGCTCCGGCCGGCCAGGCCCACTCCTACCTCGTGGCCGACTACGCCCAGCCCGTGCAGGTGCAGCAGCGCGTGGCCGCCTACTTGGCCGCTCACCCGGCCGGCTTCGATATTCTGGTAAATAATACCGGCGGTCCGGCCGGCGGCCCTTTGCTGGAAGCGCCGTTGGAGGCGCTGCGGGCGGCCTTTGAGCAGCACGTGGTTTGCAACCAGTTGCTGGCCCAGGCGGTGGTACCGGCCATGCAGGAGCGCGGGCGCGGGCGCATCATCAACATCATCAGCACCTCCGTAAAGCAGCCGCTCCCGGGCCTGGGCGTGAGCAACACCATCCGCGGAGCCGTGGGCAACTGGGCCAAAACCCTGGCCAATGAGCTGGGTCCGCACGGCATCACGGTAAACAACGTGCTGCCCGGAGCCACGCTCACCCAGCGGCATACGTCCCTCATCGAAAAGAAAACCGCCCAGACCGGCCAGACCACCGAGCAGGTAGAGGCCGGCATGTTGCGCCTGATTCCGGCCGGCCGCTTCGGGCTGGCCGACGAAGTAGCCGCTGCCGTAGCTTTCCTGGCTTCGCCTGCCGCCGCCTACATCAACGGCATCAACGTGCCGGTGGATGGCGGCCGCACCAGCAGCTTATAGGGTGAATAGCGGGCTGATGGAGCAGGCAAATTGCTGGTCTGACTTGCTTGCTTGAGCCTCAGCCAGAAAAGCATTCTACTATACAGAAGTGCAACCATTTAGCCGTTCCGGAGCTCAGCTATCGAACCACCCGCCCAGTCCGACACCTATTCAGCCATCCAATCCTTTGGTTAAGTTCGATACCCTTTCTATTGTAGTGCCGGTGTACAATGAGGCACCCACCGTGCATCAGATTCTGGACCGGCTGCGGGTGCTGGAGCTGGTGAACGGCATCCGGAAGGAAATTATTCTGGTGAACGACTGCTCCACCGATGCCTCGGCCGAGGTGCTGACTGCCTACGCCGCGCAGTACCCCGAGCTGAACCTGCGCCTGCTCCACCACGCCGTGAACCAGGGCAAAGGCGCGGCCCTGCACACCGGCATCCGCGAAGCCACCGGCGACTACGTTATCATTCAGGACGCCGACCTGGAGTACGACCCCGAAGAATACAACCTGCTGTTCAAGCCCATCCTCAAAGGCTTTGCTGATGTAGTGTTTGGGTCGCGTTTTATGGGCGGCAACCCGCACCGCATCCTGTTTTTCTGGCACAGCATCGGCAACAAGGTCCTCACCTTCCTCTCCAACATGTTCACGGACCTGAACCTGACCGACATGGAGACCTGCTACAAGCTGTTCCGCCGCGACATTATTCAGAGTCTGCACCTGGAAGAGAAACGTTTCGGCTTCGAGCCCGAAGTGACGGCCAAAGTGGCCCGCATCCCCGGCGTGCGCATCTACGAGGTGGGCATCAGCTACTATGGCCGCACCTACGCCGAGGGGAAAAAAATTGGCTGGCGCGACGGGTTTCGGGCCATCTACTGCATTGCGCGCTACGGGCTGCTGGGCAGATAATTCAGACGAGTGACAGAACAAGAGTAAACGCGTGAAAAATCGGCTGTTTTCGACGGATAAAGGCATTGCGGCGCTACTGCTGCTGGCCAGTGCCCTGGTGCTGGCTCTCAGCTTTGGGCGGGTGCTGCGCCATCCCAACGACTATTTTTTTGGCAATGCCGGCGACGCCATCCGGGCCTACTACATCGTGCTGTACTACGTGAAGTACAACACCGGCCTGCACTTCACGGGCATGAACTACCCCCACGGCGAGCATATCAACTTCCCCGATATGCAGCCCTTGCTGGCTTACCCGCTTAGCTGGCTGCAGCACCACGGAGTGCCGGTAGTAAACCACCTGATGGGCATTCTGAACAGCTTTACGCTGCTCATGCTCTGGCTTACGCCGCTGGTACTGTTTGCCGTTGGCCGGCGCCTGGGGCTGCCACGGCTTTACGCGGCGGCGGTGGCGCTGTGCGTGGCGTTTCTGGCCCCGCAGCTGGAGCGGCTGGACTCGCACGGCTCTATGGGCTACACGGTGCTGGTGCCCCTGCTCTGGTACCTACTGCTGCGCATGCATGCGGCCCCGCGCCGCTGGCGGTGGCCGGTGCTCTACGGCATGGTGAGCTTGCTGGGCGGGCTGCTACACACCTACTTCCTGCTGGTGGGCGCGCTGTTTCTACTGGCGTACACGCTGGTATGGGTGCTACAGGAGCGGCAGCGCCAAGCGGTGTGGCCCACGGCCCTGCGCTGGGCAGCCACGGCCCTGCTGCCGCTGCTGCTGTTCCGGGGCTGGCTCTGGCTGACGGACCCGCTCACCGACCGGCCCGAAAACCCCTATGGCTTCTTTGTGTACACGGCCAGCCCATTCACGGTATTTATGCCCACCGTCAGCCCGCTGCGGGAGGCGCTACGGGCCGTGCTGCACACGCCCGAGCCCGTCTGGGAAGGCTTTGCCTACGTGGGCCTTACGGCCACCGTGGTAGCGCTGCTGCTGCTCATCCGCACCGGGCGGGTATTGGGCCTGGGGCGCTGGCGCCAGGTGCTGCGGCCCGTAGCGCCCGCACCATTTAGGGCGGGGCTGTGGGCGGCTATTCTGCTGCTGCTGCTGGCAATGGCTTTCCCGTTCCGGCTGCCCGGTGGCGCGGCGCTGCTGGAGCACCTGGGGCCGCTCAAGCAGTTTCGCTCCCTGGGTCGGTTTGCCTGGGTGTTCTACTACGTCTTCTCGCTGTACGTAGCCTACTTTGGCTACCAGCTTTACCGCTACCTGGCCCAGCGCGGGGCGGCCGGCGTGGGTCGTGCTATTCTGGGCGTGATGCTGCTGTTCTGGGCGCTGGAAGCCGGGGTGCAGATTTCCACCAAAGGCCGGCAGATCCAGCAGATGCGCGGCGTGTCGGACTTCGTGGCCGAGGCTGGCAACTACCGCGAGAAACTGCTGAGCGTGGGACGCCGGCCCGAGGAGTTTCAGGCCATCCTGCCCCTGCCCTACTTCAACATCGGCACCGATAAGCTCTCGTTTGCCAACAGCGCCAATGCCCAGTTCGAAAGCGAAAAGGCGTCTTTCAACCTGCACTTGCCCTTACTAGCCAGCCACATGGCCCGCGCTTCCGTGGGTCAGACGCTGCGGCTGGTGCAGCTGGTGGGCACCGACTTCATAGACAAGCCGTTGGTGCAAGCTCTGCCTTCGCGCAAGCCGGTGCTGCTCATCACCAGCCACGATGCCCTGAAATACAATGAGCAGCAGCTGGTAAGCCGGGGGCGCAAGCTCTACGAAGATGCCTACGCTGTGCTCTACGAGCTGCCTCTCGACTCCCTGGCGGCCACCGTGCACGCCCGCCAGCAGCGGCTGTTTGCCCGGCGCCGCCCCACGTTGCTGACCGGCCCAGCCGGCACGCTGCGCACTACGGCCCGGCCCGTCGTGCGGGTATCATTTGCTGATAAAGCCTCGGTGCGGGCTTTTCTGTCGCCGGGCGCTTTCTCGCTCGACAATGGTTTTGCCCAGCTGTATAAAGGCCCGCTGGCTGCTTCGGCTGCCGATACGGGCCGCTACGAGGTATCGGTGTGGGTGAATGCGCGCACCGGCTACGGCCTCGGCAACCTGCAGGTAAAGCAGTACGATGCCCAGGGCCAGCAGATCGACCACCAGATAACCGACACCAGCCACAGCACCGAGATTGTGGGCGACTGGGTGCGGGCTACGGCCCACATTCAGGTGCGCGACCCGCAGGCCCAGGTGGAAGTCATTTACGACAACCGCGACTTGGTAGCCGACGACCTGCTGATCCGGCCGCTGGACACGGACGTGTACTTTTTCCGGGATACGCCCCCCGGCGCCAACTGGTGCTCAATAACTATCCGCTGGGGTCGGAGGCGGTTTTGGCCGCGCGGCCATAGGCGGGCACCAGCCCAATCGTGTATCTTTAGGCCGCTTATGGATATTACCTACGAAGCCCGGTATCATCAGCTGGAAGAGCAGCATTGGTGGTTTGCAGGCCGCCGCGACATTGTATTTGAGCAGATTCAGCGGCTCGGGCTGCCGCGCACGGCCGATATTCTGGAAATCGGCTGCTCGGGCGGGCCGCTGCTGCTGGCCTTGCGTGCGGCCGGCTACCAGCACCTTACCGGTATTGATGTGAGCGATAATGCCATTGCCGTAGCCCAGGCCCGGGGCTTCGAGCAAGTGATGGTGATGGACGGCACCCGCCTCGATTTCGCCGACAATTCCTTTGATGTAGTGGTAGCCTCCGATGTGCTGGAGCATATTGAGGACGAAGCCGAGGCCCTGCGCGAGTGGCAGCGGGTGCTGCGGCCCGGCGGCCACCTCATCGTGTTTGTGCCGGCCTACCAGTTTCTATGGAGCCGCCACGACGAAGTAAACCACCATTTCCGGCGCTATACGCTCTCTTACCTGCGCCAGGTGCTGGGCAGTGCGGGCTTTCAGGTAGAGCGGGCTTCGTACTGGAATTTCCTGCTGTTCTTTCCCACGGCCGTGGTGCGCCGGCTCCAGCGCCTGGCGCAGGCCACCGGCCTGGCCGCCGCCGGCGCCGGCGACCTGAAGCAGCTGACCGGCCCCGCCAACAGCGCCCTTTTTGGCCTGCTGAGGGCGGAAAACCGCTGGCTGCGCCGCCTGAACTTCCCCTTGGGCGTAAGCACCTTCGCCGTGGCCCGCAAACCTGCCTGATGTTTCCTGACCTACCCTTTCGCGCCGTGGATCTGTCCGTTATTATTCCCATCTACAACGAGGAAGCCAATATTCCGACTCTGTATGCGCGGCTGCGCTCGGTGCTGGACCCCATGCAGCTGCGCTGCGAGTACATCTTTATCAACGACGGCTCCCGCGACCGGTCCCTGGAGCTGATTCAGAACCTGGCGGCCCGGGAGTCCGATGTGCGCTACATCGATTTTAGTCGCAACTTCGGCCACCAGATTGCCGTGACGGCCGGGCTGGACTTGTCGCTGGGCGAGGCCGTAGCCATCATTGATGCCGATTTGCAGGACCCGCCCGAGCTGATTCCGCAGCTCTACCAGAAGCTGCTGCAGGGCTTCGAGGTGGTGTACGCCAAGCGCCGTTCCCGCCAGGGCGAAAGCGCTGCCAAGAAGTTTACGGCCAAGCTGTTTTACCGCCTGCTGGCCAGCATCACCAACATTTCCATTCCCGTAGATACCGGCGACTTCCGCATTGTGTCGCGCAAGGTGGTGGAGGCGCTCAAGCAGATGCCTGAGCAAAACAAGTTTATCCGGGGGCAGATTTCCTGGATTGGCTACCGGCAAACCTACATCGAGTACGACCGGGCCGAGCGGGCCGGGGGCGAAACCGGCTACACCTACCGCAAGATGATCCGGCTGGCCCTGGACGGCATCACGGGCTTTTCGGACGTGCCTCTGAAGGTGGCTACCGTGAGCGGCTTCGTGGTATCGGGCCTGGCTTTTCTGGTGATGCTCTACACGCTCTACGCCCGCTTCGTAACCGGCGACTACCAGCCGGGCTGGGCTTCGCTGATGGTGAGCATCCTGTTTCTGGGCGGGGTGCAGCTTATTGCCATTGGCCTGATTGGCGAGTACCTGGCCCGCCTGAGCGCCAACGTGCGCCGCCGCCCCCTCTACATCATCTCCGACACCAATATCCCTATTAATGAATCAGTTACCCGTTAACAGTTGCCAGAAATAAGCGCCGGCTACTGACAACGGGTAACGGGCAACTGGCACCTGGCAACTGATTACGGGGCAGCCAGCAGCACGTAGCCATCTACCAGGTGCTCGCGGAAACCGTAGGGCTGCAGGAGACGGCGCAGAAATGCGTGTACCGGCTGGTTGCGGTACGCGGGGCCTACCACGAAAGCCGCCGGGTCGTAGGTTTTCAGAAATGCCTGCACCTGTGGGGCGGTGGGCGGTGCGGGCTGCACCGTGTCGGGTTTGGTTTGCTGATATAGGATGGCGCGCAGCACGGGCTCCTGCCTCATCGAGGCAAATAACTCGGGCCGCACCCGCGAGAGGTAGCCGATGGGCAGCTTTTTGCGGTGCAGCGTTTGGTAGAACATCTGCTCCGTCTCTAGGTGACCTACTTGGTGGTAGCCGTCGAGAATGCCCAGCGGAATCGGAATAAGCGAGGTGCCCGGCAGCTTGGCCACTTGCTGGTACACCGCCGGAATGCTGGCCTGCGACGCCCGCTGGTAGGGCTTGGGCCAGAACTCGATGCCCACCACGACCAGCAGCAACAAGCTGAGTGTGGTTTGCACCACGGGTCGCAGCCTCAGGTGCCAGGCCGCTTCCAGAGCACTGAGCGATACAATTGGCAACAGCAGGCCTATCATCATGCTCCAGCGGGTAGGGCAGCGGATGTTGTTGAAAAACGGAATAAAGTGCAGGAAAGCGGTGGGCAGGTTCAGCCGCTCGTGCCCGTAGATGCGCAGGGTTGGCACCGTAAACAGGAGGAAAACAATCAGCACCCAGGCCAGCGGCCGGCCTCCGGCCTCCTGAAACCGCCGCGACGCTGGCCGCTTCCCTGTCAGCCGCAAAGCCCACAGCCCGAGAGCCAGCAGCGGCAGCGCGTAGCCGATGAACACGGTATTTTCGAGGGAGCCGGGCATGTTGAACACCTTGGCATTAGTATACAGACGGGCGGCCCAGTCCCAGTATACGAATCGGCTGGTGGGCGGCGGCATCAGGTAGGACACCACGTCGCCACCCCACCAGAGGCCGCCGTTTTCGTTTATGCCTGCCAGGCGCAGCAGTCGGATGGCAATGTGGCTTACAACCAGAATGCCCGCCAGCCAGGCCCACGGCCGCCAGGTGCCCCACCGGATGCGCCCGATGCGCAGCCAGAACCACGCTACATAGAGCAGGGAGAAGTAAAGCAGGCCGAACAGCACGTAGTAGTCGCTCAGCAGGGTGAGCACGCCCAGCCCGAAACAGCCGGCCACGGCCATCCAGCTCCGCACCAGCGGCAGAAACCGGCCTTCCCGAAACTCGAAGGCCCGCAGAAACAGCAGGATGTAGAAGGGCACGGTGGCCGTGAGCACCAGGTTGTAGTGCTCGGGCAGGCGCTGGAGCTTGTAGGGTGAATAAGCGAAGATGAACCCCGCCAGCAGGCACAGCAGCGGGCTGCACACCCAGCCCCGCGCCAGCAGGTACGCACCCGTGCCCGATAAGGCATAGCTCAGCAGCAGCCCGGTGTTCACGGCCAGCATATCGTTGCCCAGCACCACGCTCAGGGCACCCAGGATAGGCGTATAGGCGTGCATCACCAGGCCGGATCCTTGCGGATACAGGATCCAGTTGGTAAAAAACGGGTTCTGGCCGCTCTGCACTGCTTCACGGAAGTGCCAGGCATTCCAGAAAAACTGGTAGGAGTCGTGCCGGGGCAAAGCCAGGAAGGAGGAAGTGAAATGCTGCGCCAGGGGCCAGGTAAATAGCACGAACAACAGGCCGTAGCCGGCCAGCAGGAGCGCCACGCGCAGCCATTTTTTCATTATAGCATCAATAAAGCACAGAGAGCAGCCTGCCTGCAGCTGCGCCCGGCAAAAGTAGCTATTCCCGTTAGCTGCCGTTACCTTGCTGGGGCTTTCTTTTACCCTTATGGTGCAGCTTCAGAATTACATTAATGGTCTGCTGGTACCCGCCATCAACGGCCAGTACCTGCCTAATATCGAGCCCGCCACCGGCCAGGTATTCAGCCAGATTCCGGCTTCTGATGCCCTGGACGTAGCCCAGGCCGTGCAGGCTGCCGAAGCGGCTTTGCCTGCCTGGCGGCGCCTGCCTGCCGAGGAGCGCGGCCGTTTGCTGGTGCGTATTGCCGAGCTGATCGAGCGCGACCTGGAGCCGCTGGCCCAGGCTGAAAGTCAGGACAACGGCAAGCCCGTGAGTCTGGCCCGCACCGTGGATATTCCGCGAGCGGCCAGCAACTTCGCGTTTTTCGGCACGGCGGCTCAGCATTTTGCCTCCGAAACCCACTTTCAGGAAGGCGTGGCTCTCAACTACACGGTGCGCCACCCGCTGGGGGTAGTGGCCTGCATTTCGCCCTGGAACCTGCCGCTTTATCTGTTCACCTGGAAGATTGCGCCGGCCCTGGCCGCTGGCTGCTGCGTAGTGGCCAAGCCGTCGGAAATTACGCCCTACACGGCTTTTCTGCTGAGTGAGCTGTGCCTGGAAGCCGGCTTGCCGGCCGGGGTGCTCAATATTGTGCACGGTACCGGGCCGGTAGTAGGCCAGGCTATGGTGGAGCATCCGAGCGTGAAGGCCATCAGCTTCACGGGCGGCACCAAAACCGGGGAGCATATTGCCCGTACCGCCGCGCCGATGTTCAAGAAACTTTCCCTGGAACTGGGCGGCAAAAACCCCAACCTCATCTTCGCCGACTGCGACTTGGCCGAGGCCGTGCGCACCAGTTTGCGCAGCTCTTTCGCCAACCAAGGACAGATCTGCCTGTGCGGCTCGCGCATCTTCGTTGAGCGCCCCATCTATGAGCAGTTCAGGCAGAAGTTTCTGGCTGGCGTGGCCGAGCTAACGGTGGGCGACCCGCAGGACCAAAGCAGCCGCCAGGGCGCGCTGGTGAGCGAGGCCCATTTGCAGAAAGTGCTCGGCTACATCGAGCTGGCGCACCAGGAAGGCGGTAAGCTGCTGGCCGGCGGGCAACGCGTGCAGGTGGCCGGCCGCTGCGCCGGGGGCTACTTCCTGCAGCCTACGGTGTTTGAAGGACTGGCGCCCGACTGCCGCGTGAATCGGGAGGAAATCTTTGGCCCGGTGGTCACGCTCACGCCTTTCGATACGGAAGAGCAGGTGCTGGCCTGGGCCAACGGCACCGAGTACGGCCTGGCCGCCACCATCTGGACGCGCGACCTGAACCGGGCCCACCGCGTGGCGCATGCCCTGCACAGCGGCATCGTATGGATAAACACCTGGCTGCACCGCGACCTGCGCACGCCCTTCGGCGGCATGAAGAACTCCGGCGTGGGCCGCGAAGGCGGCCTGGAAGCCCTGCGCTTCTTTACTGAGCCGCAAAGCATTACGGTGAAGCTGTAAAAGCCTGCTTACTGAGTCACCCGCAATTCCAGCACCCGGAACTCGCCAACGCGTCGGATTTTCCGACCCAGGTATGGGAAGGCAGCGGGGTTATTGATAACAGTAGAGTCGCTGGTGTAGAGGTAGCGGGCACCCTGCCGGATGCAGTCGGCCAGGTAGGTGCTGCCGGGCGCCGTTAGCTCGGCCGTTTCGCTGAAGCCGAAGCCTTTCTTGTGCAGGAAGTAGAAGTATTTGCAGCCCGATACATCGGGGCCTACCACGCACAGCGCAGCATCGGGCACGGCAGAGGACAAGGCGGCGCGGCTGGCAGGGTCAAACAGCTCGGCGGGCACTTCGCGGGCGCCTTTCATCCAGCGGGCCGGAATGATGCGGAAGGCGGCAATAACCGGCTGAGCCACCAGCAACACCGCCAGCAGCACTACGGCCCGGCGGCCGCGTTGGCTTAGCCAGGCAGCACCCAGTGCTACTGCCAAGGCCAGCAGCGGCAGGTAGGGCAGCATATAGTACTGGTGCACATCCATTTGTCGTAGCTCAATGAGGTGATAAGCCAGTAGCACCGCAGCCCAGGCCAGCAGCGGCCAAAACCACCAGCGCCGGGCGTAGTGGCCCCGCACCAGCGCTACTATTCCCAGCCCCAGCAGCACGGCGCCACTATAGCCTACCAGCAGCTCCGGCAAGTCCGAAATCAGGTTGTCGCGGAGGGTTTTGAGGCCGGCCCCCAGGCTTTCGGCCGGGCGCAGCTCCAGCCCAAAATCGGCCAGTCCCGACTCCTGAATCAGGCGCAGGGCATAGGCGTACCACAGCAGCGGCACGCCCACCGTCAGGGCCGCAAACAGCGCCAGCCACGCACTACGGCGTACCGTAAGGCGCCGCAGCCACAGGTCGCGCAGCACCAGCATCGCAATGGGCGCCCCAATGGCCAGGTACTGCAGCTTGGTGAGGCCCGCCAGCATGGTCAGCAGCAGGGCCGCGCCATAGGCTGTTGCGCCACCGCTGCCCCGGTACCAGCACAGAAAGAAATACAGCCCGCCCAGTGACGCCGACAGCGCCAGCACATCGGGCAGGGCATTGATGGAGTGGTAAAACAGCTCTGGGCTCCAGGCTAGCGCCCACGCGGCCACGGCTGCCAGCCCCGCCGAGCCGCTCAGCGCCCGCACCAACCCGAAGCAGGCCACTACGCCCGCCGCAAAAATCAGCCAGTTGATGAGCCGGGGCAGACTTTCGTGGAAGCCCAGGGCTTGGTAGGCGGCGGCTACCGTCCACTCGTAGGCCGGAAACTGCATGCCTGTCACGCCATCGGTGGTGCCGCGCCGGTCTACGCGGGGCCGCAGGATGTTCATGCTTTCCTCGGCGAAGTTGCGGGCCACGGCCATGGTATTGCATTGCCGCCAGCTGTGGTTGGCATTGGGCGGCAGCGCGAAAAACGGCAGGTGCAGCAGAAAATTCAGCCCCAGCAGCAGGGGCCAGAACCAGCGCGGCACGGGGCGGGCAGCCAGAAAGGATAACGACATAACGGACAAGCCCCACGCAAAAACGCCCGGCGGCAGCCAAAGGTAGCTACCGCCGGGCGTTATCAAGCCGGACCAGGACAGTTGCGCTCTACAGGTTCTGCAGCACGAAGTTGGTCATCTGCCGGTAGAGGTGCAGGCGCGTGTTGCCGCCCGAAATGCCGTGGCTGCGGTTGGGGTAATAGAGCGTCTGGAAGTCCTTGTTGGCTTTCACCAGCGCATCCACGAAGGCCGTGGAGTTCTGGAAGTGCACGTTGTCGTCGCCGGTGCCATGCACCAGCAGCAGCTTGCCGCGCAGCTTGTCGGCGTGCTGCACCGGGGAGTTGTCATCGTAGCCCTGGGGGTTGTCCTGCGGAGTTTTCAGAAACCGCTCGGTGTACACCGTGTCATAGTAGCGCCAGTTGGTGACGGGCGCCACCGAAATACCCATCTTGAAAATGTCGGCGTTTTTGGTGAGGGCCAGGGCCGTCATGTACCCGCCGAAGCTCCAGCCCCAGATGCCAATGCGGCTTTTATCCACGAAGGGCATTTGGGCCAGCATCCGGGCGGCGGCAGCCTGGTCCTCGGTTTCGAGCTTGCCCAGGTTGGCGTAGGTGCTTTTCTTGAAGGCCGCGCCCCGGGCCCCGGTGCCGCGGTTATCTACCGACACGATGATGTAGCCCTGCTGGGCCAGCAGCTGGTGCCAGAGGTAGTTGGTGAAGGCTATACCCCCACCCGCGTCGTCCTTCACCGTCTGGGAGCCGGGGCCGCCGTACACGTACATCAGCACGGGGTACTTTTTACTGGGGTCGAAGTTGGCGGGCTTAAGAACGGAAGCCAGCAGGGTCTGGTCGCCGTCTGGCCCGCCGTTCAGGCCGAGCTTTGTGAATTCCAGCTTGCTGAGGGTGTACTCGCTGAGCTTCTGGCGCAGCTTGGCGTTGTCTTCCAGCACTTTCACCAGCTTGCCGTCCTGACCCGTGCGCAAACTCACCACCTGCGGGTCGCCGGCTTCGGAGTGGTAGTTAAGGTAGTAGCGGCAGTCGGGGCTCAGGTTCACCACGTCAGTGCCCCGGGTGGCGTCGCTCAGCTTGATTTTCTCTTTACCCTTCAGGTTGATGCGAAACAGGTGGCGCTCCAGCGGCCGGTTCTGGCCCATGGCGCCGTTGGTTTGCGCGTAGGTGCCGTGCAGCAGCAGCGTGTTTTCGGTACTGGAGTAGTATACCAGTCCTTTCTGCTCGTCGAAGCCCTCAATGCCGGTAATTTCCCAGTTGCCTTTGGTGAGCTGGCGCACCAGCTTGCCTTGCATATCATACAGGTACAGGTGGCGGTAGCCATCCTTTTCGCTCGTGAACAGAAACTGTTTGCCGCCGGCCAAGTAGCGCAAATCGTCGGTCAGCTCCACGTAGGCCGGGTCGGTATCGGTGAGGACGACGCGGGTTTTGCCGGTGGCCGCGTCAGCGTGCAGCACTTCCAGTTTGTTCTGGAGGCGGTTGAGGCGCCGGATGCTGAGCAGGTTAGGCGTCGCCGTCCAGCTTACCCGCGGAATATACTGGTCGGTTTCGGTGCCCACGTCCAGCTTTGTGGTGCGGGCGGCGGCCACATCGTACACGGCGGCCGTCACCACGGAGTTTTTCTCGCCGGCCTTGGGGTATTTGAAGCGGTAGTCTTTCGGGTACAGCGGCCCCCACACCTGCATGTTGTACTCCGGCACCGGGCTTTCGTCGAAGCGCAGATAGGCCAGCTGCCGCGAGTCGGGCGACCAGCTAAAGGCCTGCGACATGTCGAATTCTTCCTCGTACACCCAGTCGGCCCCGCCATTGATAATGCGGTTTTCGGCTCCGTCCGTCGTCACGGCCGTTTCCTGCATGGTGGCCAGGTCCGTCACGTAGAGGTTGTTGGCGCGCACAAAGGCCACGCGCCGCCCATCCGGCGAAAACGTGGCGTACAGCTGCTTGCCCGGCGTCTGGCTCAAGGGTGTGAGCTTCTTGGTAGCGCGGTCGTACACGAAAAAGTACGACTTGCTGCTGCGCCGGTAAATCGGCTCGGTATCGGTGCTGAACAGGATTTTCTGCTCATCGGCGTTGAAGCTGTAGCCATCTACCGGCAGCGGCTGACTTTGGCCGGGCAGCTTCAGATCTTGTCCGGCCACCAGCGTCTGCACGGGCTGGCCGGTCGTCACGTCGTTCTGCACCAGGTTGCCCTGGCTGAGCGAGGAGTAGTAGCGGCCATCCTTCATCCAGTTGAAGCCCGGCACCGATTTGGCCGCGAAGGTGCCTTTCTGCCAGATGTCTTCGAGGGTAATGGCTTGTTTTTGCTGGGCTACGGCTGCAGGTATAAACCCGGGCAGCAGGGCCGGGCTGGCCGCGGAAAGCAGCAGAGCCAGGCCGAGAAAGCGAAAATTCATGCGGGGAGGTAAAATGTCGGTGGTATTTAGCCGTTAAAGGTAACGGGGCGCGGCGCAAAGTCCCGGGTTATGGAGGTACCGTTGCGCGGCCTCTGCAACTTTCCCGCCGCGTTTGCCATCTTCCTGCCACCTTTGCAGCTATATGCCACGTCGTTTGAGTTTGTATGGAGTGCTGCTGAGCACCGCCCTGGGCGCTTGCTCGGATTCGGATTCGGGTCCACGCCTTAACTTCATCGGGGCCACTGGCCTCACGTCCAACGACCGGGTGCTCACCACGCCCGGCGACTCCCTGGTAACGCGCGTTTTCGCCGACAACCGCGACGGCAAAGGCCCTGAACTGCGCCGCTTTCGCATTAAGGTAGATTACACTCCCCTAGCGACCAAGAAGGATACCCCCAACACGCCGGATCTGGTATACCTGGATCAGGCCATTACCGGCTCTACTTTCTACTATCTGCACCGGTTTAGTGCCCGCACGCAGTCGGGGCGGGAGCGGTGGACGTTTGAGGTGGAAGATGTCGAGGGCAACAAAGACAGCCGCCGCTACCTGCTCACGGTCAACAACTCCGACTCGGCCCGCACCTTCCACTCGTATCAGGTTCCGCTGTACGCAGCCCGCAGTGCCAGCAGCCGCAGTTCCCTGGCTGCCCGCGACGGGCTTGTGTTTCCGGCTTATCCGTTGCTAACTGACGCTACCCTACAAGCTTCCATCGATCTGGTGCTGATTCCGGCGGCGAATGGTACGGTAGCCCTAGCCGCGCCCAACGATGAGAATGTATCCGCTGCGGCCGAAGCTGTGGGAGCCAACGCCTGGACAACGCGCAACGCTACCAGCCTGAAGGTTACGGCTCTCACGCCAGCTCAGTTTGATGCCCTGAATACCAGCGCCCTCATAACCTCTTCCTTTGATGCATCGCCGGCTGCCGTGGTACCCAATACCGGGGTGCTGGCCAAAGACCGGGTTATAGCTTTCCGTACGGCTACGGGTCGCACCGGGGCGCTGCACGTGAAAGAGCTGTTTGGCACCACTGCCGCCCCGGCCGCCATTGTCCGTGTCAAGGTGAATCGGTAGTTGTTGCCAAGTCCATATCCATATACCAAAACAGGCCCGCCGGACGTCCGGCGGGCCTGTTTATTAAGATAGAAGACAGTTTGTGTTAAAACAGGAACCCGGCCGTAATGGAGGTAGTAAACCGGCTGTTTTTTAGGTTTACTATTGGGGTTAGACTATTGTCCTGAATACCATCAGCATTATAAAATCTATACGGGCTGTAATACTCCTCACCTGTATAATACACCCCGGCAGCATCCAGAAAGAAACTCTTTTGCCTTATTCCCAAGCCGCCTGTCACGTAGTTCCGGCTTCTTTCACCATTATTAAACCGGTTGGGGTCGCCATAATGTGCAAAACCTGCGCGCAGCCTAAAAATATCCAGCCGGGCCTCGCCACCGACACGTAGGTTTATCGCCTGCTTATAGTCCGCTCGTACAGCATCATTTGCCATTCCAAAGTCAGTAGCTTCATCGGTACCTTCATTGGCACTGGTGTTGCTAAGGCGCCCCTGCCCGTAGTTGACGTACTCTACGTCACCGCTCAGGAAACCAAACTTGCCAATAACAATCGTAGCCCCGCCCGAAGCTCGGAACGGCGAAACCAGCGCGTAATCGTATTCATCTTCCGAGCCTGCGCTGGCTTCGTTGTAGTCCTGCCCGTCTACGGTTACAGTCCGGTCAAACTTCACATCCATCGTGGAGGTGAAGTTTTCCGATAGCTGCATGTACGTAGGCGTCTGCACGGAAGCACCGATGCGCACGGCATCAACCGGCTGATAGATGGCCCCGAAACGAGCATTAATGCCCGTGCCTCGGACTTTCAGCGTCTCGCGGAAATCCACTGTACTGAAAGCCGTGCCGGGCTCGTTCGGGGTGGCGGGTGATGGGTCTGTGGCGTTAAAGGTTTTTGTGGAGTTGAAGCGCGTGCTAAGAATACCAATGGCGCCACCCAGGTACAGCTTGTCACGGTAGCTGGCTCCATAGCCAAAATCGAACTGAGTTTGGGAGCCCGTGTTGAGCACAGTTTCTGTCTGGGTCAGCGGACCAGCATTTTCAAAGTCCTGCGGCACAAATAACCCCTGTGCGTCTTCATTTGTCAGAAACGTCTGATAAGCCAGATCATCGAGCCCGGTTTCCTGCTGCGTGGTTGGGTTCCGGTTCAGGTACGAAAGTAAATCCTGATTAAGCGCTGGCTTATGCTGGTAGCGGAAGGCGGCGTTAAAATCATTTACCCGCGTGAGGCCAAATGCCAGGGTGCCACCCCGCCACGGGTTATCCTCCGAATCAGGGCGCCGGTTGGCAAATACCATTCCCAGGCTGGCTACGTGCAGGCTGTTGCGGTTGTTGGAGGAAGTAACGCCATCTATCCGGCTATCCGTGTTGCCCACGCCCAAGCCGGGAGTAAACGTGAATTCGGAACCCCGGTACAGGCCCAATCCAGCGGGGTTCGTGGAAAGGCTGCCTAAATCGGCGCCCAAAGACACGGTGGCGCCCCCAATGCCCAGGCTGCGGGCGGTGCCAGCAGGCTGCGTCTGGGAATAGCGCAGCACATCGGTTTCATTTTGGGCAAAGCTGTAGCTGGCAAGGCCCATCAGGGCCATGCTCAACCAATATTTTCGTTGTTTCATAGGAAGAGAGAAGGGAGAGTACGGGGTATGAGCCTGCTGAGCATCAACGTAGGGCTAGTTACGTCCCCGGCCCCGGCCACCACCGCCACTGTTGCTCGGAGCCGGTGAAGATGAGCGGGAAGGCGCACTGCTGGGCTCATAAGACCGCGTGGGCCGCTCGTACGAGCGGGAAGGCTGCTCAGAACGAGTGGGCTGCGTAGCCGGCGTTACGTCACGCTCCCGTTGGCGCCGGGGCTGGCTTTCCCCGGTTACATCACTCACGTCGAGTACCCGGCGCCGCGGACGCACATCAGGCTGCTGGGCAGGGGTTTGCTCCGTACGCACCACGGGCTCTGTAGCTGTTGAAGCTGGTACTGCCTCTGTGGCCCGGCCGCTGCTGCGCGTGTCAAGGGGCGTTTCAGCCACATTGCCCCGGGTTGAAGTCGTCATACGGCCTCGGGGGTCAGCAGTGCCTTCGGTGGCGCGGCCCCGGCCCGAGGCTGGTTGGGTGGTGTTATCACCAGCAACTATGCCGCCCGTAGCCGGAGGCGTGGTGGGCTGGTTGCCACGTCCACCCCCGGGGGTAGAGGTACGGCCGCCATTGAACCGCTCCCGGGTAATGCCCGTGCCAGCCGTTACACCAGAGCTCCGGTCCCGGCGCGGGCCGTAATTCACATTGCGGCGCGTGCCACCGCCCCAGTTGCCACCACTGTAGTAGGGGCTGTCATAATATCCGTTATAGTAGCCATTGTAATAGCCAGTGCGGTAGCCCCAGCCGTAGCCGCCCCAGCCCCCATAGGAGCGGTAAGGCCAGCCGTAACCGATGTTGATGCTGACGTAGGGGCTATAGCCGTAATAGCCATATGAAGGGCCCCAGGGCGAGTAAGCGTAGGGGTTATAGCCCCACGGGTCCCAGGAGTTGGTGTAAGCGTAGGAATAGTAGCTGGGCGCGAAGCTCCAGTAGCTGGGCTGATGAAAACGGCGAATGCGTGCGGCATAGTCGTAATCGTAGTCATCATAGTAGGCGTCGTCGGTATAGACGGTGGTGCCCCCGGAAGAGTAGCCGCCGTCCTGGCTATACTGCGCGTCCGACGAGGAGCTAGGCACGGTAGTAGCCGACTGTTGGTCCGTTACCTCCGGCTGCCGGTTCTGCATCACGGCTGCATAGGCCGGGTTTTCCGTGGTGCGGTCCTTGGAAGAATAGTATACGCCGTCGGTTTCCGTGGAAGTGACGGCCGGGATGCTGGCGCAGCCACCCAGCGTAAGCAGGGCCACGGCCGACAAGCAGGAAGTTAAGTACGTTTTCATAGTCTGCCTACGCGAAAAGTGAGTGGGTCAAGGAGAAGATGCCAGCCGGAAAGTAACCGTTGCATGGGCAGACTGGCCAACCGCACATTGCTCCGGTATAATAACGTAATTTCGCCCCGAAACGGTGCCCTTTTCTCTTCTCAAATCTTGTACCAGATATGGGAACTTTTTCACTCTACCCAAAGATACGCCCAACATGAGCAAAAGCCTGCCGAAGCGGAGCGAAGATTACTCGCTATGGTACAATGAATTGGTGAAGCGCGCCGGGCTGGCCGAAAACTCGGCCGTGCGCGGCTGTATGGTGATTAAGCCCTACGGCTACGCCATCTGGGAAAAAATGCAGCGCACTCTGGACGATATGTTCAAGCGCACCGGCCATCAGAACGCCTATTTCCCGCTGTTCGTGCCCAAAAGCCTGTTTGAGGCCGAGGAAAAAAACGCCGAAGGCTTTGCCAAGGAATGCGCTGTAGTAACGCACTACCGCCTGCAGACTGACCCCGACCGGCCCGGCAAGCTGCGCGTGGACCCCAACGCCAAGCTGGAAGAGGAACTAGTAGTGCGCCCCACTTCCGAGGCCATTATCTGGAGCACCTATAAAGGCTGGATCCAGAGCTACCGCGACCTGCCCCTGCTCATCAACCAGTGGGCCAATGTGGTGCGCTGGGAAATGCGCACCCGCCTGTTTCTGCGCACCGCCGAGTTCCTGTGGCAGGAAGGCCACACGGCCCACGCTACCGCCGAAGAAGCCCTGGCCGAAACCCGCCAGATGCTGGACGTGTACGCTGAGTTTGCCGAAGAGCACCTGGCCCTGCCCGTGGTGAAAGGCGTGAAAACCGAGAACGAGCGGTTTGCCGGTGCCGTGGAAACCTACTGCATTGAGGGAATGATGCAGGATGGTAAGGCACTGCAGGCGGGCACCAGCCACTTTCTGGGGCAGAACTTTGCCAAGGCGTTTGACGTGCAGTTTCAAACCAAGGAAGGCAGCCTGGAGCACGTATGGGGCACCAGCTGGGGCGTGAGTACCCGCCTGATGGGTGCCCTCGTCATGGCTCACTCCGACGACGAAGGCCTGGTGCTGCCGCCCAAGCTGGCGCCTATTCAGGTCGTCATCGTGCCCATTTATAAAACCGGCCAACTCGACGAGTTGCTGGAGCGCATCCGCCCTATTCAGATGGGCCTGATTGCCCGCGGTATTTCGGTGAAGATTGATGACCGCGACACGGAGCGCCCCGGCTATAAGTTTGCCGAGTGGGAGCTGAAGGGCGTGCCCGTACGCCTGGCCGTGGGTATGCGCGACCTGGACGCGGGCACCGTGGAAGTGGCCCGCCGCGACACCAAGGAGAAAATGAACCTGCCGCTCACGGATATCGTGGCCAGCATCGACCAGCTGCTGCAGGATATTCAGGCCAACATCTACCGCCGGGCCCTGGAGTTCCGCAACACGCACACTACCCGCGTGGAAAGCTACGAGGAATTCAAGCAGGTGCTCGATGGCAAAGGCGGCTTCGTGGTAGCGCACTACGACGGGACTTCCGAAACCGAGGAGCGCATCAAGGAAGAAACCAAGGCCACCATCCGCTGCCTAGCCCTGAACGAGCCCGACGAAGACGGCATCTGCATCCTGACAGGCAAGCCCAGCGTGCGGCGCGCCTACTTTGCCCGGGCGTACTAAACCACGGATTCCGCGGATTTTGTGGACGGCTCCTCTGTCAAACAAACGGCACTGCTTTCTTCAGAAAGCAGTGCCGTTTAGCGTTAGGCGTAGTTGAAAAGAAAGGTCGTAGCCTCAAACTACCAGGCGCGGAGCCGTTTCCTGTTGCGCAGTGTATTGCTGCAGTACGCGCTGGGCCTGTTGCACGTGGCGCTGCTGGTGGGCTACCACAAACAGCAGCGCCTCGCCTACCCGCAGCTTCAGCACACAAAAAAACTCCACGGGCACGGCCTTGCGGTTCAGGTCGGTCGTTTCGGCTTGGCGCAGTAGTTCCAGCAGGGTTTCCTGGTGCTGCCGAAACTCCTTCAGTACGTCCCGGCTCAGGGCGCTCTGGCTGGGGTTCATGTGCCTGAGGGTTTTCTGCAGCTTGCGGTTCTCAGGCCGCACCGTTTCGTACGACTTACGCCCGAGCCAGCTGAAGCCTACCTCCGCATCAGTGCCTGCTTTGTGCCCGGCTGCCAGGGCTTTGCGCAGCGCCGGGTTATAGAAGCGGCTGTAGCGGTTCAGGTGCTCCAGGCATTCCAGCACGCTCCAGCTGGTAGCACTGGGCTTGAACTGTAGCGCCTGCCCGTTGCGGGGCTCCAGTTCGGTGCTGAGGACGGCAAGCAGCTCGTGCACCTGGTTGTGGAGCTGCTGCAGGAAGGGTTGGGTTTTCATAGCCAGAAAGGACGTGAGCTGAAAAAGTTGAACCCGTCAAAAGTCCGGCTTGCCCGGCTGCAAAATCTTGATTTCGCGCAAGATTTTAGCGCAGGCGGCTCAGGGTTTCGGGCGTCATGCGCAGGTAGGAGGCAATGTACTTGCGCGGCACCAGCTGAAACAGGTGCGGGCTGCGGGCCCGCAGCCGGTCGAGGCGGCGCTGGGGCTCGGGCAGCAGCAAGTCTATTTCCCGCTCGATGCGCCCTACCACGGCCCGCTCCATTTCGGCCCGCCAGAACCGCCCGATATTGGGCCGGCGTTCCACCAGCTCCAGCAAATCGGCGCGGGTAATGGCCAGCAGGCGGCTGGCTTTCAGCGTTTGAATGCTGTAGGAAGATGGGCGCCCTTCCACAAACGACGGGAATGAGCAGATAAGCGTGCTGGCGTAGCCGAAGCCCACGCAGATTTCCTCGTGCTGGGTAGGCAGAAAAATGCGCAGCACGCCTTCGTCTATAAAATACAGGTAGTGGTCGGTTTGGCCGGGCTGGATGAGGAAGTCGCCGCGGCGGAGGTGCACCGGGCGCTGCCACCGACCCACGAGGGCATCAACGTCGGCGGCCGTTAGTCCCGGCACCTGGTGCAGCAGCTGGCGCAGGCGCTGCGGGCTGGTCAATTCGGTGGAACGGAAAGCTGGCTCAGCCATCAGGGAAATACGTTAGGCGGCCACTGCGGCGACTCACCGGCAAATTACGGCAGCCGCCCCATTTTGCGCAGCTATTCTGCGTATCTTCCCTGCTCTCAGCTCTTACTTTCCCATTGCTTATGGACTGGCTTACCATTGCGTTGCTTTTGCTGTTCGGCTTGCTGTTTGTGGCCGCCGAAGTTATTTTTATTCCGGGCACTACCATCGTCGGCCTCGTGGGGCTGGGGCTGCTGATTGCGGGCATCTGGCTAGGCTACCGCGACCTGGGCACCCCACTGGGCCACTACATGCTGCTGGGCTCGGCCGTGGTAGTGGGCGTGCTGGTGTACGTGGGGCTGCGGCCGCGCAACCTCAATAAGATGGCCCTCACCAGCGTCAACAATACCAGCGTGCACGATATCCGCCGCCCCGACGTACCGGCCGGCACGGTGGGCCGTACGCTGTCGGCGCTTCGGCCGGCCGGCACTGCGCTGTTTGCCGAAGCAAGGCGCGAGGTGGTAACGCGCGGCGAATTTCTGGCCGCCGGCACGCCTGTTCGGGTGCTGGGCATCGAGCAGAACCGCATTGTAGTAGAGCAGGCCTGAGCAGCACGGCCGCAGTTGTCCTTTTTAGTTGTTAGTTGCCGACGGGCGCCTGCTGGCATCTGAAAATCACCACCTTATTTTCTTCTTCATGGAGTTTCCCTTTTTTCCGCTGGCGGTGGGTGCCGTGGCCCTGCTGGTGCTGCTGTATTTCTTCCCCATCAGCCTCTGGATTACGGCGCTGTTTTCGGGCGTACGCGTGAGCTTGTTCCAACTGGCCTTTATGCGGGTGCGCAAGGTACCGCCGTCCCTTATTGTCAACTCCATGATTACTAGCACAAAAGCCGGGCTGGAGCTCACGGCCAACGACCTGGAAACGCACTACCTGGCCGGGGGCAATATTCCCAGCGTCATTAAAGCGCTGATTTCGGCCGACAAAGCCAACATCCCGCTCACTTTCAAGCAAGCCACCGCCATCGACCTGGCGGGCCGCGACGTATTCGAGGCCGTCACGACGTCCGTTAACCCGAAGGTTATCAACACACCCAACGTGGCGGCCGTGGCGCAGGATGGCATTCAGCTGATTGCCAAAGCCCGCATTACGGTGCGCGCCAATATCACGCAGCTGGTAGGCGGTGCCGGCGAAGAAACGATTCTGGCCCGCGTGGGTGAAGGTATCGTGACGAGTATCGGTTCGTCGAAGTCGCACAAGGAGGTGCTCGAAAACCCCGATAAGATTTCCAAGCTGGTGCTCAGCAAGGGCCTTGATGCCGGTACGGCCTTCGAAATTCTGTCCATCGACATTGCCGACATCGATATAGGAGAAAACATCGGGGCCAAGCTGCAGATCGACCAAGCCACCGCCGACCTGAAAGTGGCCGAAGCCAAAGCCGAGGAGCGCCGTGCTATGGCCGTAGCCGTGGAGCAGGAAAACCGCGCCAAAACCCAGGAAGCCAAGGCTCTGGTAGTGCAGGCCGAAGCCGAGATTCCGCGCGCTATTGCCGAAGCCTTCCGCAGCGGCAACTTAGGCGTAATGGACTACTATAAAATGCGCAACGTACAGGCTGACACCGACATGCGCGACTCCATTGCCAACCCCGGCGGTCAGAGCGGCAGCACCAAGCCCGGCCGCGACGAGCAGCGGCTCAGCTAAGGGCGAGGTGGTGAAATAATGAAATGGTGAGCCTATAAACGTGTCATTGCGAGCGTAGCGAAGCCATCCGTCCTGCACAACGTACCCGGCCCCGAAATGTGAAAAGCCCCTGACGTATGCATACGTCAGGGGCTTTCTGGTAGAAGAACGGGAAGCACGTTTCAGAGGACGGATTGCTTCGCTACGCTCGCAATGACTGCTAGGGCATTAGCACATCAGCACATTCAACTCACATTAGCACATTAGAAACCCTACTTCTTCGTCACGGTGAACTCCACACGGCGGTTGAGCTTGCGGGATTCCTCCTGCTCGTTGCTGGCAATGGGCTGCGTATCACCGTAGCCCTGCGCCGTGATGCGGGAGCCGTTGATACCTTTGGATATCAGGTATTTCCGCACTTCGTTTACGCGGTCCAGGCTGAGCTTGAGGTTCAACGCCGGGTCGCCCTGGTTGTCGGTGTGGCCTTCCAGCTTAATTTCTACCGTTGGGTACGCCTTCAGAATTTTGATCAGGCGCTGCAGCTCGGGGTAGGAATTTTCGCGCAGGTAGTACTTGCTTTGCGCAAAGAAGATGTTGTTCAGCTTGATTTTCTGACCAACGGCGAAGGGCACCAGAAACAGATCCTGCGTGACTTCGGAGTACTTCTCGCGGTCCGTCACGTCCAGGTTGGCGCTTTCGGAGAGGTAGTCGCGGGCCTCGGCGCGGTACCCATACTGCACGCCCGAGGGCAGCACAATGGTGTAGGAGCCGTCTACGGGGTTGGTTTCCGTCACGCCCAGTTCTTCGCCCGTCAGCAGGTTTTCGTAGTGAATGACAGAGGAAATCGGCTTCTGAGTGGCGGCATCCAGCACCTTGCCGCGCACCAGCGTCACGGCTTCAGGCTTGAACTGCGGGGTAAGGCCAATGCTGAAAATGTCGCGCGACCCGTCAATGCCATTGCGCGACGACACCAGAAATGCCTCGTCGCCGGCCGCCGACAGCGTAAAGTAGCCGTCGAAGTCCGAGGAATTGATGCTGGGGCCCATGTTGCGCGGGGTGCTCCAGTTGGTCCAGGAGTTGTCGAGGCGCTTGCTGTAGAAAATGTCGCTCTTGCCGTAGCCGCCCCGGCCTTCGGAGGCGAAATACAAGGTTTTGCCGTCGGCGGCCAGGAAGGGCGCAAACTCAGCTTTCTTGGTATTGATGGTGGGGCCTACGTTCAGCGGGCGGGTCCAGGACTTGCCATCTGCCTTTAGAAAGCTCACGTAGATATCCTGCTCACCCTGCCCATCCTTGCGGTCTACGGCCATTAGCAGCACCTTGCCCGAGGTACCCAGGTAATAGTCTACGTGCTCATTGTCATCGTTGTAAAAATCTTCGATGTCAATTTTTTCGGGCTTGGTCCAGCCGGTTTTCGTGCGCTTGGTCAGGCTGGCGCCCTTGGGATTCAGCGTGCCGTCGGGGTTGTACACGTTAATGAGCAGGGCCACGTTGCCGTCTGATGACACCGAGGCTAGCCCGTTGGGGCCGGTAGTATTGATGGGGCTGCTGATGTTCTTGGCTTCGCTCCAGATTTTCTTATCCCCGGTGGTTTTAGTGAGCGTGCTATACCATACATCCTGGGCATCGTTGCTGCCGCCGGTGTTCTGGGGGTGGTCCTGGCGGGCAAAGAACAGCGTGCGGCCATCGGGCGAAATCACCGGGTGCGTATCCACGTACTTGGAGTTCACCTTGGGCCCCAAGCTCACCATGCTGGAGTCGATGCCCACGGCCTTGGGGTCCTGCTTGAACTCCTGCTTCACCATCAGCTCGGCCACGTCGGCAATGCCGATGGCGTCAATCTGGTTTACTCCGTTCACAGCCTTGGTGTTCATCGTCACGCCTACCCCAATCGTGCGGTAGTTGCTGGGCGCAAACGTAACGGTAAGCGTACGGAAGGCTTCCGGGATGGGGCCGGGGTTGCGGTTTTCGTACACCTGGTGCTTGCCGCCGCGGGTATCAATCAGCTCGATCTTGATGACGGAGCCAGGGTTGAAGTTTTCAATAACCGTCACCTGTCTGGCTATCAGGGAGCGGCCGAACTTCACTTCAATGTACTCCGCCGAGCCTTCTTTCTTTGGAATCCAGGCTTCGTTGCTGATTTGGCCTAGGGGCAGGGCATCTGGCTCACCCAGCACCTTTTCCGGCGAAAATGCTTCTTTGCCCTCAGCTTTCTGCGAAGATACGTCCACAATTTTGTTGGCCCACACGGCATGCTGGGCCTGCACCGAAGCCGTGCCTACAGCCCACGCCGCTATAAAAGCCAAAGAGTATTTCAGATGCCGCATACACGGAACAGAAAAAGGTAAGGCCAAGGACGAAATTTTTCGCTTGGCAAGATAAAGCAGCAGCAGGGGTTGTATGTTGCAAGACGTAGAGCCTCGGCCAGATGTTGCGCGGGGCGGAATTTCTCCCCCGCTAACCCTACCGGCCTCTTCCTACGCCATTTACATATCCGAATTATTCTATTCAGTACCCGGCGCTACCCAAAGGTAAGCTAGTTATAGAAAAAAAGTGCCAGAACCAACTTCCGGGTCGAAGCTGACTCTGGCATCGTTTTCAGCCAACGAACTGGCTTAGGGCTGCAGCGTGAACGTGCGCGTAACGGAGTTGAACGGACCGGGAATCAGGGTACCGCTGGCATCCACCAGCTCCAGCTTGATGGTATTCTGCCCCATTGGCAGGCCTTCCATCATATAAGGAGCCCACTGCTGCAGCATGAACTCGGTACCGTTGATGGTAGCCCGAACGTGGTTGCCTTCCGGCGACAACGTGGTGTTCACCAGGTAGAAATCCAGCATCACCTTCTGCACGTCGTTGCCCGAGTACGTGTCCTTGGGGCGGCTGTAGAACAGGTGCGGCGCTTTTAGGTCTACCTGAAGCGGCGGCTGGGTTACCTTACCCACGCTCACCACGCGCAGGTCGTAGGCACCGCGGTGCTTGAGGCTCTCGTGGTAGGAGCGCGACAGGAACGACAGTATCACGTGCTGACCGTCGGCAATAGGCTTGGTGAACTCCGTGGTGTAGTGGGCCGTGTAGGGCTCGTTGTCCACGATGTTGTGGATGTGCTGACCTTTCTCCGAGTTGGCCATTTCGTGGGCATGCATGCCACCGGTCATCTTGGTGAGCTGAAAGTTGCTCAGGTCGTAATCGAAGGCCACGGCACCAGTGGGAACCGTAGAGCCCGCCAGCGGCGACTTGAGCTGCATCTGGGCCTCAGGGTACTTCGGCGAGTCGGTGAAGGGCGTCAGGCGGATGCCGTTCTTTTCCATGTTTTCCCCAACAGGCGTATTCACCTGTTCGGCCGTGGCGGCGCTGTTGTCGCTCTGGCGGCGCGCCGAGTCACAGGCGCCAAGGCCCAGTAGCAGCGTGCCGGCAAGTAGTAAAGCAGGTCCTTTCATAAGGGGAAGTCGAGAGGTATGAAGCAAAAAGGTAGTTGAGAACAAAGGGACTTTTCCGGCAACCGGCCGGTTTAAGGATGCGCTTTTTTTAAGTACCTTGCGCAATACGTAAGGTTTGCCCCAAAAGTATATTGATTTTTCACTATGGAGGAAAAATTGCTGGAAGAAATTCCATCCCTCGACCTCGCCGACTTTCGTTCCGGCGACCCTGAGCGCAAAGCCCGCTTTGTACAGCAGCTGGGCGAAGCCTACCAGAACATTGGCTTCGTGGCGCTCAAAAACCATGGCCTCTCCGACGAGCAGACCACCAAACTCTACACCGACGTGAAGGCCTTCTTCAGCCTGCCCGACGACGTGAAGCAGCAGTACGAAAAGCCAGAGCTGGCTGGTCAGCGCGGCTACGTGAGCAAAGGCAAGGAGCACGCCAAGGGCCGCAACACCGGCGACCTGAAGGAGTTCTACCACGTGGGGCAGGAAGTTGACGACCAGAACGACCCCATCAAGGCCGAATACCCCGACAACATCTGGCCCCAGGAAGTAAACAGCTTCCAGGACA
Organism: Hymenobacter sp. J193; assembly: GCF_024700075.1. NCBI lineage: Bacteria > Pseudomonadati > Bacteroidota > Cytophagia > Cytophagales > Hymenobacteraceae > Hymenobacter > Hymenobacter sp. J193. Next base: position 2,162,527 of record NZ_JAJONE010000001.1, read on the forward strand.
CCTCACTGGTGACATACAAAACGCTGGAGGCGGCCGGCAAAGACGTGCTGCGCGCCATTGCCCTGTACCTGCACCTGCCCGAGAACTACTTCGACGACAAGGTGCGCAATGGCAACAGCATCCTGCGCCCCATCCATTACTACCCCATCGAGAATCCGGACTCCGTACCCGCCGATGCTGTGCGGGCCGCCGAGCATGGTGACATCAACCTGATTACGCTGCTGATGGGTGCCTCCGCCGACGGCCTGCAGGTGAAGCGCCGCGACGGTAAGTGGATTCCTATCACGGCCCTGCCCGACCAGATTGTGGTGAACGTGGGCGACATGCTGCAGCGCCTGACCAACGGCGTGCTCAAGAGCACCATTCACCGCGTGGTAAATCCGGCGCGGGAAAAGATGAACACCTCCCGCTACAGCATTCCGTTCTTTATGCACCCGCGCTCCGAAATGAGCCTGGCGGCGCTGGAAAGCTGCGTATCGGCCGAAAACCCCAAAAAGGAAGCCGATATTACCGCTGGCGAGTTCCTGAATGAGCGCCTGATTGAGCTGGGCCTGAAGAAAAAGTAGGCGGCCGTCTGGTCCCTATTTTTGTACCGGTTGAGGATGAATTTCTGTTTGCTACAAGGCAGAACTTTATCCTCAACCGGTTTTATTTTGCTAGGTTGCCCTCCCCTGCTCATGCATTCCTGACAGCCCGCTCTGATTTGTGGAAACGGAAGAACGCATCCTTACGCCTCCAGCCCGTGGCAAACGGACCCGCCGGGTGCGCGGCATCATCTTTCTGCGGGATGTAGCACAGCTGGGCTTCACGGCTTTCGGCGGCCCGCAGGCGCACACGGCCATGATGCTGCGCCTGCTGGTTGATAAACGCCGCTACCTCACGTCCGCCGAGTTGCTGGAGCTGATGGCTTTGTGCCAGGTGCTGCCGGGTCCTACGTCCACCCAGACTATTACGGCCATTGGCTTCCGGCTGGGCGGCCCCAACCTGGCTTACCTCACGCTGCTGATCTGGATGCTGCCGGCCGTGTGCCTGATGACGGCGGCGGGTCTTTCCATGAGCTACCTCGATAAGGACATGGTAGCACGCTTAGTGCGGTTTGTGCAGCCCGTGGCGGTGGGCTTTGTGGCGTATTCTGCCTATAAAATTGCGGAGAAGGTGGTGCACACCAAAACGTCGGTGGCCTTGCTCGTGACGTCGGCGCTGGTGGCGTACTTTTTCCAGCTGCCGTGGGTGCTGCCGCTGCTGCTGCTGGGCGGCGGGCTGGTTACGACCTTCCGCTACCGCAAGATGCCCCGCATCGAGCACAAGGAGCCCCTGCACATCGAGTGGTCCAACTTCGTCCTGTGGCTGGGCGTGTTTCTGAGTGCGGCTCTGCTGGGCCACTACACGCGCCTACTGCCGGTGCGCCTGTTCGAGAACTTTTACCGCAACGGGTCCCTCGTATTCGGAGGCGGGCAGGTACTAGCGCCACTGCTCTACGCCGAGTTTGTGGAGTTCAAAGAGTACTTGTCGGGGCCGGAGTTTCTGTCGGGCTACGGTCTCACACAGGCGCTACCGGGGCCCAACTTCGCGTTTGCCTCCTACATTGGGGCGCTGGCTATGCGTGAGTATGGCGTGGGCGGACAGGTACTGGGGGCACTGGTTGGGGCCGTCGGCATCTTCATGCCGGGCACCCTGCTCATCTTCTTCCTAATTCGGTTCTGGGACCAGCTCAAGCAGTACCGCGTGGTGAAGGCCTCGTTGGAAGGCATCAACGCGGTGTCGGCGGGGCTGGTGGTGGCGGCCTCGTTTCTGCTCTATCACCCGCTGCCTGACACGCCCATCAACCTGGCACTGGTAGCTGCTACCTTTCTGCTACTGCTGTGGGAAAAGATACCGTCTTACCTCATGGTATTAGCAGCCCTGCTGGCCGGCGCGATTTTGTAGCCAACCGTACCCGAAAGCGCCTCGCCGGCTGCCTCTTCAGATAAGAAAAGACAGCCGGCGAGGCGTTCTGAAACTGCCAGAAGATTAGCTTTTGCGCAACTGATGGTCGGGCAGGTGGAGCAGGTAGTCGCCGTAGCCGCTTTTGCGCAGGGGCTCGGCAATGCGGCGCAGCTGGTCGGCATCAATAAAGCCCTGGCGGTAAGCCACTTCTTCAATGGAGCCTACCTTCAGCCCCTGGCGCTGCTCCAGCACCCGCACAAACTCGCCGGCCTGCATCAGGCTCTCGAAGGTGCCGGTGTCCAGCCAGGCGGTGCCGCGGCCCAGAATGCCTACCTTCAGCTTGCCCCGGCGCAGATATTCCTGGTTTACGTCGGTAATTTCGTACTCCCCGCGCGGGCTGGGCTTCAGGTCGCGGGCAATCTGCACTACTTCGTTATCGTAGAAGTACAGCCCGGGCACGGCATAGTTGCTCTTAGGTTGGGCGGGCTTCTCTTCAATGCTGAGGGCCTTGTTGTTTTCATCGAACTCCACCACGCCGTAGCGCTCCGGGTCGTGCACGTGGTAGGCGTACACCACGCCGCCGCTGGGGTCGTTGTTGGCTTTGAGGAGCTCTTCCATGCCTTCGCCGTGAAAGATATTGTCGCCCAGCACCAGGGCTACTTTGTCGTCGCCAATGAAATCGGCCCCCAGCACGAAGGCCTGCGCCAAGCCGTTGGGCACTTCCTGCACCACATACTCGAAGCGGCAGCCCAGGCTGGTCCCATCACCCAGCAGCTTTTTAAACTGGGCCTGGTCGTGGGGCGTGGTGATGATGAGAATTTCGCGGATACCCGCCATCATCAGAATAGACAGCGGATAATAAATCATCGGCTTGTCGTACACGGGCATGAGCTGCTTGCTGACGGCCAGCGTGAGCGGGTGCAGGCGCGTGCCGGAGCCGCCGGCGAGGATAATGCCTTTCATTGGTGAGGATGGTTAACTCGTAAAATGGTTAAATGGCTGGTCGCTCAAGGGTTTTGAACGACCAGCCATTTAACCATTCAGTTATTTGACAATTAATTCCTTTCCGCAATAAACTCCTGGTGGGTTTTAAACCATTCCAGCGTCTTCTGCAGGCCTTCCCGGATGCGTACCTGCGGGTCGTAGCCGAGCAGGTTGTTGGCTTTGCTGATGTCGGCCAGGGAGTCGCGAATGTCGCCGGCACGGTCGGGGCCGTATTCGGGCGTGATGTCGGAGCCGGCTTCTTCTTTTAGAATGTTGAACAGGTCGTTGAGGGACGTGCGGTCGGCCACGGCCACGTTGTAGACCTGGTTTACGGCCTCAAGGTTAGTTGTCAGAGCCGCCTTGATGTTGGCCTGCACGCAGTTTTCCACGAAGGTGAAGTCACGCGTCTGGCCCCCGTCGCCGTTCATGCGCGGGCGCTTGCCTTCCAGCACGGCATCAATAAAGAGCGGAATCACAGCAGCGTAGGCACCGTTGGGGTCCTGGCGCGGGCCGAAGATGTTGAAGTAGCGCAGCCCAATGATTTCCATGCCGTAGGTTTTGCCAAACACGTCGGCGTACAGCTCGTTGGCATACTTCGTTACGGCGTAGGGCGACAATGGCTTGCCGATACGGTCCTCCACTTTCGGCAGGGCCTTATGGTCGCCGTAGGTGGAGGAAGAGGCGGCGTACACAAAGCGTTTCACACCGGCTTCTTTGGCGCCTACCAGCATGTTCACAAAGCCGCCCACGTTCACGTCGTTGCTCGTAATCGGGTCGTTGATGGAGCGGGGCACGGAGCCCAGCGCGGCCTGGTGCAGCACCACGTCGATGCCCTGGCAGGCGTCGATGCAGGTTTGCCGGTCGCGGATGTCGCCTTCAATCACACGCAGGGCCGGGTTGTCTTCAAACAGCCGCACGTTCTTGCGGAAGCCGTTGGAGTAGTTGTCGAGCACGCGCACTTCCTTGGCCCCGTACTTCAACAGGTATTCCACTAGGTTGGAGCCAATGAAACCAGCGCCGCCGGTTACCAAGAAAGCCAGATTATCGATTGGCTGGTCGTGAAAGGGAGTTTCGTACATCTTATTAATGTGCTAATGTGCTAATGTGTTTGAATGTGCTAATGTGTTGATGCTGCCTTGCTAAAACTTAGCACATCAGCACATTACTCTATCAGTACATTAGCTGTGGTACTGCTTCTGGTAGTATTCCTGGTAGGCGCCGCTGGTCACATGGTCGAGCCACTCCTGGTTTTCCAGGTACCAGTCTACGGTTTGCGCCAAGCCTTGTTCAAACGTCACGGAGGGCTTCCAGCCAAGCTCCTGCATGATCTTCGAGGAGTCGATGGCGTAGCGCAGGTCGTGGCCGGCGCGGTCCTTCACAAACTTGATGAGCTGGCGTGAGGTGCCCTGGGGCTTGCCGGTTTTCTCATCCAGCGTGTCGCAGAGTAAGTGAATGAGCTCAATGTTCGCCCACTCATTCACCCCGCCGATGTTGTAAGTGTCGCCTACTTTGCCTTTGTGGAACACTGCGTCGATGGCCGTGGCGTGGTCTTTTACAAACAGCCAGTCGCGCACATTTTCGCCTTTGCCGTACACTGGGATAGGCTGCCCGTGCTGAATGCGGTGAATGGCCAGCGGAATCAGCTTCTCGGGGAAGTGGTTGGGGCCATAGTTGTTGGAGCAGTTGCTCAGCTTGATGGGCAGGCCGTAGGTGTGGTGCCAGGCCCGCACAAAGTGGTCCGACGACGCCTTGCTGGCCGAGTAAGGGGAGCGGGGGTCGTAGGCAGTTTGCTCCGTGAACATCTCGGGTCCGAAATCCAGGGAGCCGTACACCTCGTCGGTGCTCACGTGGTAGAAGGTTTTGCCCTCGTAGCCCAGGGGCTTCCACAGGTTTTTGGCCGCGTTCAGCAGATGAACCGTACCCAGCACGTTGGTTTTCACGAAGGCCAGCGGATCCGTGATGCTGCGGTCCACGTGGCTTTCGGCAGCCAGGTGAATCAAAGCATCGGGCTCTTCGCGGGCAAAGAGCTCATCCACGAAAGCCTGATCGGTAATATCACCCTTCACCAGCCGGTAGTTGGGCGCATGCTCAATATCCCGCAGGTTTTCGAGGTTGCCGGCGTACGTGAGGGCGTCCAGGTTCAGAATCTGGTACTCCGGATACTTCGTCACGAACAGGCGCACCACGTGCGACCCGATAAAGCCGGCCCCGCCGGTGATGATGATTTTCATGCGGTGAGTAAGTAAATGAGCGAATGAGTGAAGGGGCCTAGCAAGCAAATGAGCAAAAGACTTCACTCATTCGCTCAGGCTCTCATTCACTCAACGTCAGCTGCCATTTCCAGGCGCTGGCCAGGGAGTCTTCGAGCGAGGTAGTGGTCTGAAAGCCCAGTTCCTGCACCGATTTGGTGACGTCGGCGTAGATGGCGGGCACGTCGCCGGCGCGGGGCGGCCCAATGACGTAGTTAAGCTTCACACCGGTAGCCCGCTCAAATGCCTGCACTACCTCCAGCACGGAGTTGCCGCGGCCCGTGCCCACGTTGAAGGTTTCCACGGCCTCGCCGGTGCCATCGAGCAGGCGCTGCACGGCGGTTACGTGTGCTTTGGCCAGATCCACCACGTGCACGTAGTCGCGGACGTTGGTGCCGTCGGGCGTGTCGTAGGTGTTGCCGTAGATGGTGAGCTTTTCACGGATGCCGGCCGCCGTCTGCGTTACGAAGGGCACCAGGTTCTGGGGTACGCCCAGCGGTAGCTCCCCGATCTTGGCCGAAGCATGGGCCCCGATGGGGTTGAAGTAGCGCAGCAGAATGGCCCGTACCGTGCTGGCCGGCGCGTGCACCACGTCCGTGATAATGTCTTCGCAGATCTTCTTGGTATTGCCGTAGGGCGAGTTGGCCGGCTTGCGGGGCGTCAGTTCCGTTACGGGCAGCACGTCGGGCACGCCGTACACGGTGCACGACGAGGAAAACACCAGGTGCGGCACCCCAAACTCCTGCATCACCGTGAGCAGCGTCAGCAGGGAGCCTACGTTGTTCTGGTAGTAGGCCAACGGCTTCTGTACCGATTCGCCCACGGCCTTGAAGGCGGCAAAGTGAATAACCCCGCGCAGGCTTCCTTCCTCCGCAAACACGGCCCGCAGCGCCTCGGCGTCGCCGCAGTCGATGTGGTGGCAGGCAACGCGCACGCCCAGAATGGCCTCAATGCCGCGCACCGACGACTCCTGCGAGTTGCTGAAGTCATCGACAATGACCGGCTGAAAGCCAGCCTCATAGAGCTCTACCACGGCATGGGAGCCAATGTAGCCCGCGCCGCCCGTAACCAGTATTTTCGTCCGCTCCATCTGTATTTAGTAGTGAGATGGTGAGATAGTGAGTTTGAGGTTCGCCAAGCACCACTTGCGCGGAGCTATACAATCAGAACCTCAAACTCACCACTTCACTATTTCGCCTTAGAGGCTCCAGTAAGCCAGGTCCTGAATCTTGTTGCGGAACAGGCCTTTGATGTCTACCACTACGGCCGGCTGGTTGGTGATGGACTTGAAGTAGGCCTCGTCCAGCTCCGTATAGCGCTGGTGGCTTACGGCCACCACAATACCGTCGTAGTCGTTGCGGATTTCGCTTTCCGGCGTCAGGCGGAAGCCGTACTCGTGGTGCAACTCGTCGCTATCGGCGTGGGGGTCGATGATGTCGACATTCACCGAGAAGTTTTTCAGCTCCTGAATCACGTCGGCCACCTTGGAGTTGCGGATGTCTTCCACGTTCTCCTTGAAGGTAGCGCCCATCACCAGCACGCGGCTCTTGGCTACATCCTTGCCCTGCTTGATCATCGTCTGCACGGTTTTGCGCGCGATGTAAGCCCCCATGTTGTCGTTGGTGGTGCGGCCGCTCAGAATCACCTTGGCATCGTAGCCCAGCTCCTTGGCTTTGTAGGTGAGGTAGTACGGGTCTACGCCGATGCAGTGACCACCTACCAGACCGGGCGAAAACTTGAGGAAGTTCCACTTGGTACCGGCCGCTTCCAGCACTTCGTAAGTGTTGATGTTCATGCGGTCGAAAATCATCGACAGCTCGTTCATCAGGGCGATGTTCACGTCGCGCTGTGTGTTTTCGATGATCTTGGCGGCTTCGGCTACCTTGATGGACGAGGCGCGGTGTACGCCGGCTTTCACCACCAGCTCGTAGACCTTGGCAATTTCCTCCAGCGACTCGGCGTCGCAGCCCGATACCACCTTCACGATGCTGCTGAGCGTGTGCTCCTTGTCGCCTGGGTTGATGCGCTCGGGCGAGTAGCCAACTTTGAAGTCGTCCGGGAATTTCAGGCCCGAAAGCTCCTCCATCACCGGAATGCAGTCTTCCTCGGTGCAGCCCGGGTACACAGTGCTTTCGAACACCACGTAATCGCCTTTTTTCAGCACTTTGCCCACGGAGCCCGAAGCACCCAGCAGCGGCTTCAGATCGGGCTGGGCATGCTCATCAATAGGCGTAGGCACGGCTACGATGAAGAACTGCGCTTCGCGAAGCACGTCCAGGGAGTCCGTAAACTCAATTGAGCATCCCTCAAAATCCTTGGCTTCCAGCTCGCCGCTTGGGTCGATGTTGTTACGCATCATTTCCACGCGCTTGGCATTTATATCAAAGCCAATCACGTTTAGTTTGCGGGCGAATTCGAGGGCAATGGGCAGGCCCACGTAGCCAAGGCCGATAACGGCTATTTTGGCCTGTTTCTGAAGAAGTTGCTCGTACACGGGTAACTGGTTAAAAGCTGGAGTTTATTGAATTTCAGGAAGCAAAGCCCCTACGGTCAGGGGCTGATACGGCAAACCCGGCCGTCGGTTAACTGGTACTGCTCGTGCGTTTCGGGGCAGGCGGCGCGGCCTGCTTCATCGAAGGCCAGCCGGTGGCCGTGGGGGCTTAGCCAGCCGCGCGGACGGGCCGGGTTGCCATACACCAGCGTGTACGGCCCCACATCCTTCGTGACCACCGAGCCGGCCCCTACAAAGGCATATTCCCCAAGGCTCACCCCGCACACAATGGTGCTGTTGGCCCCGATGCTGACGCCCTGAGCCAGACGGGTAGGCAGGTAGTGGTCGGCACCCCGGCGGGGCACGGCGGCCCGGGGGTTCAGGACATTGGTAAACACCACCGAGGGCCCCAGGAACACGTCGTCCTGGCACTCCACGCCGGCGTACAAACTCACGTTGTTCTGTACCTTCACGTTGCGGCCCAGCTTCACGCCTTCGGCCACAAACACGTTCTGGCCCAGGCTGCAGCCTTCGCCCAGCTCGGCCCCGGTGCTTACGTGCGTGAAATGCCAGATGCGGCACCCGGCCCCAATCCGGCAGCCCTCGTCGAGGACGGCGGTGGGGTGCGCGTAATAACCGGAAGCGTCAGCCATGCAAAGTAAAACCCGTGAGCAGGAATTGAGCCGGCAAAGGTAGGAGTTTTGCCGCTTTAAGCAGCTCGTCAGGTGGGCGTTTCCGCATTACCGGTTACTAACGCCCCGCGCGGACCATTTACAGCCGGCAAAACCGCCCTTAACTAAGGTTACCGGCCCGGCCACGCAGCCCGCACCATTCGGGCTTTGCCGAAGATATCCAGCTGAGCGGCGGCCCCGGTGTAGCCTAGCTGGTGCAGCAACTGCAGAGTTTCCTGAGCAAACTGCTCGTTGATTTCAAAGTACAGATTACCGCCGGCCGCCAGCAGCGTTTGCCCAAGCTGGGCAATGCGGCGGTAGAACAGCAGCGGATCGTGGTTGGGCACAAACAGCGCGGTGCCGGGCTCGTAGTCCAGCACGTTGGGGCGCATCAGCGGCCGCTCGTTTTCCAGCACGTACGGCGGGTTGCTGACGATTACATCCAGCGGCCCGCTTAGCACTGGCGTAGCCTGCAGAATATCGACCAACTGAAAATTGATGGCTACCGAGTACTTATGGGCATTGCGGCGGGCCACGGCTAGAGCTTCGGCCGAAACATCCACGGCCGTGAGCTGACTGCCGGGCAGGGCCTGCGCCAGGGCCAGCGGAATGCAGCCGGAGCCGGTGCCCACATCCAGCATACGCAAGCCGGCGCGGCCCCGCTGCTCATGTACAATCAGGGCTACCAGCTCCTCCGTTTCGGGGCGCGGGATGAGGGTGGCGGGCGTTACTTCCAGCTCCAGGCCGGCAAAGTGCGCTACGCCCAGCACGTACTGCAACGGCTCGTGGCGCAGCAGCCGGGCCCGCACATGGGGCAAATCAGCCAGGTCATCTTCGGCTACTTCTTCCCGGGCCCGCATACTGCGCTGCAACGGGGTGAGGTGCAGCAGATGCTCCAGCACCTGCCCGGCTACGGCGGCGGCTTCCTCGGGCGGGTACACGGCCTGCAGCGCGGCGGCAAGATCGAGGGTGAGCTGGCGGAGCGTGGGCATAAGGCAAAGGTAGCGCCCGAAACCCCGGGGCCGCGTATCTTCACCGACCCATCTGCCTCCGCTCTGCCTATGCCTTTCTCCGATTTCGACCAACTGATGATGCGCCGGGCCCTGGACCTGGCCCGCCTGGGCGCCGGCTACACGCGCCCCAACCCCATGGTTGGCTGCGTTATCACCCACCAGGGCCGCGTGATTGGGGAAGGCTGGCACCGGCGGTATGGCGGACCTCACGCCGAGGTGAATGCCGTAGCCTCGGTTATGGAGCCGCACCTGCTGCCCGAAGCCCGCGTGTACGTAACGCTGGAACCCTGCTCTCACTTCGGCAAAACCCCGCCCTGCGCCGACCTGCTGATAGAAAAGCGCGTAGCAGAAGTGGTGGTATGCAACCTCGACCCCAACCCGCTGGTAGCCGGCCGGGGCCTGCAAAAGCTGCGCGACGCGGGTATATCCGTAGAAACGGGGCTACTGGAGCCAGAAGGCCGCTGGCTGAACCGGCGCTTCTTTACTTATCAGGAGCAGCAGCGGCCTTACGTGGTGCTGAAGTGGGCCGAAACCGCCGACGGCTACCTGGCGGGTCCGTATTTTCAGCCGGTGCCCATCAGTGGGGAGCTGGCGCGGGTGGCCGTTCACCAGTGGCGCGGCGAGGAGCACGCCATATTGGTAGGCACGCGCACGGCCCTGCACGACAACCCCCGCCTGAACGTGCGTGAATGGCCCGGCCAGGACCCTATTCGCCTCGTCATCGACAAAAACCTGAGCCTCCCGCCCACGCACAACCTTCTCGACGGTAGCCAGCCCACGGTGGTATACACGTACCGCCACCGCGCTACCACCAACAACGTGGGCTACGTTACGCTGTCGGAGGCCGAGGACTTGTTTCCGCAGATTCTGGCCAACCTGCACCAGCGTCAGGTGCAGTCGGTGCTGGTGGAAGGCGGGCCGACGGTGCTTAACTCCCTGTTGAAGGACGGGCTATGGGACGAAATCAGGGTCATTCGCAGCCCCAAGCTGCTGGGCGGCGGCGTGGCGGCCCCGCACCTGGGCCTCACCGGCCTGCGGGAGCAGTTCACGCTGGGCGAAGATCAGGTGTTCGTGTATCGGAAAGGCTGATGCGGATGATTGGGTGACACGTAACAGGTGACGCAGGGAATGTCTGACCGACCGGAACCACTTCGCTGCCTCGCTACCTTCTCTACCCATTTTTACCTCGCAAGTCTTGACCTTTGTTCCGTAACATCTCTTTGTTACCCTTGCCTGTTACCTGTAACCTCATCACCTAAACCATGGCTGAAGAACTGCACCTCGATACCACGCTCACTAAAGCCGAGCAATACCGGCAGCTGCTGCCCCAGATTGAAGCCCTAACCACCGGCGAGCCGGACCTGGTAGCCAACCTGGCCAATACCGTGGCGGCGCTACGGCAGGCCTTTGGCTTTTTCTGGGTGGGCTTTTATATGGTGAAGGGCGACGAGCTGGTACTGGGCCCGTTCCAGGGGCCGATTGCCTGCACCCGCATCCGGCACGGCAAGGGCGTGTGCGGCAGCAGCTGGGCCCAGGCCGCCACTCTGCTGGTACCCGACGTGGAACAGTTTCCCGGCCACATTGCCTGCAGTTCCGAGTCGAAGTCCGAAATTGTGGTGCCGGTTCTGAAAGATGGGCAGGTGGTAGCCGTGCTGGACGTAGACAGCGACCAGCTAAACGACTTCAACCAGGACGACCAGCAGGCCTTGGAACAGCTCATGCAGCTGGCAGCCCGCTGGTTTTAGGCTGGTGCCAGTCGTGGGTTGCCTGTTGCTCGTCATGCTGAGCGCAGTCTGACAACTCACAACGGGCAACCAACAACTGACAACTCTCAACCGAATTCCCCGATGAAAAAGCCGTTTTACTCTCTTGGCGACTGGCGTCGCAACGTGGTGCTGATGGCCGCTGCCGCCAGCCTGGGCCTGGGTGCGCTGCCCGCCTGCTCCTCCGATAACCGCACCGATACGGAAACCGCCACCGGCGACTGGAGCGGCGAAACCTACAGCCAGGGCGTCATCACGGAAATGACCGAGGTGCAGCCGGGCAACTGGAAAATCACGGCCGAAAAGCCGGCCGGCAAGGAAGAGGTAGCCGCCATCCTCCACCACTTTGATGGTAAGGTGGATACCCTGCAAGGCGCGGCTCTGCAAAAACAGATGCAGGACTACAGCCGCCAAAACCCCGAAAACCGGGTAGCTGGCACGGGCATGATGGATGTGCTGATGTGGAGTGGCATTGGGTATATGGCCGGGCGCTTTCTCAACCCCAATCCCGGCTATTATGCCAACCCCGGTCTGGTGCAGCGCAATATGGGCTGGCGCCAGGGCATTACCCGGGAGCGGGAAAACGAAGGCCGGGGCTTTTTTGGCCGGGGCTTCACGGGCGCCCGCAGCTCCCGCTCGGCCGGCGTACAGGAAAGCCCGTCGTTCCGGCGCTCGGCTTACCGCAGTGGCACATTCCGCAGCTCGGCTCCGCGCATGAGCCGCAGCAGCGGCTTCGGCACCCGAAGCAGCGGAGGGTTTGGCGGGTAGTTAGCTTGGCAACGATGGCACGTCTACTGCCCAAACGTATTACACTTGACTATCGGTACGGTTATGCTTTTACACTTTTTTTCAGCTTCCTTATGCTGCTGTTTGCTTTACCATTTCTGTGGTTTGAACAACACAAAGAACTGAGTATCCTCTGGATACTAGCACTGATCATATTCAATCTACCTATGTTGATTTGGCCTGTGCGCACAGTTTATGCAACAGCTAACCGCTTCATCATTAAGGCGTTGTTCCGCAAGCCAATTATTTATCCTTTGAACGAATTCAAGTGTGTGCGGATTGGGGGATGTGCGTTCAGAATACGGGAGTATATGGTATTCGCTGATGGCAAAGAGTATCCTTTTAAGCTTGACCTTTCTTTCATGGATACCATCAAATACAGCTTTTATGACAAGGAAAAACAGGAGGATTTATTGAATAAACGGATTAGAAATATAGTAGCCGGTTTATCCTCTGACTCGAATATTACCCTGTCAAACGGCATATGAATAGCTCAACCGTTCAATTAATTTCCCTTTCCGGTGACGTGACGCCGGCCGTGCGGGCACTGGGCTGGGACTGGGCCGTGGAAGATGCTTGCGCCGCCTATGTGGCCCGCGAAGCCGTGCAGGTGCCCGAGGCCGAAGCCGAAGCCCTGCTCCAGGCCGCCGACACGCTCTACGAAATGCTGGCCCAGGCTATTCCCGACCCTATCCCCGACGACCTGCTGCAGCTGCTGGCCATTCCGGCCAACCTGTGGACTGCCGTGCGTCACTCCTGGAACGACGAGCGGCACTGGCACCTCTACGGCCGCTTCGATCTGGCCCAGACGCCCGACGGCATCAAGCTGCTGGAGTTCAACGCCGATACGGCCACCAGCCTGCCCGAAACGGCCGTGGTGCAGTGGGCCAGCCTGGTAGCCGCCGGTCAGGCCGACGAGGAGAGGCAGGCCAACGGCCTGTTCGAGGGCCTGCAAAGCCAGCTGGAGGAATGGCGCCAGCTCAACCCCGACCTCGACCCCAGCCTGTTGCTGGTGCACCTGCCCGGCAGCGCCGAGGACGAAACCAACTGTGCCATCCTGGCCGAAGCGGCGCGGGCAGCCGGTTTTGCTACCGCGCACGTGTGTTCCGTGGATGCTATGCAGGTATCGGTGGCGGGTGAAGACCGAGGCGTGTGGGCACAGGTGGGACCGGAGCAGTGGCAGCGGTTCGGCTTTCTGTTTAAGCTGGTGCCCTGGGAAATTCTGGCTGAGGAAGAGCCCGACCTGACCGCCGACCTGACCCACCTGCTTCTTTCGCGCGACGTTATCATTGCCAACCCGGCGTATTCCCTACTGTTCCAAAGCAAGGGTATCCTGGCTTGGCTCTGGAAGGTATTTCCGCACCACCCTTTGCTGCTGGAAGCTTCCCTGCAGCCGCTGGCGGGCCACTCCGTCAGCAAGCCAATCTTTGGCCGCGAAGGCCAGAACGTGACGGAAGTGCAGCCCAATGGCCAACTCGGTACTAGCATCGACGGGGAGTTTGGCGAGCAGCCCCAAGTGCATCAGCGCTGGGCCTATCTTCCCCGCGACGCGCAGCAGCGCCGCTACCAGGCGGGCGTATTCTGGGCCGGCGAGGCCTGCGCGCTCGGTTTCCGCCGCGACGCGGGCTTTATCACCAACCTTTCCGAGTTCGTGCCCCATTTGCTGGGGTGAAAAGTAACTGGCACGTAGGCACTGCTTCACGGTCCGCCGACAACTGCCTTGCGGGCGGCTTACAAGGCAGTTGTCAGCCGCCCGCAACCAGAGTTGCGAGCCGCTCGCAAATCTGGTTGCGGGACATCCTCCGTCGCTTGGCTGTGTCGAATACCTTCTACGCTTGAGGAGCTATAACCCGAAGCTACCCGCAACACATCCGTCCCCCAGACCCAAAAGCAACGGCCGCTCCTGTGCAGGAGCGGCCGTTGTCGTAAAGAAAAAAGCAGGCTTTAGAAAATGCTGGGAGTGTCGGTTTTGAGTTGGGCAATGATGCTCTGGCCGCCTTTCACCTTTTCGCCGATCTGCACTTTCACCTCCGTATCCACAGGCACGAAGATATCGACGCGGGAGCCAAACTTGATGAAGCCGAACTCCTCGCCCTGGCTTACTTCGTCGCCCTCGTTCACGTACCACACAATGCGGCGCGCCATAGCGCCCGCAATCTGCCGGAACAGCACAAAAGGCCCGGCTTCCGACTCCACTACTACCGTGGTCCGCTCGTTTTTGGTGCTGCTTTTGGGGTGCCAGGCCACCAGATAGTTGCCGGGGTGGTACTTGAAGTAGCGCACAATGCCTGAAACCGGGTTGCGGGTGATGTGCACGTTGATGGGCGACATGAAGATGCTGATCTGCTTGCGCACATCGTCGAAGTACTCCGGCTCGTGCACGTCCTCAATCACCACTACTTTGCCGTCAACCGGCGAAATAATGTGGTCTTCGTGGGTGAGCAGGCGCCGGGCCGGGCTGCGGAAAAACTGCAGCAGCGTCAGAAATACGATGACGGATATACCCGCAAATACCTTGTTGAAGCCGTCGTTCTGCGCATTGTAGCGGAACAGCAGCAGGTTCACGGCCAGTAAGGCCAGCAGCGTAAAGAACAGAATACGTCGTCCTTCTTTGTGGATCTTCATAGAGCGTTGAGTTGCGCTGAAGCCGCTTGGGGGCGCGGCCTCAGTCGTCAAGGCAGGAGTCGGGGTAAGGGCCGGTACAGCAGGCGTCCGTAGTGCATACGGGAATTTAGCCTTCGGCGGCGTACAAATATAGCCCGAGCCATGCGGCCCGGGCTATACGGGGAGAAAATTCTCGTAGTTCCTGCCCGGCTTAGAAGCCGCCGCGGAACTTGTAGGTCTGGGCTACTTTGTCGATGGCTACCACGTAGGCCGCAATGCGCATCGGGATTTTATACTTCTGGCTGGTAGCGTACACTTTCTCGAAAGCGTCGGACATGATGCGGTCGGCGCGCTCCGTTACCATTTCCTCGGTCCACTTGAATCCCTGGCGGTTCTGCACCCACTCAAAGTAGGATACCGTTACGCCGCCGGAGTTGGCCAGGATATCGGGCACCACCATAATGCCTTTCTCGTTGATGATGGGGTCAGCCGAGGCCGAGGTGGGGCCGTTGGCGCCCTCCACAATCAGACGGGCCTTGATGTCGTGTGCGTTGTGCTCGGTGATGACGTCCTCCACGGCAGCAGGCACCAGCACGTCCACATCAGCCAGCAGCAGGTCGTCGGCATTTTCCATCAGCACGGCGCCGGTGTAGCCATCCAAGCGGCCTTTGTGGGCATTCTTATAGGCAATAGCCTCGTCGATGTTGATACCGTTGTCGTTCCAATATGCCCCGCTCACGTCGGATACCGCCTTGATTTTCACGCCCTGCTCGCACAATAGCTTGGCAGCCCAGGAGCCCACGTTGCCGAAGCCCTGCACGGCGGCCGAAGCCTGCTTGGGGTCCATGCCCAGCTTCTTCATGGCGGCCAGCGCCGACACCATTACGCCGCGGCCGGTGGCTTCGGTGCGGCCCAGGGAGCCGCCCATTACCAAAGGCTTGCCCGTAACGACGGCCGGGGAGGTAGCACCTACGGTTTTAGAGAATTCGTCCATCAGCCACGCCATTTCGCGCGGGCCGGTGCCCATATCCGGAGCCGGAATATCCTTGTCCGGGCCGAACACGTCCTTCAGCGCCAGCGTGTAGCCACGCGTAAGCCGCTCAATTTCGCCGGGGCTCATGGTGGTCGGGTCGCAGATAATACCACCTTTGGCGCCACCGTAGGGAATGTCAACCACGGCGCACTTCCAAGTCATCCAGGCCGCCAGGGCCTTCACCTCATCCAGGTGCACGTTCTTGTCGTAGCGGATGCCGCCTTTTGAAGGTCCCAGAATGGTATTGTGAATCACCCGGTAGCCCTCAAATACGCGCACCTTGCCGTTGTCCATCGTCACAGGAATGTGGACGATAACCTGCTTGTCGGGCGCTTTAAGAACGTTGTAGGTTTCATCGTCGAGTCCCAGGATTTCCGTGGCCACGTTGAAGCGCGACATCATGGATTCCAGCGGGTTTTCGGCATCGACGCGGGGGGCGGGTTCTTTGTACACCGTGGTGGTAGCCATACGGGTGAAGAAAAAAGGGTGGAGGTGGGTGAAAACGGCGGGCGTACGGCAAGGGTGGAAATTTGCCTGGCACACCGCGAATTTTTAAGACGCCAAAGGTAGCAGTTTATGCCATACGCGTCCGCCTGCGCCCAGGATGTGGCGTAGGCTGGATTTGTGGGTGGCGTGGCCTTTACGAGTTGCCACAGCTAGGGTGGGCTGCCTTATAAGGCTGGATTCTTTCCGCTCCTCTAGCCCAGCAGCAACTGTAGCAAAGCCAGCACCGGCAGGATAAATAGGAAGGCGTCGAACCGGTCGAGCAGGCCGCCGTGGCCGGGCAGAATGCGGCCGGAGTCCTTCACGCCCACGCTGCGCTTGAGCATGGACTCAGCCAGGTCGCCGAGCGGGCCGAAGATGGCTACCACCCCGGCTACCACCAGTCGGTAGGCCAGTGGCAGCTCGGGCAGCAAATAGCCCAGTGCCCAGCCCGTGAGCAGCGTGAGCAGGAAGCCCCCGATGGCGCCTTCCCAGGTTTTGCCGGGCGAAATCTTGGGCGCCAGCTTGTGCTTGCCGAAGTTTTTGCCCGCCGCGTACGCCCCGATGTCCGACGACCACACCAGCAGCAGCAGCGCGAAGATGCGGCGGTAGTCGTAGCCGTGCTCATCAAAGGCCAGCACGCTCAGCAAGCTCATGGGCAAACTCACGTACAGCAAACCCAGCAAGGCCACGCCCACGTTGGCAAAGGGCGAAAACGGCTGGTTCTCGCGCGGCCAAGCATACATTTCCCGTAGGATCAGGATAGTAGGCAGGAGCAGCAATGGCAAACTCAGAAGAGCACCTATGAAATTAGAAGGAAGGATGATTGTGTGCCAACCGGAAGCTACTGCATAATCATAGTTAACATTAGCGAAACCCACGGCACCCGCTCTGACAAGGAAAATGGAAGTGAATATTAAAATACTCAATCCGCCTCCCAGCATAGCCGCCGGCTTATACCCGGCTTCCCGCATCATGCGGTAGAACTCCCAGAGCATCCGCATCTGCACCAGGGCAAAGAACAGCGCGAACGTCCAGGCGCTGTACCAGATGCAGAAGAGCAGCACGATGGCGCCCAGCACCCCATAGAGCAGGCGCTGCGCCAGATTCGACATGGGCTTTTTCTCGGAAGCAGAGGAAGGGGCGGGAGCGGGAGAGTCGGGCAAGCGGCAGCAGCGTGAGAAGTCAGGAAAGAGAAAAAGTGGCGAAACCCGTCTACGTGGTCGGGCTGCCGGGCGCCGGCTCTATGCCGTGGCCGGTGAGCGTATGCCCGGCAGGCGGCGCATTCCCCTCAACGACGAGGCCCGCGCCCGTGAGCGTGTGGCTGACTACCGGTACCACCGGCACCCGAAACTGCTGGTAAGCCAGCCGCAGCAGCCCCAGCGTGAGGATGGCCGAGAGCAGCATCCAGGGCCAGGGCAATGCCTCCGTTGAATCGGGGTCGAAAGAGGCCCCCAAGGCACCGCGCTGCTGGGCGTAGAGCAGCAGAATCTGCACGGCGTTCTGAGCAAAGTGCGCGGCCATGGGCACCAGAATATTGCCGCTCCAGGCGAAGAGGTAGCCCAGGACAGCACCCAGCACCATGCGCGGCACAAACCCAAAAAACTGTGTGTGAATGGCACTGAACAGGATAGCCGAAAGCCAGACGCCCGCGTGGTAGGAGCCGAACAGGCGCGTGAGCTGCTTCTGTACCACGCCCCTGAACACCAGCTCCTCGCTGATTGCTGGCACCACGGCTACCACCAACAGCGCTACCAGAAGGCGGCCCGTGGACGTGAACTGAGTGAGGTACCGGGTGAGGTCCTGAGCCTGGGTTTCCTTTTCACGGGCCCAAACCTCAAACTCATGCATGAAGGTTGGAAACTGCGCGTCGGCATTCCACGCAATCAGCCCCGACATAGCGGGCAGGCTGACCACAATGACTAAAGCCGCCAGCAGCAGCCACCACCCCGGCACCGGGCGGCGCGGGGCAAAGTACTCGGACCACGGCACGCCCTGCGCTGAAGCCAGCCCCAGGGCCGCACCCCCAAACCCGATCAGCAGCAGTAAACCCTGCATCAACATAAGCACGCTCCAGCCGTGGTTGCTTAGGTGCGGGTTCCGGAGCAAGGCATCAAACTCCTGCGTACTCCGAATCCCAAAAAACGCAACGCAAGCCAGCGCAATAAGAAAATAAGCCAGGCAGGCTGCTCCTATGATCAGCCCCAGCAGCAGCAGCAGGGCGAGCAAGGGGTGTAGCCGGCTGGATACGAAACCTTTCATATGTGTTCGGGGTCTTGGGGCTTAAGATTCTGGGGGCTTGGAGGCCAGGGCAACGTCTTTACGCAAGAACGTCAACCAAGACGCTAAGCCTCCAAAGCCTTAAGCCCCTGATATAGTCGTAAATTTGCGCAAAATACTAGAATAGCCTGCCGTGGTACACATCCGCAACATTGCCCTGCCCGATTTCCCGCTCTTGCTCGCCCCCATGGAGGACGTGTCGGACCCACCATTCCGGGCCGTGTGCAAGCAGGGCGGCGCCGATTTGATGTACACCGAATTCATTTCTTCGGAAGGCTTGATTCGGGCTGCGGCCAAAAGCCGCCAGAAGCTCGACGTTTTCGACTATGAGCGGCCCATTGGCATTCAGCTGTTCGGCTCCGATGTGGAGACTATGGGTGAATGCGCCCGTATCAGCACCGAGGCCGGCCCCGACCTCATCGACATCAACTACGGCTGCCCCGTGAAGCAGGTAGCCTGCCGGGGAGCCGGTGCGGCTCTGCTGCGCGACATTCCCAAAATGGTGCAGATGACGGAGGCCGTGGTGAAAGCCACCCACCTGCCCGTGACGGTGAAAACCCGCCTCGGCTGGGACGACACCACCAAGAACGTGGAGGAAGTAGCCGAGCGCCTGCAGGATATCGGCATTGAGGCTCTTACGGTGCATGGCCGCACCCGCGTGCAGATGTACAAGGGCGAGGCCGACTGGCGGCTGATTGCGGCCATCAAAAACAACCCCCGCATCCGGATTCCCATCTTCGGCAACGGCGACATCGACTCGCCCCAGAAAGCCGTGGAGTACAAGAACCGCTACGGCGTGGATGGGGTCATGATCGGACGCGCTTCCATTGGTTACCCCTGGATTTTCCGGGAGGTGAAGCACTACGCCGCCACCGGCGAGCTGCTGGCCCCGCCCACCGTGGAGGAGCGGGTGCAGGCCTGCCGCTTTCATTTCGACAAAAGCCTGGAGTGGAAAGGCCCGCGGGCCGGGGTGTTTGAGATGCGCCGCCACTACGCCCAGTATTTCCGCGGTCTGGAAGGAGCCCGCCAGTGGCGCACCCGCCTGGTGGACAGCAACGACCCCACGGAAATCCACGCCATCATGGACGAAATCATTGCCGCCGAACCGGTGCTGGTGGGGTAACACTCCCATTTTGACTTCAGGCCGTCCTGCTGAGCGGAGTCGAAGCATCTCTACCGCTGGCTACTTAGTAGCCCCGTAACAAAGCGGTAGAGATGCTTCGACTCCGCTCAGCAGGACGTTCTTATCTGTTGCTTCCACCCATCGTTCCCATAGTCTCTGCTACCTCTATGCCTGTAGATACACCCGCACCAGCTGTTTCCGTTGCGCCTGAGAACCCGCCCGTAGCGTCGCCCCCGCCGCACCGCGTGCCGGCCTCGGCCTGGGGGCTGCTGATTTTGCTGGCCGGCATCTGGAGCACTTCCTTCATCCTCATGAAGAAGGGACTGGTGGTGTTTTCGGCATTGGAGCTGGGCGCGGCCCGCGTGACAGTGGCCGCGCTTATCCTCCTACCGTTTGCCCTGCGGCACGTGCGGCAGGTAGAGCGCAGCCGCTTTAAGTGGTTACTACTGAGCGGCGTGATAGGCACGCTGCTACCCGCTTTCCTGTTTGCCTACGCCGAAACCAAAATGGCCTCGGGCCTGGCCGGCGTGCTCAATGCCCTCACCGTGGCTTTCACCTTGCTGATGGGCGCTTTATTTTTTGGGCAGCGCATTACCGGCCTTCGGCTGGCGGGTATTGGAGTGGGCCTGCTGGGTACTATTGTGCTGATTGCCCTGGGCGGCAGCGGCGGCACGGCCACGCCCACCGGCGAGGGCAATGCCTGGTACGGCCTCTACATTGTGCTGGCCACGGTGGGCTACGGGGTGAGCATCAACATGATCAAGCACCAGCTTCCACGGCATTCCGGCGGTGGCCGTCACGGCTTTGCTGCTCATGCTTATTGGTGGCCCGGCGGTGCTGTACCTGCTGCTGGGCACTCAGTTCCTGTACAAGCTTCAGCACGTGCCCGGCGCCTGGACGGCCTTCGGCTACATAGCCCTGCTGGCCACCATGAGCACCGCCGTGGCTATGATCTTATTCAACAAGCTCATTCAGCAGTCTACGGCCCTGTTTGCTTCGTCCAACACTTACCTGGTGCCCGTCATGGCGCTGGCTTGGGGTGTGCTGGATGGGGAAACCATCAACGGCTGGCACCTGCTGGGTATGGGCATCATCCTGCTCAGCGTATTCATCATCAACCGGGCGAAGTAAGGCGGTATTAGCGCTTGGCGAGGATTGTAGGATTAAAGAACCGCGTCTTTTCTTCCTGGTTACTGTCACCCTGCTGGTCTTTAGGAATGAAATACAGCTGATAAACTATATTTCTTACGGTAACATTATAACTGTATTTAATAATGGAGACTCCGGCAGCATTAATGGTCTTGTATTTTAAAATAATTACATCAACGCCGTTTTGATTGTTAATAGTTTGTGACATCAGCTCACCATGGGCCTGATCCATCATCAGCGGAATAGTACGGCTCACATAATGCGCTTCGCGCTCGGCAAAAGCGACTGGCAGTTGAGGTGCTTCCAATAATGGGATGCGAATAATTATGTATACCGCAATATGGTCTTCAAGCCGAAAAACCTGGGCTGTATGAGCCATAGGATCATTCTTACTCGGAGAGTTGCTAGCATTGAGCGCCTTCTGTGCGTTCATCTCACGCGGTCGGGCTGGGAGCCAAACGGTAAGTTGCTCATCTACATTGAACATAATGCCCTTTTGCGGCGGCTTAGTGCTACAGCTTAGCATCCATATTCCTATTATGCACATTAAATATTTTACCATGACACAAGATAAGATTGATTCATAATTAAGCTGTCGTCCGCTAAGCATTAAAACCCCACCAGCAGACTGAACTGCGTCCATTTATGCGAGCGGGCGCCCTCGAACTCCGGGGAACTCCAACGGGCGGAGGTTTCTAGCCGCACGCCGGCGTAGCCCAGGCCCAGGGTGCCGGTGCCCATGGCCACCGTGCGGCTGATAGCTTGAGCAGGCAACTCGTAGGGGTTGTCGCGGCGGAGCAGACCGCCCTGCAGGGTAGCATCGTAGCCCATGGCGCGGCCTTCGAGGCAAAACTCAGTGTAGAGCTGCACGCGGCGCAGTTCCCGGCGGCCCGGGCGGCTGCTCACGCCCAGATTCGCGAAATAAGGATTAAGCAGCCCCACGCGCAGGCGAGCATCGGCTGCGGCGTAGGTACGCAGGGAGCTGAGGCTAACCGTGGCTCCACCGATCAGCTCCACGGCTCGACCCACGTGAGCAAGCTGTCCTTCGAGCCGACCTGTGTAGCCCAGCACCAGGTCGTTTTGGATCTGGTAGTCCCAGCCCCGGGGCGTGGGGGCGCCCAGCCATTCGTGTAGCTTGGTTTGAAACCCTTTGGCCCCAGCCGCCGGCCCGATAACGCCGAGCTGCAGCCCGGTAGTCAGGCGGAAGCAGCGGGTTGGCTGGTTGAGGATGCGAAAGAAATCGGCGTAGAGGTAGGCTGCGTACGGCCGGTCACCCACCCGAATGAAGGCATCCTGAATACGCAGCGGCGTAAATCCGTCGTAGTGCACCCGCATGCCAAAATACTCGGTACCCTTGGCCGGCCCCAGGCGCAGTAGGTGGTGAGTGGGCAGCCGGGCCAGGGCGGGGTGCACCACAGTGCCCGTCATGCCCTGGGTGAAGTAGTAGTCGGTGCGGAAGTGGGCGTCGTTGGCGAAGGTGTAGCCAATGAGGCGGTCGGGGCTAAGGCTAATAGAATCGGTTGAAACCTGGGCAGCAGCGCATATCGGTAGCAAGCCCAGCATCCCACTTACCACGGCCCAGCGAAGTCGAAAACATAGCATCAGGAACTACATACGCACAGGGGCAGCCTACCGGGTTTGTTGGTTTCCAACAACTTGGCCAGCCCTGAGTAGTACTTGGCTTTTTGATTCAGAGAAAATTTCCCGTTAACTATTTCGGGAGTAAAACGCCTGCTTGGAGAATTCTATATGGTCACTTCCGCCCTGAAATGACCGTTGTGGGAATCCTACTCGGCCAGCGGGGATGTTTCTATCAGCCGGCCGGCTTCAGTACGCCATTCACTTCCACCAGCTCACCCCTATCTAGCAGCCCGGCCAGCGCGGGCTCCAGCTGCAGGCGCATTTCCTCGCTGAGGCGGGCGAAACCCAGCAGGCGCACGGCGGGCAGAAATACCGCTTCGCGCGGCAAGGCAAAGCTTTGCTCCACCACCGTGCGCAGGGCTAGGGCCAGCTCCTCGGGCGCCACAAAGGAAAGCTTGCGGGAAATGGCGGGCAGTTGACTTCGGTCGCGCAGGGGCGGCGTCTGCATGGTGGGCGTCCACAGGAAGTCGCCTTCCTGACGTAGGTGGCACAGGTTTTTCGCCAGCAAAGCTGCTTCGCGCCCCACTTTGCGGATGCGGGCGCCCATCTGGCTGGCCCCGCTGGCAGTGGCTAGTCGCCGGGTGGCCTCTTCAATATGCACCGGGCTTTCCACCTGCACCACCAGGCTCAGCCACGTAGCCAGCTGGCCCAGGCTATATTGGTGCAGCTCCTGCTGCCGGATGGCATCGGGCAGCAGGGCCACCTGATAGGGCACCACGGTCGGGTTGGCATCGGGCGCGGCCGGCTCCTCACGCTCCAATCCGGCTGGCTCGGGCAGTAATTCTTCGTCCGGCTCGTTGAGCTCATCCAGGGCGTTCAGGCGGCGGGCTTCTTCAATGGCTTGTACGGCCCGCTCAGTTTCCCGGGCCGGGTTCCGAAACCAGTCGGTGCTCCAGATGCGGTGCAGGCGCCAGCCCACGGCTTCGAGCACCTCCTGACGCAGCCGGTCCCGGTCGCGGGCCGAGCGGGCGGAGTGGTACATGGCCCCGTCGCACTCAATGCCCAGCACGTACTGCCCCGGCTGGTCGGGGTCCACCACGGCCAGGTCGATGTAGAAGCCCTGGCTCCCTATCTGGGGACGAAGCTGGTAGCCGCGAGCCGTGAGGGCGCGGTACACGGCCTCCTCAAACGGCGAATCCATGGCGCGCCCGGTTTCCTCGTTCTGGTTCAGGCGGCCGTGCTGGGCAAAGCTGAGGAAGGTTTTCAGGTCTTTCACTCCCTGGGCCCGGGTCCGACTCAGGTCCAGGTCGGCGGCGGTGAGGTTGGTGAAAACCTCGCAGCGCTGCCGGGCGCGGGTGATGAGCACGTTGAGGCGCCGCTCCCCGCCTTCCCCGTTCAGTGGCCCAAAGCTCATCGACAAATACCCCTCCCTGGTGCGCCCGTAGCCGATGCTGATGAGGATAACATCCCGCTCGTCGCCCTGCACGTTTTCCAGGTTCTTGATGAAGAACGGCTCGTGGCGGTGCGCCGCGAAAAAATCTTCCGTTTCGGGGTGCTGGCGGCGCAGCACTTCCAGTGCGTCCTGAATGGCCTGGCGCTGCACCGTGCTGAAGGCCACCACACCTAATGTAAGCCGAGGCGTGGTACGGGCATGTTGAAGCACGGCGGCGGCCACGGCTTGGGCCTCCAGTGGGTTGGTGCGGGTAGTGCCCCGCTCGTAGTAGGTTTCGGGCAGATGATGGTAGACCAGCCCCAGCTGGCCCTGGTTGCCGGGGCTGGGGAAAACCACCAGCTTGTTTTCGTAGAACAGGTGATTGGAGGCCGCAATCAGGGACTGGTGTCGGCTGCGGTAGTGCCAGCGCAGCATCCGCTCGGGCATCTGGCGGGCCTTGCACAGCTCCAGAATGCTCTGGATGTCGGCCGTCACGTTTTCCTCATCGGCGGCCTCGCCGGTGCCGGTCAGCGAGTCGAAGAAGGACGTGGGCGGCAGCTGCTTGGAGTCGCCCACCACTACCAGCTTTTTGCCCCGGGCAATGGCCCCCAGCGCATCCACGGGCTTCACCTGCGAGGCTTCATCGAACACCACCAGGTCAAACTCCACCGCGCCGGGCGGCAGGAAGCTGGCCACCGACAGCGGCGACATCATAAACACCGGCTTGATGGCCTGCACAGCCCGGCCGGCTTCCTCCATCAGGCGGCGCAGGGGCTTGTGGCGGGTCTTTTTGGCAAACTCATTTCGGATAACGAGCATCTGCCCCCCGGCCTGCGGGTTAGGCAGCTCCTCAAAGTGCTGGCGCATGGCCCGGATGCGGTTGTGGTAGAGCGAGTCTTGGTCGGCTTGGCGGAAGCGGGCGGCTATTTCCTCATACCCGGCCCGCTCAAACTGCCGCAAAGCCGGGTGCTGCTCGTAGGCCTGGCGCTGCAGAAACTCCAGCCAGGTCTGGCGCACGGCAGCAGCCAGGTAGCCTGGGGCTTCCGGCCAGCTTTCGGCCAGCAACAGCAGCTCCGGTAGCTGCTCCTGCTGCACGGTGGCTGCCACGTTGTTCCACTCTGTAATCAGCTGAAGCGCCGGCACATTGGCAGCCCAGGCTGCCAGCGTTGTTTGCTGGGTGTCGAAGGGCTGAAACTGCAGCCGCCCTTCCGGCCCGAAGCGGCGGGCCTCATTCAGCTGCAGGCTATCCACTACCGCCTGCAGGGCCGTTCGGTGCTGGGCCAATGCAGCTTCGAGGGTCGCAAGTAATCCGGCAATGTTATCGAGGCTGGATTCGGAACCCAACCCTACGTCCGCTGGCAAGGTGGCAAAGTTGAAGCCGTTGCCCTGGCCGGAGGCCCGCTCCAGGTAAGAGAGCAGAGCGGCGGGCAACTCCTGCCGGGCAATGCGCTGGTGCGTCAGCAAAAGGTAGTCGGCTACCCGGGTGAGGGTCGTCCAGTCAGAGCGCAGCCCCAGCCAGGCGGGGCCAAACAGCGGGCCAGCTAGCGGAGCCGCGTCTTCGATAATTTGCCGGTAGCGGCTGGCTTCGTGCACGGCGTCAATTACGGCCACTATGGTTTCCGGCTCCTCGGGCAGTGGACCGCGCCATAGGCTCTGCAGGCGCTTGCGGGCCCGGCGGTAGTCACCGCTCAGAAACTTCCACCACTTGTGGCCATAGCTGAGCAGAGCAGCCCGCTCTTCCGGCAGCCGCTGCCCCCAGGCCTCGGGCAGCAACGTGGCCTCGTGCTGGCGGTGCAGGTGAGCGTAGGCCGCGCCGGCCTGCATGATTTCGTGGAGGCGGGCGGCTTGCTGCCCCCAGGCCGGGTTGGTTAGCGCCGTGCGGCCCAGGGGCGGGGCTAGATGGGCATGGCGGGCGGCGGGCAGCAGGGCTTCGGCCGCGGCCCGGCCACTAGGCGCGGGCAAGCTCAGGTGCTGGGCCAACGCCTGGGCTCCTCTTTCAAGCTCTGCTACGGCAGCTTGCGCCGCCGTCAGCTTTGCCGGCAGGGCCGCCTGCTCAGCGGGCAGCAGCAACGTCAACTCACTGCCCCAGAACAGCAGCGTTTTGGGAATGCCGATTTTCCGGAGCGTAGCCTGCAGGCGGGCGGCCAGGTTTTCGGCGTGGGAGGCGTCGGCGTCGGTCCAGCGGCTGAGGCCAGCAAAGGCAAGGCGCGGCAGCTCCGCCGGGCCCCGCTCTTCGGCCAGGCGCAGCAGCTCACCGGCTACTTGCTGGGCCGTACGGCGGCTGTGGCCGATGGGCGCATTTACGGCCCGGGCGTAGTCGTTGAGGGCCTGACGGTAGCGCGGCAGTTGGGTTATTTGGTCTTCCACGCTGGTGGCCGCGGTGGGTCGGCCCAGGCTTAGCGTCTGGCGCAGCTCTTCGTGCAGAGCTTTCTTGTTGGCTTTGTGGCTGTGCAGCTCCAGGCAGGCCGCGCCCAGGCCCAGGGCATCGAGGCGGCGCTTCACTACTTCCAGAGCGGCCATCTTCTCGGCCACGAACAGCACTTTCTTGCCGGCCCCAATGGCCTCGGCCAGCAGGTTGGCAATGGTCTGCGACTTGCCCGTGCCCGGCGGCCCCTGAATGACGAGGTTGCGCCCTTCCTGCACGGCCAGCAAAGCCAGCAGCTGCGAGGAGTCGGCGTCGAGGACCTGATGCAGCTCGTGGGCCGTGCTTTCGGTATCGAGAAAGGCCTCTTCCTCTACGCTGGGCGGCGCATCGGTGAAGCCGGTTTCCTGGCCCAGCAAAGCCTGGATAGCCGGATGCTTCAACAGCGTAGATGTACCGTCGGAATTGGTGGGCCACGTGGATGGGTCCAGGTCGCGGTAAAGCAGCAGCTTGCTGAAGGAAAAAAAACCCAGCGCCATGGCATCAGCTTCCACTGTCCAGCGGCTGCGCCCGGCCAGGGCGGCGCGCACCGCGGCGAAATACTCCGGCAGCGGCTGGTTATCGAAGTCGGGCAAGGGCAGGACAATGCCGAAATCAGCCTTGAGTCGGGCCTGCAGACTGAGGTTTCCTTCTACTTCGGCGCCGGAATAGGTGAGCTTGAACCGCTCGGCCACTGCGCCGCGCTCCAGCACCACTGTCACCAGCACCAGCGGAGCCTGGCGCGGCTCCGCGCTGCTTTCGGCTTCGTACCAGCTCAGCTGCCCCAGGGACAGGTACAGGATGTTCACGCCGGTTTCTTCCAAGCTGGTGCGGGCCGTGTAGTAGGTGTTGAGCAGCCGACTTTCCAGCTTAGCCACCGGCTCATCGGTTTGCAGCTTGTTGTCGGGCAGGGCCTCACCCCCCGCCCCCCTCTCCCGTGGAGAGGGGGGAGCCTGACGACGGTCGTTCTGACGAGGCGGAGTTGCTTCGCTCGCGCTGCGCAGCTCCGCCGTCGGCGGCTACCGGATTGGTGGCTTCGGACGCGACTACTCCCGTTTCGGTGGGCAACGGGGCGGCCAGTAGCGTAGGTTTATCTGGCTCCGGCGCGGGGGCGAAGTACATGGTTTTGCCCTGCCGCACCAGCCTATCAAACACTTGCGCCGACTGCTCCCGCACCACTGTTACGCCCCGCGCCGGGGAAGAACGAAAGTTGAGCAGCGGGTTGCGCAGGCCCAGGTCCAGCAGTTCCTGGCGGGAGGCTTCGAGGCGAGCGGCAAGCGTAGCATCAGCGGGCATCATAAAGCAGGATAAATACGCATTGAACCAAGCGCCAGACGCAGCAAACCCGCCACCTGCAACAGCTGACGGGTTTGGAAAAAGTAACCAGAGCGGCCGGGCCTAGCTAACGGCCGGGCGGTTTTTCAGGCCCAGCTTGGAGTGCTTGAAGCCGTAGTTGAAGTACAACGCCAGCCCGATAATCAGCCAGCCGAAGAACAGCAGCCAGTTGTTGATGCCCAGCTGCGTCATCAGGTAGAGGTTGGTGAGCAAGCCTAGGGTGGGCAGCAAGCTCAGCTTTTTGCGGAACGACAGCCAGGCCAGCCCGAGGCAGAACAAAATGAAGACCAGCATCGGAATGTAGTGGCGGAACTCCTCGTAGCCCCCGTCGCCGCGCACGGCGCTGCCAAACTCGCGCAGGCCGGCCTGGTTGTAGAGGAACAGCAGCCCCAGCCCGATGAGCATGATGAGCGGCACCAGAAACTGCCCGTTGATGTAGGGCACCTTGAAGCGGGCATCGGAGCGGCCGTAGGGGTCGATGACGAGGATGCCGCCGCACACCAGCGCAAAGGCAAACAGGGTACCGATGCTGGTCAGGTCAATCACTAGGTCCATGTTCAGCAGCATGGCCGGCACGCCCACGAAAAAGCCCGTGACGATGGTGCTGAACGAGGGCGTGTGAAACCGCGGGTGCACCTTGGCAAATACCGGCGGTAGCAGTCCGTCCCGGCTCATCGTCATCCAGATGCGGGGCTGACCAATCTGGAACACCAGCAGCACCGAGGCCATAGCGAAGATGGCACTCACGGCCACCACGCCGGCCAGCCAGTTGAGGCCCACTTTCTGAAACACAAACGCCAGGGGGTCGCCCACGCCCAGCTCCGTGTAGCTTACCATCCCCGTGAGTACCAGCGTGATGATGACGTAGAGCACGGTACAGATGATGAGGGCGTAAATCATGGCCCGGGGCAGGTCGCGCTGCGGGTTCTTGCACTCCTCGGCCGTGGTGCTGATGGCATCGAAGCCGATGTAGGCGAAGAACACTGCCGATACACCCTTGAGCACCCCGCCCACGCCGTTGGGCGCAAATGGGCTCCAGTTGGCCGGATTCACGTAGAACACGCCCACGCCGATGACGGTAGCCACCACAATCAGCTTGAGCAGGACCAGCAGGTTGGAGGCGTTTTTGGATTCCTTGATGCCGATGTACACCACGGCCGTAATCAGCAGGGTGATGAGGCCAGCGGGCAGGTCAATTACCAGGCGCAAACCGCCGGGCAACTCCGGGGCCGTGCTCCAGGCGCGGTAGCCCACCATCTGCGCCGATTCAGCGGCGGGCAGCGGCTGGTTGGCCTGCATCAACGCCAATACCTCGTTGTAGTACTTGTGGGCACTCTGCATGCCCATGGTAAGCCAGACGGGC
Source organism: Hymenobacter sp. J193 (assembly GCF_024700075.1). Classification (NCBI taxonomy): domain Bacteria; kingdom Pseudomonadati; phylum Bacteroidota; class Cytophagia; order Cytophagales; family Hymenobacteraceae; genus Hymenobacter; species Hymenobacter sp. J193. Next base: position 2,191,194 of record NZ_JAJONE010000001.1, read on the forward strand.
ACCTGCACGCCTATGCCCGAGAGCAGCCCGGTGAAATAGTCGCTCCACGATATGGCCACCACGATGTTGCCCACGGCATATTCCATAATCAAGGCCCAGCCGATAATCCAGGCGGCCAGCTCCCCGAAGGAGGCATAGGCGTAGGTATACGCCGAGCCCGACACCGGAATGGTAGCCGCAAACTGCGCGTAGCACAGCGCCGAGAAGGCACAGGCAATGGCCGTGAAGACAAACAGCAAAGACACGGCCGGACCGCCGTCGTGGGAGGCGTTGCCGATGGTGCTGAAGATGCCGGCCCCGATAACGGCGGCAATGCCCAGGGAGGTCAGGTCGCGCACGGTGAGGTGGCGGGCCAGGCTATGCTGACCAGGGTGAGTGCCGTGCAGGTCCGTATCGGCCGGCGGGCTAACGAGCAGATCCGTCAGGGATTTGCGGCGGAACAGACCGCTGATACGCGAGGGAGGTAGCGGAGTAGACAAAGTGGGTGCAGGGGCTGGGAGAGAGGGTAAGGGAATTTCAGGGCCAAAAGATAGAGAATAATGCGGCGGGGCGCGGTATTCAGCCCCTACCGGCGAGCAGGCAGCCGCTTTTCCGGGGAAATGATAGGGTATCCGTGTGGAATCCGGCCGGCGGGCGCATCAACAAAGCAACCTAGTCTTACTACCAATGCCGGCCCGCCCTACCCTCTCCGTTCCCCAGCCCTGCCACGAAAGCTGGGCCGCCATGACGCCCACCGCCCAAGGCCGCTACTGCGCCGCCTGCAGCAAAGTCGTGGTTGATTTCACCCGCATGAGCGACGCAGAATTGCTGGCGTTTCTGCAGCGGCAGCCCGCTACCAGCTGCGGGCGGTTCACTTCGCAGCAGCTTAACCGCCCCTTGGCGGTTCCAGCGGCGCACACGCCGTGGCGCCGCTGGCTGGCCGCCGCAGCTTTGGCGCTAGGGCTGAGTGAGGTGGTAGCCAGCAGCGCGCAGGCACAAGCGCCGGTTTCGCAACTGGGGCAGCAGCCGGAGCCGGAGGGTGCTCATGGGAAGTCTCGTCCCTCGGATTCTAGTGATAAAGCTTTAAAAAAGTAAAGGCTACGCTGTATGGCCGTGTTGTTGATCAGGAAACGGGCCAGGGCATAAGCGGTGTAATTGTGATGCTTGATGACAATACTGCGGGAGCCCAAACGGCCGCTGATGGCTCATTTACAATTATTGTGGACGCTTTAGAAACGCAGAAGAGCAAGACTACGCTTCGATTTTCTTCGGCCGATTACGAAAGCGCAGAACGGCCCGTTCGATTGGCACCCGGGAAGGCGCATGTGCCAGTTATGAAGCTAAAGTCTCGCTATACAGGGATGATACTTGGAGGTATTGGGCTCCTTCAATCGGTTAGCCGGCCAACTGCCTATCAGCTATTTCGCATCAAACTAGAAGTTCTGCGGCAGACGTTCCTTACTTAAATAAGCTATGCCTACCATCAACGTTCCAAAACCCTGCGGAGAGTCTTGGTCGGACATGACGCCCGCCACCCAGGGCAGCCATTGCGCCGCCTGCAATAAAGTCGTGGTCGACTTCACCCGCATGACCGACGCCGAGCTACTGGCGTTTCTACACCGGCAGCCCGCCACCGGTTGCGGCCGGTTCACATCCCAGCAACTTAACCGCCCGTTGGTAGTGCCAGCGGCGTCTACGCCGTGGCGGCAGTGGCTGGCGGCGGCGGCATTGACGCTGGGGTTGGGCGAGGCTGTAGCAGGTAGCGCGCAGGCGCAGGCGTCGGTTTCGCAGCTGGGGCAGCAGCTGAAGCCTACTCAAGCTCTACCTATAAGCTATACAACCGCTTCAGAAACCCGGCAAGTCAGCATTTCAGATACATCTGTACTGATACGAGGCCGGGTGCTGGATGAGAAAATGGGCTTGCCTGGCGTGACTGTGCAGCTGCAAGGCACGCAGCTAGACACCAGCACCGATTCGGATGGGTACTTTCAGTTGCTCCTAGAAAAGGAAGCAGCTGCTTCAGGTACCAACCTGGTTTTTTCTTTTGTGGGCTTTGAGACACAACAGGTAGCTGTTCCGCGAAACGGGGAGATACAAGTTGTGTTAGTGGAGAATGTAACAGGCAACTGGGAGTCTATTCCCTTCCCGATGAGGTGGTGGCAACGCATTGGCAACCTGTTTCGCCGGTAGAATCTATTATGCATTGCTTCCCCGACTGACTCTATGAATACGATCAACATTCCCCAGCCCTGCGGCCAACCTTGGGTTGCCATGACGCCAACTGCTGCCGGCCGTTTCTGCGGAAGCTGCCAGCACGAAGTGGTGGATTTCTCACGTATGACGGAGGCGGAGGTAGTGGCGTGGCTTGCTCAGAGCCAGACTACCAACGTCTGTGGCTCCTTCCGGGCCCATCAGTTCAAGCCAGTAGCAACTTCCCCGCCCCGTTGGCGCCGCTGGCTGGTTGCCGCAGTAGCCGTGCTAGGCTTCAAGCCCTTGCTCACCGGCTGCCAAACGGCTGCTCCCCACGCCCAAACCGAGCTTGGCACTGAGCAGATCGACGCTTCTGCCCAGGTGCCCGACAACCAAATTATCATTCGGGGCCGCGTGGTGGAAGGCTCAACGAATCAGGGTGTGGCCGGGGCTCGGGTACTTATTGGCGACACGGAGTACGGAGCTATGACCGATGAGCAGGGCAATTTCAGTTTCATTATGCTCCGGGAATGGGCACCCGTGCAGGATGGGCGCGTGCAGCTACGGATAAGAGGAAGCGAGTTGACCTACTTGCCACAAGACACGCTCCTAAACACCCGCGATGCTGTTAACTCGCTTGCCATACGTCTGGCCCGCATTCCTGATGGAGAAAGAGTCAAAGGCTTGCTAATGCGGCCTGAGTCACCGCAGAAGCCCCCATTGCACTAGAATCCAACCTACCCACCAAACCTTTCCCGCCACAAAAGCCTTATTCCGGCAGTATGAAACACCTGCTGCTGGCTTCCCTGCTGTTTTTAGGCACCCTCTCGGGCTGCGTGCTTAAGCCCACCAACAAGTACGACGTTTTCACGGAGCGGGCTCAGCTGCCGCAGGAAGAGGCCGTACACGCGCGCAACTCCCTGGAGTGGTGGTATTTCACCGGCCACCTGCGCGACAAGACTACCGGCGAAACCTTCGGGGTGGAGTACGTTTTCTTCCACTTCAACCTCACCGGCAAGCAGGACTGGCAGATGGTGAACTTTGCCCTCACCGACCCCAAAACCCAGCAGTTCCGCTACGACTATAAAGTAGAGAAGCTTCCCGCGCTGCTGGCCCCTACCCTGCCCCTGGCCCTGAGCATGACCAAGCAAAACCAGCAATGGACGCTAACCGGGCAGGAAGGCCGCTACCAGCTGCAGGCCCGCATGGCCCAGCACCCCGGCCAGGCCATCAGCCTGAGCACCGTGCCCAGCAAGCCCATTCTGCTGCACGGCGGCACCGGCTACGAAAACTACGGCAGCGTGGCCCGGGCCGGCTACTACAGCTACCCGCGCCTTCAGGCCACCGGCACGATTGAGGTCGATGGCAAAGTCCACGAGGTGGAGGGCGAGCTGTGGTACGACCGGCAGTGGAACTGCAACTCCGTCACCAACAAGGGCATTGGCTGGGATTGGTTTAGCCTTCAGCTCGACGAGCCCCGGGAAGAGTTGATGGCCTACCACCTGTTCGACAAGAAAACCGGCAAGGCCGTGAACGGCGGCTCCCACTTCGGGCCGCAGGGACAGAACACCCACTTGGCCGGCTCCGACTTCCAGCTCGAAACCCTAGACTACTGGACCAGCCCCACCACCCGGCGGCGCTACCCCAGCAAGTGGCGCCTGCGCGTACCCAGCCAGGGCTACGACCTCACCATCACCCCCGTTATGGCCGATCAGGAGCTCACGCTCAGGCTGTTTGCGGGCATCGGCATGAGCTACTGGGAAGGCATGTGCCGCGTCACGGGCACCCACCACGGCCGCCCCGTCACCGGCAACAGCTACGTCGAAATCACCAACCGGGGGAAGGAAAGTGGTGAGGTGGTGAAATAGTGAGATGGTGAGTTCGGCGTGTCATTGCGAGCAAAGCGAAGCAATCCGTCCTTTTCAGCACCAGACATATTCTTTTACCAGCCAGCCCTTGACGCCAGCGCATAACGTCAGGGGCTTTTCACCTTTCAGGGCTCAGCACGTTGTCCGGGACGGATTGCTTCGCGCTGCTCGCAATGACACACCGAACTCGCTAAGTCATTGCTACTCATTAAGTACCAGACGGAAGGTGGTGCCGCGGCCTACTTCGCTCCAGCTTCACGAAGAGCTTGCCTTCGTGGTAGTTCTCGATGATACGCTTGGCCAACGCTAGGCCCAGGCCCCAGCCCCTCTTTTTGGTGGTATAGCCCGGCAGAAACACCCGATCAAGCTTGCTTTTGGGAATGCCTTTGCCCGTGTCGGTAATGTCGATGGCAATCTGGTGCTTGCTGCGCACGGGGCGGCGCAGGTGCAGCGTGATGCTGCCGCGGCCGGTCATGGCATCTACGGCGTTTTTGCAGATGTTCTCAATCACCCAGTCGAACAGCGGCACGTTCAGCTGGGCCGTGGTGCCGGGCGGCAGATCATCCTGAATGGTGAACACCACCTTGCGCGACAAGCGGCTCTGCAGGTACTCAATGGCGTTGCGGGTGGTAACGGCAATGTCTTCCGGCTTTAGAATCGGCACCGAGCCGATGTTGCTGAACCGCTCCGTAATAATCTGCAGCCGCCGGATGTCCTTGCTCAGCTCTTCCACAATCGGCTCGTCCCGGAACCGCTCACTCTCGGCCAGGTAGCTCTGCCAGGCCATCAGAGACGACAGCGGGGTGCCCAGCTGGTGGGCCGTTTCCTTGGCCAGGCCCACCCACACGCGGTTCTGCTCGGCCCGGCGCGAGTAGCTGAAGGCGAAGTAGGCAATAACACCCAGGCAGGTAATCACGGCCAGCTGCACCAGCGGGTAAGTGCGCAGCTGCCCCAGCAGCACCGAGTCGCGGTAGTAGATGTAGTTGCGCAGGCCGGCGCCCAGCTCCACCACAATGGGCGCGTGCAGCTGCTTCATTTCCTCAACTTCGGCCCGCAGAAACGCCGTGCGCTTTTCCTCCGACAGCCCGGCCGGCACGGTGAGGTTGCGGGCGTCCAGCGGGTTGCCGTCCCCGTCGGTAAGGACAACGGGAATAGTTTTGTTGGCGTCAATGATTTCGTTGGAGACGAAGTTGGTGTTGGCGTCGTCCACTTCCGAGCTGATCATGAAGCGCAGCGTGCGGGCGTACAGGTCAATCTGCTGCTGCTCCCGCTCCGAGAGGCGCTGCACCAGCAGGTTGGTGTATATCACCGTAATGGCCCCGATAAACAGGGCCACGCCCACAATGACGAGCTTGATGCGGGACTTTTGGTCGTAGATAGGCAGAGAAGGCACAGAGCGGCAAAGGAAAGGTGGGCCGGTCGGAGGCCGGGCGCTTGGGTTACGGGTACGAAAGTACGGGCTTCGCGGGCGGGTTTTTGACTTTTTTGCTACGCCCAGGCATCCCATGATGATGGAATGCCGAGTAGGTAAGCAGATGATTTTTATCATCCTTTCCCGGTAGCAGGGGCCTTTTCAACCCTTTCCGGCCTATCTGCCCTCCCCACCGAACCCCGGACTATAAATGGCTGTTAGCATCCTACTGAATTGTACCGTAATTTTGCCGCCTACCATACGCACTAGTCCGCGCTATGCTCCACCCGTTCAAGGCCGTTAGTCTTTCCTTTAAAAAAACGCCGCTCGCCATTCGCGAGCTTATTGCGTTGGACGAGACGGCCTGCCGCCGCTTTCTGCACATCCTGCACCACGACCTAGGCCTTTCGGACCTACTCGTGCTGAGCACCTGCAACCGCACGGAGGTGTACTACGCCGCCGACCGCGACCATAGTCCCGCCATCATCGAGGCACTGGCCCAGCTCAAGGGCATCACCGATACCGACATCACGGAGTACTATCCGTACTTCGACCTGCTGAACACCTACGAAGAGGCTGTGCAGCACCTGTTTGAGGTAGCTATGGGCCTTGATGCTCAGGTGGTGGGCGACCTGCAGATCAGCAACCAGGTGAAAACGGCTTACCAGTGGTCGGCCGATGCCGATGCGGCCGGACCGTTCCTGCACCGCCTGCTGCACACGGTATTCTTCACCAACAAGCGCGTGCAGCAGGAAACCTCCTTCCGCGACGGGGCTGCTTCTACGGCCTATGCCGCGCTGGAGCTGGTGGAAGAGCTGACCGCTGACGTGGCCAACCCGCGCGTACTGGTGGTCGGCCTGGGCGAAATTGGGGCGGATGTGTGCCGCCACCTCGGCGACAGCAAGGTGTTTCAGAACGTGACTATCTGCAACCGCACCCGCTCCAAAGCCGACGCCCTGGCCCAGGAATGTGGTCTGAAGGTGCTGGACTTCGAGCAGCTGGTAGCCGGCATGAAGGACGCCGACGTAGTTATCAGCAGCATCGCCCGCGACGAGCCGTTCTTCACTCACGACATGGTGGAGCGGCTGGAAGTGCTCAGCTACAAGTTCTTCATCGACCTTTCCGTGCCGCGCAGCATTGCCTCCGACGTGGAGCAGGTGCCCGGCGTGCTGGTGTATAATATCGACGCCATCCAGAGCAAGGCTTCGGCTGCCCTGGAGCAGCGCCTGGCCGCTGTACCGCATGTGCGCGCCATCATTGCCGAAAGCATTGCCGGCCTCGCCGACTGGGCCAAGGATATGCTGGTGTCACCGCTCATTCAGCGGATGAAGGCCGGGCTGGAGCAGCTGCGCCAGGAAGAGCTGGACCGCCACCAGAAAAAACTTTCGCCCGAGGAAGCCAAGCGCCTCGACGACATCACCCGCAACCTGATGCAGAAAGTGCTCAAGCAGCGCGTACTGCAGCTCAAAGCCGTGTGCCGCCGCAACGACGCCGAGCAGCTCATTGACGTGCTGTCGGAGCTCTTCGACCTGGAAAAGCAGCCTGCTTCAGCTTAGTTATCATTCTACTTTTAACGCCAGCGCCCCGCTATTGTAAAAAATAGCGGGGCGCTGGCGTTTGGCTTAAGGCCACAAAAAAGCCGCTCGAAAGCGGCGATTCTGCAGTGTGGCAGGCTGGTGACCACCTTAGATTGTATCGCAGCACTCTTCGAGCGAATCGATAACGTCCAGCAGTTTGGGAATGGAAAGCGAGTAGTAGATCTTGGTGCCGACCTTGAACGAAGACAGGATGCCCCGGTCTTTGAGCGTGATGAGGTGCTGAGAAGCAATAGCTTGTGGCAAATCCAGGTTGCGGTAGATTTCCGTGACCGTCAGTTTGTCTTCTTTACCCAGCAGATCAACGATGGCGAGACGCTTGGGGTGCGCCAGCACCTTCAGCATCGCGGCAGCCTTATCTACTTTCTTCGATTCGACGCGAGAAAGCAATGGTTTCATACAAAAATGAGTGTAAAACGGCGGGGGAGTTGAGTATGGCTAATACGCTATACAGTACCTCCAAAGTTCCACCCAAACGTAGCTGCGCCCGAAAAAGATTTGGGCATGTTCCTGAAGCCGAGTTGCCGGGCTGAGCTGATTAGACCGCCATAGCGCTAAAATATCCAAATCTGGCAGGCTTAACGGGGCGTGCGTACCTTTGCCCGAAACCCGTTTTCCACCCACCCTCCCCTATTCTGCCCATGCGCGACCTGTTAGCCAAGTTCGAAAACAAGCGTCCGGAAATCGTTTTTGAATGGAAAGATGCCGAAACCGAAGCCGAAGGCTGGGTCGTCATCAACTCCCTGCGGGGCGGGGCAGCCGGCGGCGGCACCCGCATGCGCAAAGGCCTGGATAAGCGCGAGGTAGAAAGCCTGGCCAAGACCATGGAGGTGAAGTTTACCGTGTCCGGGCCGGCCATCGGCGGGGCCAAGTCAGGCATCAACTTCGACCCCCAGGACCCGCGCAAGCGGGGCGTGCTGGAGCGCTGGTACCGGGCCGTGATTCCGCTGCTGAAAAGCTACTACGGCACCGGCGGCGACCTTAATGTGGACGAAATCCACGACGTGATTCCGATTACGGAAGACTACGGCCTGTGGCACCCGCAGGAAGGCGTGGTAAACGGCCATTACCGCGCCACTGAGCCCCAGAAGATTCAGAAAGTGGGCCAGCTGCGTCAGGGTGTCATCAAGGTGGTGGAGAACGAGGAGTTTACCCCCGACCGCCGCCGCCGCTACACCGTGGCTGACCTGATTACGGGCTACGGTGTGGCCGAGGCCGTGCGCCATTACTACGAGCTCTGGGGCGGAGAGCTGTCCGGCAAGCGCGCCATCATCCAGGGCTGGGGCAATGTGGGCGCCGCGGCGGCCTATTACCTGGCTCAGCAGGGTGTGCGCATCACCGGCATCATCGACCGGGCCGGGGGGCTGCTCAAGCCCGAGGGTTTCTCATTCGAGGAAATCCGGGAGCTGTTTCTGCGCCGCGAAGGCAACGCCCTCACGGCCGACAACCTGCTCTCGTTTGAGGACATCAACCGGCAAATCTGGAGCAGCGGAGCCGAAATCTTTATTCCGGCGGCCTCCTCGCGCCTCGTGGCCCAGCACCAGGTAGAACAGCTGATTGCGGCCGGGCTGGAGGTTATCAGCTGCGGGGCTAACGTACCGTTTCAGGACCCGGAAATCTTCTTCGGCCCCACCGGCGAGTACGCCGACCAGCACGTGTCGGTCATTCCCGATTTCATTGCCAACTGCGGCATGGCGCGGGTTTTTGCCTACCTCATGGAAACCAACGCGGAAATCACCGACGAAGCCATTTTCAGCGACACTTCCCGCATCATCCGCTCGGCCCTGGCCCGCACCCGCCAGCAGGGCGAGCAGCGCACCGGCTTGGCCATGACTTCCTTCGAGCTGGCTTTTAGGCAATTAGTATAGAAGGGACTTGGAGTCTTGGGGACTTAGGGACTTGGTTGATGTTCCGGTAAACAACGGTTTGCTGACGGGAATATCTTCCAAAATCCAAGCCCCCAAGACCCTAAGCCCCCAAGACCCCAATCATGACTTTCCAGGAAATTCTGCGGATTCGGTTTCTCGGCAATGACCTAGCGGCCTACCTGTGGTGCGCGGGCATTCTGCTGTTCGGCTACATCTTCAAAACCCTGCTTTCCCGCTTGCTCTCCAAGCTGGTGTTCCGGGCCATTCGCAAGCGCACCGAAGGCGTATCGGAGCAGCAGTTTCAGGCCCTGCTTATTCAGCCGCTGTCCATTGTTATCTTCCTGATTACGGCCTATTTCGCGTTTCAGGTGCTCGACTACCCCGTGCGCAGCTCGGAGCTTACGCGCAACGAGCCGTGGCCGCAGGTGGCCCTGTTCCGGCTGTTTCAGCTGGCCGTGTTTATGGGCATCGGCTGGATCGGGCTGCGCCTGATTGACTTTCTGGTGCTGGTATTTCAGCGCCGGGCCGAGGCTACGCCCTCACGGCTCAACAACCAGCTGATTCCCTTCGCCAAAGACCTGCTGAAGGTGCTGGTGCTCACGCTCACGTTTCTGATTATGCTGAGCCGGGTGTTTGGCGTCAACGTCACGGCCCTTATCGGAGGCCTGGGCATTGGCGGGCTGGCGGTGGCGTTTGCCGCCAAGGAAAGCCTCGAAAACCTCATTGCCTCCTTTACCATCTTCCTCGACCGGCCCTTTGCCGTGGGCGACCTAGTAATGGTAGGCGGCATTACGGGCACAGTGGAAAAGGTCGGCTTCCGGAGCACGCGCCTGCGCACGGCCGAAAAAAGCTACGTAACAGTGCCCAACAAAAGCATGATTGACAAGCCTTTGGACAACCTTTCGCTGCGCACGGCCCGGCGCGTAGGATTCACCCTTTCGCTTAGCCAACTCACCACCAGCGAGCAGCTCCGTGCCATTGTGGAAGACGCCCGCGCCGTTATCAAAGCGCATCCGCTGGTGACGGACGAGCCCGAGGTGAAATTTGCGGCCCTCACGCCCACGGCCAAGGAAGTAACCGTGCAGTACTTCGTGAACACCACCAGCTACGATGAGTACCTGAACGCCAAGGAAGCCTTGAACTATGAGCTGATTCACGCAGTGGAGCAGCACGGCGGCTCGTTTGCCAACGCGGGTACCACCGTGGTGCAGCTGTCCGGTCCGCTTGGTGGGCTGGGCGGCAATCCTAGCCCGGCTGGGTCAGAGTAGAAAGCAGACCATTCCTGTTCAATAAAAAGCGCCTGCCCGTATCTACGGGCAGGCGCTTTTTATGTAATGATTATCCCTGCTTAGCGGCCACCCAGCAGGCCGCCTAGCAGGCCACCCATGCCGCTGCCACCGAGCAGGCCGCCTAGGCCACCGCCCCCGGCGCTGCGCGGCGCCGAGTTGGGCCGGCCACCCAGACCACCTAAGATAGATACCAGAGAACCCAGGCCACCGCTACCGGTGTGCGTACCCTGTTGCGGGTAGTTGCCGTAGCTGCCGGTGTTGGACGAGCCACCGCCGCCGAGCACACCACTTAGCAGACCACCACCGAGCAGGCCGCCGAGCAAACCGCCCATCGAGCTGCCACCCATAGCGCCGCCCATCAGGCCGCCCATGCTACCACCAAGCGGGCCACCGCCCATGCCGCCCATCTGGCTGCCACGGCCGCTCATCACTTTGGAAATAACCATAGGGGCTACCACGCCGAGCAGGCCGGCCATCAACGCTCCTTTCGGAATGCCCACGCTGTCGAGCTTGTCGCCGATACCGCCCAGGAAGCTTTGCTTGGCCGGGTCGCTAGCCGAGTGCGGCACCTGTGCGGCCTGGTCCACTACCTGCTCCAAAGCGTGCGTCTGTTGGGGTGTGATGCCCAGGTAGGTTGAAATCTTGTTGACCATTTCTTCCTCCGTATTGGAGTAAGCCCCGTCGGCACGGGCAAAGCTGATGAGGTCAGTCACCAGAGAGAAGCGTAGGTCGCTCTGGCGCAGGGCATCCAGGTTGCTTTTCACGCTTTCGTTCGTAGAGTCCTGGGCGGCAGCAATAACCTGCTGCGCAGCACCGCTACTCAGGCCAGCCGATTGGGCCAGCTGCTGCAAAAACTCTACTTCGGCGGCTGATGCTTCGCGGTCGGCGGAGGCCAGGCTGGCAATAACGCTTAGATAAGCTGTTTTTTCGGGTTCGGAATACTGCTGGAGCAGTTGGGTATCATTCATGATGCGGGAGTTTTGGGAGAAAACAAAAACAGTTCCGGGGTTCTTAACGGCCCGCTCTCAGGAATGTTGACTTTGGATCCGGCCATATTCCTATCGGGCCGCTCTGTTAGTTCACGAGAGGCTTCGCTAGTTACGGTGTATTTGCTCGCGGCGCTACAGCGTTTTGGAGCCCATAATTGTTTCCCTCCCCACATCGGCCTCTCTTTACTCTAGGCCCACGCAGATTTTTCTTGAAAAAATTTACGCGCTACACGTTTCTGATTTTGAATAATTTATGCCTTTATCGGCCCGTTAAAGACCTTTTACACAGAAAAAATATAGCCTCAAATCCACCAGATGTTTGGTGTAATCAAAAACACCTCCCATATTTGCAATCCCAAACGGCACGTAGCCGGGAAGGAAATGGGAGATTAGCTCAGCTGGTTCAGAGCATCTGCCTTACAAGCAGAGGGTCACTGGTTCGAACCCAGTATCTCCCACCATTGAGAAACAGGCACTTAGCAGCAATGCTGAGTGCCTGTTTTGCTTTTGGTTTAAACGCTGGTTTAAACAAGCTATCCTCAGCCACCACTTGATATTGACAAAGCCAGCGATGCACATTGCTGAAGATGCACGTCCAGTACCGCAAGCCGAGCTATTGACTACTGCTTGATACGCGGTAGCAGGTTGAGCACCTGCATAAATTCTTGCGGCGTTAAAAAGACTTGTTAGATATAACTTTAGGAAGTTGTTTAAATCAGATAAAAGCCTGTGCTTTGTATAGTCATTGTTCTATACCTTAGTGTACTAGTATACTATTAGTGAGTAGCTAATTATTTTCTAGTAGCTGGCTAGATAGTACTCTGCCCTCTTGTCATTTCTTGTGTTCCATCCCACCTGCCATTTTATCTATGGTGACACCCCTACGCGCGGTTAATTCTTCCCTTGTTGGTCAATTTACTGCTTCCCGGTCCTGGCACCGTGCTTTGCTGTTGTGCTTGTTTCTCATTCTGGGAGATACAGGCCGCGCCTTTGCTCAGACCTATATCCTGAACGAAGACTTTTCTTCCGCCTCGGGCACTACGCCGCCTACCGGCTGGCTCAACAGTGCCGGTTCCGGGCCTGCCACCGATAAGTGGCACTTCGATAACCCCGGAGGTCGGAATATCAACTACCCTTTCTCCGGCAGCTTCGCGATTTTCGACAGCGAGAACTACTCCTCGGACGGAAGCAAGGAAACCACGACACTGGAGACGCGCTTCTTCGATGCCTCGGTAAGCCAAAACACCGTTCTATACTTCGACCACTTTTTTGCGGGTGGTAAAGGCGGTAGTGGTACGGTAGAAGTGTACAATGGCTTTATCTGGCAGTTTGTGGCTTCGTATTCAGATAGCACAGGCAATCCACAAAGTGAGGTTTACAATATATCATCCTTAGTGAGAGGAGCCACTGCTGCGAAGGTTCGTTTTCGCTGGGAAGGTAATAACTCCTACTTCTGGGCTATTGACAACATTCGCATTTATGCTCCACTGCCGCTCGATGCAGGTATCAGTGCTCTAGATGCACCCAACATGCCATTTAAGGCTGGTGCGCAACCTATTCAAGTGCGTCTAACAAACTTCGGTGCGAATACGCTGACTAAGACTACTATTGGGTGGTCAGTGAATAATGTAGTGCAGGCTGCCTACAATTGGACGGGGAATCTTGCATTGGGCATGTCGGCTAATGATGTCAAGATTGGCAGCTATAATTTCCCCACGGGTAAGCCGGTACGCTTGAAAGTTTGGCAAACCCAACCCAACGGCCTCAACGACCCTAATGGACAGAACGACACCCTGGCTGTTACATTATATAGCAGCTTATGTGGCCTCTACACGATAGGGGGGACGAATCCAGACTTCACCAGCTTTTACGGAAGCGGTAACGGCGCTGAACAATGCGGGGGTGACCTGCGGGGTGACTTTCCGCGTGCGCAATGGCGTGTATAATGAGCAGGTCAAGCTGGGCCAGGTCAGTGGTGCCTCGGCCACAGCCCCCATCGTGTTTGAATCCGAGAGCGGGGACAGCACTAAAGCCACGCTGCATTATCAGGTAAGCAATCCGGGCAATGATTTTACCCTGTCCGTGGATGGCTCCAGCTATATCAGCTTCCGTAAGCTAGGCCTGCAGCGCAGCAATGGCACCAAGTGCGTAGTGGCTAGTAACGGCGCGCATCACCTGACTTTTACCCACAGTAGGATCCAAGGGCCACTCGATTTTACTGGCAGTGCCAGTGCTCCTGTACAGGAAATTCGCCTCGAGAAGAATGCTTTTGCACTCACCAATTATAACGAAGGGATACAGGCTATCCGTATCCAATACTTCCGCAACCTGACCGTTACCGGCAATAAGATACAGGTACATGGCGCCACCGGTACCAGCACCTATGCACTGCTTACTCTAAATGGGCAAACAGCCCTCTTGGCGGATAACAGCATTGCTGTTGGCAATAGCAGTTCGGTACAGACTGTTTATGGCCTTTATTCCTCGTCGTGTACAGATGTCCAAGTGTTGCGCAATCAGATTCGCCTCACAGGGGGCCAATCAGATTCTTACTACGGCATTTTAATGAATAGCTCTAGTGGGCAGACAGAGGTTCGGGGCAACCAGATAGGTAATCTACCAGGTCAGCTATCTAATCAGTTTACCAGAGGTATATCTGCGACAAGCAATACCGGTAACCTATTGATAGAAAGCAACCATATCGAATATGCTAACATGGGCATTTATGCTGCCAGTTCCAATACTGGCGTTCTGCGTATTGCCAATGACACTATCCGCAACGTACAAAGCGGCATTATGGCCAGCCTGGGCAGCAATGGCAACTCCACGCTGACTCACAATCTCATCGAAAATGTAACAGGAGGAGTTGGCCTCCAGGCTTTCGGTGGTACGGGACAAATAACCAGCAATAAAATTATCAACCTGACCGGCGCAACCGGTCTGTACCTGGATGGCTCCAACTGTCTAGCTGCCAACAATTTTATTCAAGCTGGCGGAGTAGGTTTTGCCAAAGGCATCACCAATGCGGGCTCTGATAACCGCATTGTCTTCAACTCGGTCCATATCACCAGTTCAGATGCTGTTAACGGCCGGGCCTTTGAGTTGACCAGTGGCAGCAATCTAACGGTCAAAAACAACATCTTCGCCAACACCGGCAGCGGCTACGCCGCCTACCTGAGCAGTAACCTCAGCGGCACCAACGACTGGGACTACAATAACTACTACGCCGCCTCCGGCAAGCTTGGCTTCGCTAATGGAACCACGCAAGCAGACTTGGTTGCATGGAAGGCCATTATAGGAAAAGAGGCTCATAGTAAAGCAACAAACCCTTTTTTCACTTCACGCACAGATTTAAGCATCAATCAAATTCTGCTTAATGGCGCAGCAACAACGGTAGCGAATGTAACGACCGATATTGATGGCGCAACACGAGGTAGCACTGCTGACATTGGTGCTAAGGAATACACACCCTGTAGCCCCGATGTAGGTGTAAATACTTTTGTTAGTTTAAGCAATCCGCTTGCGCCAGGTAGTCAAGCTGTTCGTGTGCAATTGCAGAATCAAAGCCAGAGCTCTCTTAATTCCGCGGTAATCAACTGGTCAGTAAATGGAGTGGCACAACCTGCATACAAGTGGACAGGTTCGTTAGCAGGTGCAGAGAATACGACCACAACGCTTGGGAATTACAGTTTTCAAGCAGGCCGATTCTATTCTATTAAAGCGTGGGCTACTACACCCAATAGTCAGCCGGCTTGTAATGCTTTGAATGACACGGCCACTATAAAGGATCTGGCAACTCCCCTGTGTGGCCTCTACACGATAGGGGGGACGAATCCAGACTTCACCACTTTTACGGAAGCGGTAACGGCGCTGAACAATGCGGGGGTGACCTGCGGGGTGACTTTCCGCGTGCGCAATGGCGTGTATAATGAGCAGGTCAAGCTGGGCCAGGTCAGTGGTGCCTCGGCCACAGCCCCCATCGTGTTTGAATCCGAGAGCGGGGACAGCACTAAAGCCACGCTGCATTATCAGGTAAGCAATCCGGGCAATGATTTTACCCTGTCCGTGGATGGCTCCAGCTATATCAGCTTCCGTAAGCTAGGCCTGCAGCGCAGCAATGGCACCAAGTGCGTAGTGGCTAGTAACGGCGCGCATCACCTGACTTTTACCCACAGTAGGATCCAAGGGCCACTCGATTTTACTGGCAGTGCCAGTGCTCCTGTACAGGAAATTCGCCTCGAGAAGAATGCTTTTGCACTCACCAATTATAACGAAGGGATACAGGCTATCCGTATCCAATACTTCCGCAACCTGACCGTTACCGGCAATAAGATACAGGTACATGGCGCCACCGGTACCAGCACCTATGCACTGCTTACTCTAAATGGGCAAACAGCCCTCTTGGCGGATAACAGCATTGCTGTTGGCAATAGCAGTTCGGTACAGACTGTTTATGGCCTTTATTCCTCGTCGTGTACAGATGTCCAAGTGTTGCGCAATCAGATTCGCCTCACAGGGGGCCAATCAGATTCTTACTACGGCATTTTAATGAATAGCTCTAGTGGGCAGACAGAGGTTCGGGGCAACCAGATAGGTAATCTACCAGGTCAGCTATCTAATCAGTTTACCAGAGGTATATCTGCGACAAGCAATACCGGTAACCTATTGATAGAAAGCAACCATATCGAATATGCTAACATGGGCATTTATGCTGCCAGTTCCAATACTGGCGTTCTGCGTATTGCCAATGACACTATCCGCAACGTACAAAGCGGCATTATGGCCAGCCTGGGCAGCAATGGCAACTCCACGCTGACTCACAATCTCATCGAAAATGTAACAGGAGGAGTTGGCCTCCAGGCTTTCGGTGGTACGGGACAAATAACCAGCAATAAAATTATCAACCTGACCGGCGCAACCGGTCTGTACCTGGATGGCTCCAACTGTCTAGCTGCCAACAATTTTATTCAAGCTGGCGGAGTAGGTTTTGCCAAAGGCATCACCAATGCGGGCTCTGATAACCGCATTGTCTTCAACTCGGTCCATATCACCAGTTCAGATGCTGTTAACGGCCGGGCCTTTGAGTTGACCAGTGGCAGCAATCTAACGGTCAAAAACAACATCTTCGCCAACACCGGCAGCGGCTACGCCGCCTACCTGAGCAGTAACCTCAGCGGCACCAACGACTGGGACTACAATAACTACTACGCCGCCTCCGGCAAGCTTGGCTTCACTAATGGAACCACGCAAAACAGCCTGAGCAGCTGGCGGCAAACGTTGAAGATTGACCCCAATTCCAGCGCCGTTAACCCCTTCTATAAGTCGAACACGGAGCTACGGCCTCTGCAGCGCTTTATTAACGGGGCTGGCATTGCTTCATCAGGTGTTACGCTGGATATCGATGGGGAACTCCGCAACGGTTCTGCGCCCGACGTAGGCGGTGATGAGTTTACGGTAGACTTCGGTATTACCCGTCTGGTAAGTCCCACGCTGGACTGCAACCTGGGCAGCAGTGAGCCAGTGACGGTGAACATTGCTCAGTACGGGGATATACCACTACTCAACCTGAAGGTGGCTTACCAAGTTAACAAGGGCACCATCTATACAGATATCATTCCGGGTAGCACGGCCAATGATATTGCCTACACTTTCAAGCAGCCCCAGGATTTGGGCACGGATGGGGTGTATAGTTTCAAGATCTGGCTCGTAGATGCCAACGATGACAACATCAATAACGACACGCTGCGCATTGACCGCTACAAGAAGCCGAGCCCAAGCGTAAACTTTACCTACGTAACGGACTGCGCAAACCAGCCTGTAAAGTTCTCTGGTTCGGCCAGCATCAGCACAGGTAGCATTTCTCGGTACGAGTGGTTGTTCGGGGATGGGGACTCCGCCTCGGTGAAAAGCCCCATCCACGCCTATGCAAAGTCAGGTACTTACACTGTGACAATGCGGGCTTACTCCAAAGAGGGCTGCTACAGCGCTATTAGCAAGGCTGTAACGGTCACCGAAACGCCCCAGGCGGCCTTCACGGCCAGCAACTCCTGCTTCGGCTCGGGTATCACGTTTACCAATACCAGCACCATCGGCTCGGGTACAATGAGCTACAGCTGGAAGTTTGGGGATGGCCAAACCTCCACAGCGCAGCATCCCACGCATACCTATGCCAAAGCGGGTACTTATAAGGTAGAGCTCACGACCACTGGCAGCGCCGGCTGCAGCACTACCAGTACTACCATGGTGACGGTATATCCGCTCCCCGTGGTTACTACCACGCCTACCGGGACCATCACTATTGTAAAAGGCTCGAAAACGACGCTGAAGGCCAATGATGGATTTACGTCCTACCGCTGGTCGGATGGGCAGCCCTACCAGGAAGCGGTGATTTCGACGCCAGGCACCTACACAGTGACGGTAACCGATAAAAACGGGTGCCAGGCCACTTCGGCTGCCGTAACAGTACAACTAGCTCCGGAACCTACGGTGAACCTGGGTGCCGATGTGACGATGTGCGAAGGCCAAAGCAAAACACTGACAGCGGCCGCTGGCTTCAAATCTTATAAGTGGAATACCGGTGCCACTACCGCTTCTATTACCGTCACCTCGGCCGGCACCTACAGCGTGACGGTAGAAGATGCCTATGGCCAGCAGGCTTCGGATGAGGTGGTAGTAACGGTCACAACCCTCTCTAACATCAGCTTTACGGGCTTGAATACCGCGTATTGCGCTACGGCAGGCAATGCAACTCTGGCAGGCACTCCTGCTGGTGGCACGTTCAGCGGCACAGGCATTGTCAATGGCAATCAGTTTTCGCCAAGCACAGCAGGACCAGGCATACACACCATTACCTACCGCTACACCAATACCAGCGGATGTCAGG
This sequence comes from Hymenobacter sp. J193, assembly GCF_024700075.1. Lineage (NCBI taxonomy): Bacteria > Pseudomonadati > Bacteroidota > Cytophagia > Cytophagales > Hymenobacteraceae > Hymenobacter > Hymenobacter sp. J193. The sequence continues at coordinate 2,209,266 of NZ_JAJONE010000001.1, forward strand.
GCACGGCGACACAGCAAGTGACGGTTAATCCAGTACTCAGTGCCCCGGTTGCTACGGGTGCTTCGCGTTGTGGCACCGGCACGGTTACGTTGAAAGCCAGTGGCTCTAGCGGTACCTACGCCTGGTACGCCACGGCCTCCAGCACCACCGTGCTAAGCACCAACGCAAGCTTCGTTACGCCTTCCCTGAGCGCTACGACTACCTACTATGTGCAGGCCAGCTTCAACGCAAGGATGCCCCAGCAGCCGGGTGAGTGCTACGGCCACTATTAATGCCGTGCCGGTAGTAACTGCCAGCGCAACATCCCCCAGCATCTGTGTCGGCGCTTCCACCAGCCTGAAAGCAACGGGCGCCAGCACCTATAGCTGGTCGCCGGCTACCGGGCTGAGCACAACCAGCGGTGCTACCGTAACGGCGTCACCCACTGCCACGACAACTTATATAGTTACCGGTAGGAATGCCAGCGGCTGCACCAGCACCGCTACGGTGACGGTAACGGTAAACCCGGCACTGGCTGTGACTGCTCAGGCCTCTCCTACTTCCCTGATGCTAGGCAGCAGCACTACGCTGAGTGTAGCTAGCCCAGTAAGCGGGACTACCTACACCTGGAGTGGTCAGGGCCTGTTGCAAACCAGCGGTAGTTCCGTTTCGGCAGTACCCACAGCCACAGGAATCCAGCAATACACTGTCACGGCCACCAACAGCAGCTGTACGGCTAGCAGCTCCGTTTCCGTAACTGTGACAGCTGCTAGCCTAACGTGGACGGGACAGACGTCGACGGCTTGGGCCACCGCCTCCAACTGGAGCAACAACCAGATACCCACGGTTGCAACCACGGTCCTAATTCCGGCTGGTACGCCCTACTCGCCCGCCATCAGCTCGCTACAGGCAGTGAAGCAGGTTACGCTGGCCCAAAATGCCAAGCTCACCGTGCTGGATAACGGGGTGCTGGAACTGAAAGGCGACTTCATCAACAATGGTACGTTCAGCAGCACGGAAAAAGCCGAAGTGCGTCTGACAGGCTCGACTCGCCAGAAAGTCGGGGGTAGCGCCACTACGCCTTTCTCGAACCTGACGGTAGAAACTGCTGGAGCCGAGTTGACGGGAGCTACCACGGTAGCTCGCCTGCTCACGCTACGCGGTAATATTGTGACCAACAGCCAGCCCTTTACGCTACTCTCCGATGCCAAGACCACCGCTATGGTGGTCAACGCTGGCGGCATGGTAGTAGGCAAAGCAGCCATGCAGCGCTATATAAGCCCCTCCAACCCAGGTGTGGGCTACCGTCACCTTTCTTCTCCGGTAGTGAGTACGACGGTATCCGACCTGGCCACAGCTGGCTTTACGCCAAAGGTGAATCCAGACTACAACAAGCTGCCGCGCCCGTATATGCCCGCCTCCATTTTCCCAACGGTGCTTGGCTTTGACGAGACGCGCATTACGACCAAATACCCCGACTTCACTGTGGGCTGGAAGTCGCCGGCAGCTCTGACCGATGCTTTAATATCAGGAAAAGGGTATTCAGTCAATATCAGCGCCCAGGAGAAAGTCGCGCTGGAAGGTACCTTGACCACGGGAACCGTGCCTGTTAACACTCTCACCAATGGGGGACTGGCCAACTCGGGCTGGCACCTGCTGGGTAACCCTTACCCGGCACCTATCGATTGGGATTTAGTACCGGTTCCCACTGGTATGTACAATGCCATCTACACTTTCCGTTCGAGCACCGCATATGCCGGTTCGTATGTGAGCTACGTAAACGGTGTCGGGCCGAAGGGAGCCAACATTATCCCTGCTATGCAGGGCTTCCTGGTTCGCATGCAGGGCACCCAGCCGGTTACTTTCAACTTCATGGATGCCTGCCGTCTGACGTCTTACCAAAACCCAGGCCTGCACCGCGGAGGCGAAAGCCGACCCTTGCTAGAGCTGAGCCTGCGCGACGGGCAGCAGCGCACGGATGCAACGTATCTGTACTTTGAGCAGGGAGCCACGCCTGAGGTTGATGCCGCCTTCGATGCCTATAAGGTTCTGAACACGGATGGCAGCCCCAACCTATACAGCGTAGCAGCGCAGAAGCTCTTGTCCATTAATGGCCAGGGGCCGTTGCAGCAGTCCTTGGTAGTACCATTAGGCGTGCGGACTACGGCGGCTACTGTCCATACACTAGACGCTGCCCGGATTGTAAACTTTGCCAGCACCACGCAAGTGTTGCTCGAGGACCGCAAACTGAACGTGTGGCAGGATTTGCGCAATACTCCCGCTTACTCCTTCACGTCCTCAACAGAGGCGGAGGGTCGCTTCTTCCTGCACTTCAATCCTGCTTTAGTACCTACGCCTACCAAAGCAGGAGCTAAGGTTCAGCAGGTACACATCTATCCGAACCCTACTACTGGCCACTTCACGGTAGAGCTCAACCAGTATCAGGGCCGCGTGCATCTAGAGTTACTCAATGCCCTCGGTCAGCGAGTACTTGCGCGCTCAGTGTCGTCTACCGGGGTACAGCAGCATATTTCAATTGATGGCTCACAGCTTGCCATAGGTGTATATGTGGTGCGGATTACTTCCGGGAACCAAGTGGTTTCCCACAAAATCGTGCTCAACCGTTAGGTTCAGTTTAACGATTGGCCCAGCTTAAAATAAGCTGGGCCAATCTTTCTGCCGTTTGATCTGCTTCTTCCTCATTTCGTTTTTATGAACTCACCCTACTTTATCCTCCGCGCTTTCTTGGCCAGTACCTTCCTGCTACTAGCTGTTAGTTTTTCTTCGCCGCTTTTCGCGCAGGGCGACCCTGGAGACGGTGGTCCTGAGCCTGATCCGGAGCCCACAGCTGTGCCTATTGATGGCGGTGCATCGTTGCTGCTGGCCGGGGGCGTAGCCTATGGCCTGAACAACTTGCGCAAGCGTCGTTCTTGAGCCTAACGGATACGAATCGTTTTCATCCTGTAGCCCCTTCGGATAGCTTCTGACGGGGCTTCGCTTTTTGGTGCAAGTAGAATGAGAATGTTTACTGATTTTGACCTCGGACAGTCAGCTATAAGTTGTAGCCAATACCTAGTGGTGCAAGAGGTTAGGGGCCGATTGTTGAGCTTATACTACCAGCTACTCTTCTCGGAAGTACTCGAGCAAGTTGAACTATCACTTGACGCCTGAGGCTAACCAGGATTTTTGGTTAGCACCTATTTAACGACCTGCAAAGCAAGCACATGCTAGGAGACAAAACCCCGAATCCATAAGCAACCACCTGCACTCTAGCCGATTACACAGTATAGTAGGTCGATAGCAATATGTTATTGCTAAGCATCCTTCTAAGCTATGGCTCTTTGGGCTGCAGTATTGCTATGGAATACTAAGTAGGGGGGCGGTTTCAGCGTTTTTTACAAGTTGCTTTTTAAACACTTTAGCTACGGGCAACAACTTTCGCAAACGCCCTTCCATAGTTTACTCAACAGGAAGGAAAAACGCTGGAGCTTCGGTAGATTTGCTAAGTACGGATAGTACTCTGCCGGGTGCTTTAGCTATTGCTCTTTTCTATTCACTCCTATCCTACTACGCCTCTATGCTTACCCCCGAACAACGCGCCCGCCAGATTATTGACGACCAGCTCCAGGCTGCTGGCTGGCACATCTTTGACAGCGGTAAGCAGAACTTCAGCGCTGGCCCTGGCGTCGCCATTCGGGAGTTCCAGACCAGCACTGGCCCGGCCGACTATGCTCTGTTCGTGGACCGCAAGCTGGTGGGCATTATCGAGGCAAAGCCCGAGGGCACTTCCCTCACGGCCGTAGCCGAGCAGACGGTGCGCTACCTGACTAGCACGACCAAGTTTGTGCAGCGGGCCGCCGACCAGCTGCCCTTCGGCTACGAGGCCAACGGCGACGAGGTGCGCTTCTGCGATTGGCGCGACCCTTTGCCCCGCTCACGCAACGTGTTCAGCTTCCACCGGCCCGAAACCCTGCGCGCCTGGCTGGCCGACGGCGATACAACTCTGCGCCACCGCCTCCAGGGCCTGCCGGTACTGGCTACCACCGGCCTGCGCGACTGCCAGGTGGAAGCCATCCGCAACCTGGAAGAGTCGTTTAAGCACGACCGGCCCCGGGCCCTGATTCAAATGGCCACCGGCTCGGGCAAGACGTTTACGGCCGTGTCGTTCATTTACCGCCTCATCAAGTTTGCCGGGGCCAAGCGCATCCTGTTTCTGGTGGACCGCGGCAACCTGGGCCGGCAGACGCTCACCGAGTTTCAGCAGTACGTGACGCCCGACGATGGCCGCAAGTTTACCGACCTCTACAACGTCCAGAACCTGACCTCCAACCGCCTCGACTCGGTCAGTAAGGTCACCATCACAACCATTCAGCGCCTGTACTCCATGCTGCGGGGCGAGGCCGAGTTTGAGGCCGGCAACGAGGAAGAGTCGAGTTTCGAGTCGGCTGCGGCCCTGGCCATGGTGCGGCCCAAGGAAGTGGCGTATAACCCGGCCATTCCGCCCGAGACCTACGACTTCGTGGTGATTGACGAGTGCCACCGCTCCATCTACAACGTCTGGCAGCAGGTGCTGGAGTACTTCGACGCCCACCTCATCGGCCTCACGGCCACGCCGGCCAAGCAGACCTTCGGCTTTTTCAACCGCAACTTGGTGATGGAATACAGCCACGAGCGGGCCGTGGTAGATGGCGTGAACGTAGGTTCGGATATCTACCTGCTCAGCACCGTAGTGTCGCAGCAGGGGGCCACAGTGGAAAAGGGCCTGCCGGTGCAGCACGTGGAGCGCCTCACACGCAAGAAGCGCTGGGAAGCCCTCGACGACGACCTGCCCTACGCCGCCACCCAGCTCGACCGCTCCGTGACGAACCCGAACCAGATCAGGACCGTCATCCGCGAGTTTCGCGACGTGCTGTTTACCCGCCTGTTCCCGGGCCGGAGCATCGTGCCCAAAACCTTGATTTTTGCCAAGAGCGACGACCACGCCGACCGTATCGTGGACATCGTGCGCGAGGAATTTGGCAAGGGCAACGACTTCTGCAAGAAGATAACCTACGGCACCACCGGCGAGAAGGCCGACGACCTCATCAAGCGCTTCCGCAACTCTTTCGAACCCCGCGTGGCCGTCACGGTCGACATGATTTCGACCGGCACCGATATCCGGCCCCTGGAGTGCCTGCTGTTTATGCGCGACGTGCGCAGCCGCGTGTACTTCGACCAGATGAAGGGCCGCGGCACCCGCATCATCAGCACCACGGACCTGCAAAACGTGACGGAGGACGCCCCGGCCAAAACCCACTTCGTACTGGTAGATGCCGTGGGCGTGACGCATTCCGAGAAAAAGGATGCCGCCACCACCGAGCGGATCAAGGGCCTCAGCTTTAAGGACCTGCTCAAGGCCGTGTCGTTGGGCAACACCGAGCCCGAGCACCTAGCCAGCCTGGCCAAGCGCCTGGCCCGCCTGCACCAGCAGCTCAAGCCCGCCGAGCAGGCCCTGGTCAGCCAGCAGGCCCACGGCGCCACCGTGCAGGAGCTGGCCGGCCGCCTCTACGATGCTGTGGACCCGGTGAAGGTGGAGGAGGTAGCCACCCAGCTGGCCGCCGCGGCCGGGGAGCCCACCTTCACCCTGGGGCCCGAAGGCGAGGAAATTCCGGTGGAGCCCGCCCCCGAGTACTTCCGTAAGGCCGAAGAGCAGCTCACCACGGCCGCCGTTGCGCCCTTCGACAGCCCCGAGCTGCGCAGCATCCTGGAAAAGCTCCACGCCCAGAAAGACCTCGTCATCGACCACCTCAGCCCCGACGAAGTGCTGGTGTCGGAGTTTGGGGAGCGGTTCTCGCCCGAGCAAGCCGCCGCGAAGCTGGCCCAGCAGCAGGTCGACAAGTTCCGCGCCTTTATTGAGGCGCACAATGCCGAAATCCTGGCCTTGCAGGTGCTGCACAACCAACCCTGGCGCCGCCGCGAGCTGACGTATCGCCAAATCCGGGACCTGGCCGAGGCCCTGAAGCTGGAAAGCCCCGACCTGACGCCCGCCCACCTCTGGGACGCCTACGAGCGGCTCGACAAGGCCCGGGTGCGCAGCAGTGCCAGCAGCACCGGCAGCAAAAACCTGCTTACCAACCTCATCAACCTGGTGCAGTTTGCCCTGGAGCGCACCGATGTGCTGGAGCCCTTTGCCCTGACCGTGGAGCAGCGCTACCAGCAGTGGCTGCACCAGCAGCAGCTGGCGGGCCGCCTGTTCACGGAGCCCCAGCGCCAGTGGCTCGATATGATGAAGGACCACATTGCCACCTCCCTCACCGTGGAAGCCGAGGATTTCGGCTACGCCCCCTTCGAGGACCACGGCGGCTTCGGCCGTGCCCGCGCCCTGTTCGGCGACGAGCTGCTCCCTGTGGTGAAAGAATTAAACGAAGTACTCGCCGCGTAATCGGCTGAATCAATAGAATGCAGGAAAATCAGGAATTGCCGAAAGGCTGGATTGAAGTTGAAATTGGCAAAATAGCTGATGTCTTAGGAGGTAAAAGACTCCCTGCTGGACATGACTACGTTTCTGAAAAAACGTCACACCCTTATCTAAGAGTAAAGGACTTTGATAACGGTTCAATTAATCAATCCGATTTAAAGTATATCTCTCCATCAACAGCGGCTCTGATCAGCAGATATACTATTACAGCAGACGACGTTTATATATCAATTGCTGGCAGTATCGGGTTTACAGGTATAATTCCGCCTCAGCTAAATGGAGCAAATCTGACTGAGAATGCAGCTAAAATTTCTAATCTAGTAGGTGCTGAGCCAAGTTATGTTCATTACTTTTTCCAAAGCTCTCTAGGGCAAAACCAAGTTAAGGATAGCACCGCTTCGACTACTCAGCCTAAGCTGGCACTATTTAGAATTCAAAAAATATCCATTCCCCTGGCTCCCCTCCCCGAGCAGCGCCGTATCGTGGCAAAGCTGGAGGAGCTGTTCAGCCGCTTGGATGCGGGCGTGGCTACCCTGCGCCAGACCCAGGCCCAACTGAAACGCTACCGCCAATCGGTGCTGCACGCGGCCGTGACGGGGGAGCTGACCCGCGCCTGGCGCGCCGCCCACTCCGAGCCCGCCGAATCAGGTGCGGCCCTGTTGCAGCGCATCCGCGCGGAGCGCCGGGCGCAGTGGGAAGCCGCCCAGCTCGCCAAGCGCGGCGGTCAGCTCCCGCTCGGCGACACCTGGAAAAAGAAATACGAGGAGCCCGCCGCCCCTGATACTTCGGAGCTGCCGGAGTTGCCGCAGGGGTGGGTGCGGGCGACGTTCAGCCAACTTGGATCTTGGAAAGGTGGTGGCACTCCAAGTAAAAGCAATCCATCATTCTGGACAAATGGTGATGTACTTTGGGTATCACCCAAGGATATGAAGTCTTGGCGTTTAAATGATTCTGAGGACAAAATCACAGAAGAAGCAATAGAAGGTTCTACCGCTAAGCTTATTGATGCTCCTTCATTATTGTTTGTGGTGCGCAGCGGCATTTTACGACGGATTCTACCTGTTGCTATACTTGAAACTGCTGGTACTGTAAACCAGGATATTAAAGCTTTAACCCCCTTTGTTCCTGAACTAACCGACTACTTACTATATGTTGTACAGTGCCTGAATAATGACATCAGGACTTCGTGCATGAAAGGTGGTACAACAGTCGAAAGTATCGAAGTGGGTCAGCTTCAAGAATATGCTGTCCCACTTCCCTCCATGGAGGAACAAGCGCAAATAATTCAAGAAGTAGAAAGTCGCCTCTCAGTCCTCGATAAACTAGAACTCACGCTAAAAGCCGAGCTAATCCGCGCCGAGCGGCTGCGCCAGAGCATTCTGCACCGCGCCTTTACCGGCCGGCTCGTGCCCCAGCATGCCGCCGATGAGCCCGCCGCCGCGTTGCTGGCCCGCCTGCAAGATACGCCAGCCGCCCAGCCCGCCGCCAAAGCCAAGCGCGGGCGCAAGGCCAGGGAGTCGGAACAAACGACCTTAGACTTGTAAACGGGCCGCTGCGATGGACGAGACACACGTGTACGAGAAGAAAAGCTACCGCAAGGCATTTGGGGCCAGTCCCGATTTGAACGACCTCGCCAAAACCTGCGTGTGCCTGGCCAACGCCCAGGGTGGAAGCCTGCTCCTGGGCATCGAAGACAAGGAAGAGGAGCCGCCCCGCGGGCAGCAGCTAAGCCAGCGCGAGGTAAATGAGCTAGTGAAAAAGCTCAGTAGCCGGGCCGTAAACGTCAGCCTCGGTGCCCCCGAGCTGCTGACCGCGCCGAACGGCGGGCAGTACCTGCGCCTGCCTGTGCAGCCCTCTTTGCACGTGGTAGCTACCACCTCCGATGGCCGCACCTACGCCCGCCTCAGCGACCAATGCCAGCCCGTAACCGGCGAAGACCTACACCGGCTCGTGTACGAAAAAACGGGGCTACAATGGGAAATCCGAGTGATTCCCGACGTGCGGCTGGCCGATTTATCGGCGCGGGAAACGCGGTTCTTCGTGGAGCGGGTGCGCACAGCTGCCAAAGCCAGTCCGTTTGTGCTAGCCAAATCCGACGCCGAGCTGCTGGAGTACTACCACCTGGTAACGCCCGCCGGCCAGGTCACGCACCTGGGGGTGCTGTGGCTGGGCACCCCTGCGCAGCGCGCCCGCCTCAGCTACGGCCTTATGGTGCAGTATGTGGTGTATGACGAGCAGGAGCAGAAGGTGCGCAAGGAAACCTGGCTCGACCACCGCCTCAACCCCGCCCAGCTCCTCGATGAGCTGCTGGCCCAGGCCGTAGAGCTACGCTATTACCACGAAATACCCGCCGGGGCCACACGCCGGCAGGTGCGCCACTACCCCGAGGCGGTACTGCGCGAGCTGCTGGCCAACGCCTTTGCCCACCGCCTCTACACCACCGCCACTGATGTATTTGTGGGCGTGTACCCCAACCGGCTGGAAATTACCAGCCCGGGTGGGCTGCCGCTGGGGGTGACGCCCACTACCATTCTGCACGAGCGGATGCGGCGCAATCCGCACCTCACGGCCACGTTCCAGGCCACGGGCCTGATGGAAGGAGAAGGCTCCGGCTATGACCTGATTTACGAGCAGCTCAGCCGCGAAGCCAAGCCCCTTCCTGTTCTTGATGACAGTGGCACCTCGCTGCGCGTTACTGTCAAATCACAACTGCCCGACGCCGACACCCTGCGCCTGCTCGACTACCTGGCAGGCCACTACGCATTCCAGCAGAAAGAAATCATTGTGCTTGGCCTGATAGCCCAGCGCCGACGCCTGAGCGCGACAGAGCTAACCCAGGCCCTGCAGCTGCGCCAGGAAGAGCGCACCCGCACCTGGTTGGGCCGGTTGGTGGAGTGGGGAATTGTGCAGACGCAGGGCGTGAAGAAGGGCACCGACTATGTGCTCAACCCGGAAGTATTTGCCGCCGCCAACCTCCAAGTGAAACCGACCCTGAAAACCATTGAGCCGCACCGGCTCCGGGCGCTGCTGGAAGAAGACCTGCGTGCGTATCCCAACAGCTCGCTGGCAGAAATTCACCAGCGTTTAGGGGAGGAGTTAGCGCCACATTTGCTCCGCCGACAACTATTACTAATGACGCGTGACAACCTCGTTGAACCCAGCGGTGGAAATCGAAACCGGCGCTATTCCCTGGTGGCTAAAAAAAAATAACTAGTCAATAACCCTTGACATAATCCCCTTAAACAAGCTGTCAAAGCTAATTTTCATGTTCAACAATGTTCAACAATGTTCAACAATGTTCAACAATGTTCAACAATCAGAAATAATCTCATGAACATCCAGGCTTCCCAACTCGTCCAGCGCGTCTGGAACTACGCCACCGTGCTGCGCGACGACGGCGTGGGCTACGGCGACTACGTCGAGCAAATCACCTTCCTGCTTTTCCTCAAGATGGCCGACGAGCAGGCCGGCTCCCCCAACGCTCCTACGGTGCCGGCCGATAAGGACTGGGCCTCCCTTCGTAACCTCGAAGGCGACGCCCTGGAGGTGCAGTACCGCCACCTGCTCACCGACCTGGGCAAAGAGAAGGGTATGCTGGGCGTCATCTTCAAGAAGGCCCAGAACAAGATTCAGAACCCGGCCCGCCTGCGCCACCTCATTGCCCTCATCGACAAGGAAAACTGGTCGGGCATGTCGTTCGACGTGAAGGGCGAGATTTACGAGGGCCTGCTCCAGAAAAACGCCGAAGACGTAAAGGGCGGCGCGGGCCAGTACTTCACCCCCCGCCCCCTCATTCAGGCCATGGTGGATGTGGTAGCCCCCCGCCCCGGCCAAACCATCTGCGACCCCGCCTGCGGCACCGCCGGCTTCCTGCTCGTGGCCCGCGACTACCTCGTGCACCACTACGAGAGTGAAATGGACCGGGACCAGAAGCGCGCCCTGCGCCACGACACCTTCTACGGCTTCGACATCGTGGACTCCGTAGTGCGCCTGGCGGCCATGAACCTGTACCTGCACGGCGTGGGCGGCCTCGAAAGCCCCGTCCGCAACCAGGACTCTCTGGCCTCAGACTCCGGCGAGCGGTTCGACATTATTCTGGCCAACCCGCCCTTCGGCAAGAAGAGCAGTATCACGGTGATGAGCGAGGAAGGCCAGACCTCCCGGGACGCCCTCAGCTACGAGCGCACCGACTTCGTGGCCACCACCTCCAACAAGCAGCTCAACTTCCTCCAGCACATCTACACCATCCTCAAAGTGAACGGCACCGGGGCCGTGGTGCTGCCCGACAACGTGCTGTTCGAGGGCGGGGCCGGCGAAACCATCCGCCGCAAGCTGCTTAAGGACTGCGACGTGCACACCCTGCTGCGCCTGCCCACTGGTATCTTTTACGCCCAGGGCGTGAAGGCCAACGTGCTGTTCTTTACCAAGAAAACCGGCGGCGAAACCGCCCGGACCAGCAAGCTCTGGGTGTACGACCTGCGCACCAACCAGCACTTCACCCTCAAAACCAACCCCCTCAGCCGTCAGCACCTCGACGACTTCGTGCAGTGCTACGGCCAGCCCGGCGAAATCAGCAAGCGGGTCGAAACCGAACGGTTCAAGTCCTTCACCTACGACGAGCTGCTGGCCCGCGACAAGGTGAACCTGGACATCTTCTGGCTCAAAGACGAAACCCTGGAAGACAGCGCCTCCCTCCCCGCCCCCGATGTGCTGGCCCAGGAAATCCTGGAAAACCTGCAGGCCGCGCTATCCCAGTTCAGCTCCATAGCGGAGGAATTGGAAGCGGAGTAGGCCCAATACTTCTTAGGGGCAGAATTAGATGCTTTGCTCAACAAGGGCGGTTAGGTATACTTAGCCGCCCTTTTGTATTTGAATGTAGTTGAGCAGGATGTTAGCTTAATTCTCGACCGGAAAATTTCCGCTTGAGAAAACGTCGAAGGGAATTTTTCCGGTCGAGAAATTCTGGACGGGCTTAAAACCGGTTGATATGTCCTGGACCGGTTTTAAGCCCGTCGATACGTTCTGGACCGGCTTAAAGCCGGTCGACATATAGACGCCTATAAGAAAGCTATTGGCCGGACTATATTCTGTTTTGCGCAGATGTCTGTTAGATTAATCTAAGCCTGCTATGTGTGATAGCACACTACCTTTCGTTTAGACATAAGCTTAGAGCGCCGCCCAGCCCATACTTCAGTCTACTATAGCACACTGCATTTCCCTGTTCTTTCATCAAGGCTTCGCCTGGTAAGGGTTCTGTGTGTGATATCTTACATACTAGGGTGTACCATGTATCCTATAGCCCTGCTTCCATCTCATTACATGAGTGGAAAACATACCCACTTTTGAGCTAACACGGCATCACATCTATTTCCTGTATCAATAACAAGGTCTGCTGAAATACAGCTTCAAAAGGATGCGGTGGCCGCCGGCTTTGCGAGCCTGTTTGCAACTTTTTTAGCTCACAAAGCCTCTTGGCATTCCAACCTACTGATTTACTCTTTCGGAGGTAGTCAGTCAGGTCTAAATCATCCCCAGCAACAAGCAGGTCACATTGCCGGGAAGTTAAGCCCGTAAAGTCCTTCGGTTCCCGGCGTTTGCAAAGCTTCCAATGAGAGGCGAGAATGTTGCAGAAATGCAGGAGTACTTCGGGATCAGCTAGGTCTGCCAGGGTTAGCAGAGCTAGCTTCAGCGGCCGCAGCAGGGCTCTGATCCGATGAAACCGCACTTCAAAGCGCAGCAGCTCACTATTCTTGAGAATGGGGATGACTTTCCGATGATAGGCTGCTTTATCATATAGCTTGATTTTATAATCCGCATGTTTCGCATAGAAGAGCAACGGGCCGGGAGCATCGTCGGGTGGTTCTTTAGGCCAGAAGCGTTTGTGTTTGTGCGTAAGAAGGCTTTCCAGAAACGGTCCCGGAGAACTTGGAACTCTTAAGTTGACGCCTATTTCTATTTTGTACACCTGCAAACTCTCCGCTGGCAGCGCTAGATCATTTGCTAGCTGCTCACAGGCGGCCTTCACCTCCGTGAAGGTAAAAAGACCGCAATTGTGCCCTTGCGCAAAACTATGCAAGGAGCCTTTTACCCGGCCCCGGCCCTGCTGCCACCATAAATCAATTTGTAGGCCCCGGTACCGGTATTGCGACTCCCCCATCTCCGTTCGCCTAATGAGAGCTTCCTGAAAAGCTGGGCGTTCATGCACCCACTGGTCAACACATGTGGAACCCGGGGAAAAGGTAAAGTATAGGTAGACTTCATCAATCATACAGAAGAAGGAAATTCCCCCAATTCGACTAAGTAGAGCGCACATCTGGTTGAACCGTATAGGCACACGAAGGCGCGCTCCCGATAGGGGAGGATGTGATGACCAGTAAGAAAAAATGGGTTTAGAGCGTACGAAGGCTCTGAAGCGCCCCTCGTGCCTGTTTGCACGAGGACACAGGGTATTCAAGTGGGACAGCCGCTGGTTTCGCCCATACCTAGGCTGACCAGCACTACCGAAGGGAGCTAAATAGTCGGCTTGCGGGATGCTCCCTTGAAATGATCAGAAGGCAGCAATTGCTATCCGCTGGTGGTACTACCTGGCCATGGCGCGCCGACCTTCTTCTAACCAGGCGACTAACTCGGCCCGATTGAAGTACAGTTTATTGCCTCGTTTGCTGTGTGGAATAGCGCGTGCGGAAACCAGCGCATAAATGCGCGGCTTGCTTAGTCGCGTAACTTCCTGGGCTAAGGCAATGCCGCCTACTTCCGCAGCGGTGGGATGAGCACTGCGCAGATGTTGCAGGGCTTCCAGGGTCAACGCCTCTAGGTTGTTTAACCGGGCATTGATGGTTTCAAAGGGATTATGCATGGCTATCGTCGTTTGTAGTTGACGGTAGCAAAGGTGGTGCTGCGCTATACGGTGAGTGTAGGTTAACCTAGGTTCACTTTTTTTCCACGAAGAATAAATACCTCATTCTCAGCAGCTTTTTTTTGATTACCTGAGAGATAGGGAATAACTGTTTCGATATCATTTATCAGGTGTTTAGTCTGGCGTCCGTCTACACGAATTCTTTCGGATATAGTCTTAAGTCTACTGTAATGCTTCAATACAAGGGCGCCGCTTTTCAAGCCAGCTTGCTCCGCTAGACGTCGTGCAGTAACTAAACTTTCTAGCTTAGGCCTCTCCTGGTAGATATATAGCAGCGCTACTTGTCTGAGTGACAATCCACGGAGATTATCAGTATCCTGGCCTTTTTGACTTATCAAGGTGTTCGAATGGTCTGTCGGGGCCTCGTTAAGGCGTTGTTCTCTCTCGCGAAGCTCGACTATGCCTGCGTTGAGTCTGCTGATTTTTTCCTCTACCTCGTCTGAGGATTCGCCTTTCTTCAGCTCATATATCCGCTCCTGCAGTATTCCCGCCAAATAGCGCACATCCTGGGTATTGAAAGACACTGCCCCGAAATGATTTTCCATCTCGTAAGTGAACAGGTAAATAGACTTATCCACCCTCTCACCTATACGGTACAGGGGAGTGGTTTCTATTTTCTCTTGCCAAGTCGCAGCATGATGTGGGTGGTATATGATAAATGCCCCACGATGCTTCTCCTGTAGCGCTACTGCTTCCAAAAAGGCATCTCTGCGCCCTTCGTTCTCAGGCTTGTCGAATGCCTGTTGGCTGAAGTGTTCTTTGTATTTGGCTTGCACATATTTCTCAAACTCTTCTCCCTGGGGGCATCCGGGCTCAAAAGGTCCCGGCTTTATCTGGAGCACATCCATTATAGCCCTGTTCCGCGCAAGTTTTAGCGCTCTACTTACTTTCACGGCAACTCCAGGATTCTCCCTCATGGATACAAGCTCTTCTTATCCTCACGCATCGATGGTGGTGACATCGATATTATCCGCTTACAGGTGAATAGGTAGCTTTTTAGGAATTAGAGCAATTGCTCATATGCAGCATCAATAGTTTCGGATGCAAATGAGCCCAAGTAGATAGCTGTTACTGCTTCTGACTTATGCCCCATAGCCTCACTTATAACTCCGGTAGCCACGCCGCTCTGTTTTAAACTAGTCGCAAATGAATGACGGGCTACGTAGGTAGTAAGTGGCGTTGCAATACCCGCCAACTCTCCTAATTCCTTCAGGTCCTTGTTAACCTGACCTAATACCTTATGTAGCCTGTTCTTGATCTGTGTTGGGCTAATATGTTTATAAGGATCTAGCACAGGAAACACGTAGCTAGCCGGCGTAGCATAGGTGAAGGGCCTGTAAGCGGCTACGATGGCAGCCGCCGGAGCTAGTAACCGCAAAGAGAATTTACCCCCTGTCTTCTGGCGGACGTAGTGCAAGCGTTCAGGATAGCCGGTACCAGCAGAGGTTCCACTTAAATCGCGCCATCGCAGTTGCGCTAAGTCGACAAAGTTGATACCTCCTCCATAGAAGGAGAATAGAAAAACATCCTTAGCTAGTTGCTGCCGCTCGTTGGTCGGCTGTAGGGCTTCTAAGATGCGTAGCTCGTCGCGGGAAACGGCGCGTTTTGCCGTGCTGACATTGAACTTACCTACTTGAAACTTGTGCTTTTCAGCAACCGTGCGAGCGAACGGGTAGTGCTCAGTTTTCGCTACACCGGCCGCTATGGCCTTGTTCAAAACGGCCCGTAACGTACGAAACCGTTGCGAGAGGGTAATTTCTTCCACCCCAGTTGCGCGCAACGCCGCCTCCCATTTGTTGCAGAAAGAAACCGACACCTTATCGAAGGCAACATCTCCCCCTGCCTCAGGGTAAGCTTCGCCTAGGAACTTTGCAAGCTGGTTTCTTAAGTCCCTGTATATAGTTGCATTGCCCACTTGCCCGCCAGCCTTCATGGCATCGCTCAGCTCTGTACAGTAAGCTAGCAGCTTAATGCGGCGGGTGGCCTTCCTTCCTTCAATAGCCTTGGCAGCAACCGCCGGAGCATCATGCTGTTCATCATCGGCAGCCAAACTCTTCGCCGCTTTCTCGTATTTAGTTTGCCACTCCTGGAGCTTGGTCAACAGCTCTTCCCGCTCAGGTTCAGGGTAGTTTTTGCGTACCTCTCGCTTCGCCTCGTTCCAATACTTCGGATGCAAGCTTAAACCAGTAGCCAGATACTTCAGCTTACGGTTTTTTCGTGATGCGCACCATGAAAGGGTGCGAGCCATCCGCCAGGGTTTTATACGTGTAGTAGACTACCTTCACCGTAGCCCGGCCTTCTTTGTGTTCCGTAGTCTTTGCCATCGTGTTTAAACCAGCAGCGGTTTAAACGCTGGTTTAAACAAATATAGTAAAACAACCGATAGCGCCAGTAAGCAGCAATAGATGAAAACCTCTTTAAAGCACTTTAAAAGCACTTTTGATAAACCACGGAAAAGCCTAATAGCACACTACCCGATGCCTTACAAGCAGAGGGTCACTGGTTCGAACCCAGTATCTCCCACCATAGTAAAAGCCCCTTAGCAGCCTTGCTAAGGGGCTTTTACTTTTTGCAGATTTTCCGTCTTATCCTCTTTGGTATTATCTGCGGCCCGTTTATCAAATATTTCCCAGAGGATTACCCAACCGGAAGCCCGGAAATCGTTCTAATCAGCTGCTTTCCAAGCAAAAACCTATATTCAAGCTCGTTCATTCGGCTTTTATGGTTTTACGCTTCCAGCAACCGGCGCTGCCCCTTCAGCCCTTCGTACAGCATTATATGCTGCTGCACGCGCACTACGACGTGGCCAATGGCCCAACGGTGAAACCGATGCCGCCGGCACCTCAGCACTGCCTGTATTTTTATCCGCGCGAAGAGATGCGCACGTTCCACTACGGCCAGCAACAGGAGATTCGCTCCCCCCGGAGCATTGTGTCCGGGCCGCAAGTGTCGCGGGTAGATTTGCGGTTTCCGGCCAACCAGCTTGGTCGTGTGTGTGGCCTTCTGGCCGGGCGGACTGCACCGACTGCTGGATGTGCCGGTGCAGGAACTGTTTGATTTCTCGGTGGACAGCCGGATGCTGCTTGGGCCGGAAGTCACGGAGATTGATGCCCGACTCACGGAAGCCACTGACTATGGCTTCATGCTGAACGTGGTAGAAACTTACCTGCTACGGCGCCTGCGGGCCCTGCGGCGGCCGGTCAGGCCCATCGACAGGCTACTGCCGGAGTTGGTGACGGGGCAGCCGCTCACGGTGGATGAGCAGGCTTCCCTGGCTTGTCTGAGTCCCCGGCAGTACGAGCGCAGCTTTCGGGAGCGAGTAGGCATGTCACCGAAGCTTTACGCGCGCATTGTGCGCTTCGACCGGGCGTTTCGCCTTAAGGAGCAGCTGCCTAAGCTCGATTGGCTGACCGTGGCCATTCGTACGGGCTACTTTGACTACCGCCACCTGATGCGTGACTTCCAGGCCTTTGCCGGCGTCACGCCCCCACGGCTGCTGGCGGCGGAAGCCTCGTATCAGGTGGCTCAGCAGCAGGCGCAGGATGTCGGGTTTTTACTACCAGTTGGGCGCTCAGCGGGTGTAGGTTTGCCTTGAACCTACACCCCACTATCATGCTTAAGAGAATCCTGCTGCTCGCCCTCATGAGCCTGCTTGCCGCCCATCAACTGCTTGCCCAAGCCCCACCCACCAGCCCTCGGTTGTCTGCTGCCGATGAAGCTGCCATTCAGAAAGTAGTGCAGCAGATGACGACGAATTTTTCCAATCACCGCTTCGAGGATATGGCGGCCTACACCACGCCCGATGTAAGCTGGGTGAATATTGTGGGCATGTGGTGGCGGGGCCGGCCGCAGGTGCAGGGAGCCCACCAGGCCATTTTCGACCAGATTTTTTCAGGCGTCACCTTCACGCCCGGCCCGCCGGTGGTGCGGGCCATAACGGCCGATGTGGCCCTGGTGAACCTGCGCTGCAAAGTAGGCGCCTTTTATCCCCCGGATGGTGTGAACCGGGGCACCAACAAGATGGGCGACAACGAGGACCTGCTGACACTCGTGCTGGTGAAGCGCCAAGGCCGCTGGCTGCTGACGGCGGGCCACAACACAGAGATTGACGCTGCCGCAGCTGGCAACGACCCCGCAGGAAAGAGGTGAGGCCAGGCTGAGTGCTGGCCCTAGTCGGCGCAACCATTACCGCTGGACTAAGTCGCAAGTACGTGCCCGCGCCGTAACTTGCCCCTTCCGTACACTTGCGTGCCGTTTCCGATGCCGTTAATTGAAGTTGTTTCCGCCGAGCAAAAGCGCCTTTTCCGGGACTTCCCCGGGCAGATCTACCGCGACCATCCGGCCTGGATCCGGCCCATGGACGACGACCTGGAAGCCACTTTCGACCCGGCTCGCAACCCCAATCTGGCCCAGGGCGAGGTTGTCCGGTGGGTGCTCACCAACGCTGCCGGGCAGCCCATTGGGCGGGTAGCCGCCTTCATCAACCCTGCCACCGCCCACACCGACCCCACACTACCTACGGGCGGCATGGGCTTCTTCGAGTGCGTGAACGACCAGGCGGCGGCCAACGAGTTACTCGGGGCCGCGCAAAGCTGGCTGGCCGCCCGCGGCATGCAGGCCATGGATGGGCCTATCAACTTTGGTGAGCGTGACCGGTTCTGGGGCTTGCTGGTGGCGGGCTTTACCGAGCCCAACTACGGTATGTTCTACCACCCGCCGTACTACCAGCAGTTGTTTGAGAGCTACGGGTTTCAGGTGTACTTCAAGCAGTATACCTGTTACCGGCCTGTTTCGGAGCCCCTGCACGCCAGCTTCCATAAGGCGGCGGAGCGCTACGCCCAGGAAAAGCCGGAGTTCCGCTTTGCCCACGCCAACCTGCGCGACCTGGAGAAGATGAGCCGCGACTTTCACCACGTGTACAACCTGGCCTGGGCCAACCACTCCGGCGTGGTGGCTATGCCCCTAGAAAAAGCCCGCGCCCTCGTTCGGCAGATGAAGCCCGTAGTGGATGAGCGCATCGTGTGGTTTGCGTACCACCGAGATGAGCCCGTGGCGTTTTTCGTGAGCTTGCCCGAGCTAAACCAGATTTTCAAGCACGTGGGCCCGCGGCTCGACGTATGGGGCAAGCTGAAGTTTGTGTGGGAGCGGTGGCGTTACCAGCGGCGTCAGCCCAAAAAGATGTTTGGTGTTATCTTCGGGGTGGTGCCGGCCTGGCAGGGGCAGGGCGTGGAATCGGCGATGTTGGTACATGCTCAGCAGGCATTTATCGATGCGGGTTATACCGACATTGAAATGAACTGGATTGGCGACTTCAACCCGCGCATGCTGGCCGTGACGCGCTCTATCGGCGCGCGCATCTACAAAACCCACGTCACCTACCGCAAGCTGTTCGACGAAAACCGCCTCTTCGAGCGGTGCCCCATCATTCGGTAATGCTGAATGTTGAATTATGAATTAGGGGCAAGCTATATTTACCAGAACCATGGTTGCCGCAAGGCTATACTCCTAATTCAGCGTTCAGAATTACCTCATGCAGCTTCAGCACCTGTGGTAGTACCAGATGCTCGTCGTCGTTGTGGATGATAAAATCGGCGCGCTGCAGCTTTTCCTCCTCGCTGATCTGCTTGCCCATGATGCTCACAATGTCGTCGGCGGTGCGATGCGGGTCGCGCAGCAGCACCCGGGCATGGCGCACCGGCTCGGGCGCGAATACCGTTATAATTCGGTCGAGCTGCTTGTCGGCGCCTGATTCGTAGAGCAGCGCGGCTTCTTTCAGAATGTAGGGCTTGCCTAGCTGTGCCTGTGCAGCAGACCACTCGGCAAAGTCGCGGCCCACGTGCGGGTGCACCAGCGCATTGAGACGGGCCAGCTGAGCGGGGTCGTTGAAGGCCAAGCGCGCCAGATAAGGCCGGTCCAGCTGCCCATCAGCCCCAAATACGGCCGCGCCGAAGGCTCCTATCAGCTCCTGGCGCAGGGCCGTATCGTGGGCCATTACCCACTTGGCGCGGGCATCTGAGTCGTAGACCGGCACGCCCAGCACCTGGAACACGCGGCACACCACGCTTTTGCCCGAGCCTATACCGCCCGTGATTCCGATACGTAGCATACGAGGTAGGTTAATGGCGGGGAGAATACCGCGACAATGACACGCGCACCAGCGGCGTGAGCAGGCGGGCCCCGCGCACGGGTGGCTGGGTAGGCATCAGCAGCGGCTGCAAAGTAGAGTCGGCCACGTGGAGCTGGCCGAAGTCGAGCAGGGCGCGCACCTGTTTGAGGTCGAGGTGGGCCGTGTCTTCGGCAAAGCTTTGCACTTCCACCCTTAGCATCACGGGCCGGATGGTGTAAGGCTGGCCCACGGGGAAGTTGTGCAAAGCCGGCATCACCGAAATAACCTGGCTCACCAGCGGCCGGGGCTGCAAGCGCACTTTCACGTTCTGCACGTCCGTGTTCACCAGGTTAGGCCCGCCAATGGGCACCCGGATGCTGCCGCTGCTGCTACCCGCCGGGGCCTGCGGCAAATGCACCAAGTACGGGCTGGCCAGGCGGGCAATTACCTGCGAAGGCCCCCGGAACGTGATGCTGTCGGGCTGGAAGCGGGCGACGAAGGGTAGGGCCGCCCCATCAGCCGAAGGGCTGAGCATGAGCGGCAAACGGCGCGTCACCAGCCGGTCGAACTCTACGAAGATGGTGTCCGTCAGCACGTAGTTCAGCTGCAGGCCTTCCATAGCGGCCAGCAGCGCCGGGCGCATCTGCAGGCCGGCCACGTAGCGCGTGCCGGGCAGCCGCTCCAGCTGAATCTCGGCGGGGCGCACGTCCAGCATCAGGGAGCGGCGCAGCAGCTTCCAGCCGCGGCCGGTCACGTTCACGGCTACCTCACGGGGCAGGGGCTGCACGGGCACGTAGCGCCGGGCGTCGTAGCGCCACTCCAGCGGGTAGGTGATGCGCGTAGTGTAAACTTTATTGAGGGCGTTGAGCAGCCAGAACGTAGATGCCGCCAGAAAACACGCCGTTATGGCCCGCCAATAGCTGCGCTCCTGCCCGGAAAACGGGCTGATAAACCAACGGGCGATATTTCGGGCGTTCAGCAGCGACACATCCGGCGGAGCTTGATGAGGTTAGGCAGCAGGCTCCGTGGTGGCAGCAGCGGCCGGCGCAGCGGGCGTACCAGCCTGCCGGGCCACGGCCGAGCGGTCGAAGCGCAGGCGGATGCCCCGCTCCACTTCCAGCACCACGGTTTCGGGCGTCACATCTATTACTTTGCCATGCAGACCGCCAATGGTTACCACGTTGGTGCCTTTGGCAATGCTTTCCCGGAATTTCTTGGCGTCGCTGGCCCGGCGCTGCTGCGGCCGGATCATGAAGAAGTACACAATCAGGCCGATAACGACCGGAAACAGCAGGGAGGTGTAGTTTTCACCGGCCGGGGCGGCCTGCAACAGAAGCGTCAGGAACATGAAAATAATGTGCTAATGTGGTTGAATGTGCTGAAGTGCTAATGGGTTGGAAAGGTACTAGGTGGAAATGGGCTGAGGTGCTAATGAGGGAATGTGTTGAAAAACAGCTCAAAACACTCCCCACATTAGCACCTCAGCACATTCCCACTAATTAGCACATTACAAAACTGCTACTGCCGTACCGGGCCAGCCGTGCCGTCGGGCAGGATGTTGGTTTTGATGGCAATTTTGTTGACGCTGGGCTGGGTATTAGCCTGGATGGAAATTTCCTTGTGCTGCACGCCCGACTTGCCCTGGCTGTTGAATTGCACCTCGATGGTGCCTTTCCCGCCAGGCTGAATGGGGTCTTTGGTCCAGTTGGGCGTGGTGCAGCCGCAGCTGGCTTGCGCGTTGCTGATCAGCAGCGGCGACTTGCCGGTGTTGGTGAACGAGAAAGTATGGTTTACCACTGCGCCAGGCTTGATGTCGCCAAAGTCGAACTCCGTTTCGGTGAAGGTCATGACCGGCGCATTGGGGTTCGGCGTCTCCGATTCCTCCGTTGCGTTGGGGTTGTCCACGGTGGGGTTAGCCACATCGGCGGCAGCAGTAGCGGCGGCGTTCATGCCTTCCGTGCCATCGGCAGAAGCTTTGTCGCGGTTGCAGGCGCCCACAAACAGGCCAGCCGACAGCAACAGCGCAGAAAACAGCGTACGTTTCATAAAACAAGCAAAGTGAAAGTGAGCCGGGTATGCGCGGCCCAACAGGTTTGAAATCAAATGTACGGCTTGCGGGCCGAAAACGAGTTACCTAGGGTCAGTTGTCAGACGCTCGTAAACAGGTAGCTGACCAAATACCCAGAAACGAGTTGTCAGTTGCTTGTTATCGGCAGGCAGGCTGCCTAACAGGCACGCTGACTACCGACAACAAACAACTGACAACAGCAAACTACTACGCTACCGCTTACTTACCGAGGTTGTCGATAATGGCCTGGGCAAACTCGCTGGTGGAGGCTTTGCCACCCAGGTCGCCAGTGCATTTTTCTTTGTCTTTCAGCGTGATTTCCAGGGCTTTTTCCAGCTTGTCGGCGTGCTCATGCTCACCAATGTGGTGCAGCATCATCAGAGCCGAGCGCAACAGAGCGGTGGGGTTGGCTTTGCCCTGGCCGGCAATGTCGGGGGCCGAGCCGTGGACGGCTTCAAAAATGGCCATGTCGTCGCCGATGTTGGCACCAGCTACCACGCCCAGACCGCCTACCAGCCCGGCGCACAGGTCGGAGAGAATGTCGCCAAACAGGTTGGTCGTCACCACCACGTCAAACTGCTCGGGCTTGTTTACCAGCTGCATGCACATGTTGTCGATGATCTTATCCTCGAAGATGATGTGCGGAAACTCGTTGGCGGCTTCTTTGCCGGCGTTGAGCATCAGCGTGCCAGCCATTTTCAGGATGTTGGCTTTGTGGGCCAGCGTCACCTTCTTGCGACCGTGCTTGGCAGCGTAGGCAAAGGCCGCGCGGCAGATTTTGCGGGAGCCTTCCTTGGTGATGCGGTTAAACGAGTCGGCGATACCCAGCCGCTCGTCGTACACTTCCAGGCCGGAATACAGGCCCTCGGTGTTTTCGCGGAACAGCACCAGGTCGATGCCCTCGTAGCGCGTCACGATGCCATCCGTGGTTTTGGAGGGACGCACGTTCTGGTACAGGTCGTACTTCTGGCGCAGCGTCACGTTGATGCTGCGAAAACCCTTACCTACCGGCGTAGTGATGGGGCCTTTCAGGGCCACGCGGTTTTTCTCCAGCGAAGTCAGCAATGCCTGCGGAATCAGCTCGCCCGACTGGTCGAAGGTCGTCTGGCCAGCGTTCTGCTCTTCCCACTGCACGGGTACCTGCGCCGCCGCAAAAATGTCCGTTACCGCTTTGGTGATTTCCGGCCCAATGCCGTCGCCAGGAATAAGGGTGATGATATGCATCTTGGTATGAAAATGTGCGAAATGTGCGAAATGTGAAAAATGTGGAGAATGTGCTACCAGAAGGATATTTCACCCTCTGGCACATTCCAGCACATTTTTCACATTCCACACATTTCCAGGTTACAGTGTGGAGCGCCGGGAGTTGATTTGGTTGATGAGCTGATCAACGTCGCCGAGCAGCTGCTCGGCCTTGTCCTTGGCATCCCGAATCACGCGCTGGCCTTCCGATTTGGCCGAGGAAGGCGCTACATCGGTGCGGCTGGTCACGAGGCTTTCGGTAAGGTCGGCCAGGGTTTCGCGGTATTTTTCCAGCTGATAGCTCAGCCAGCTGCGCGTTTCGCGGCCTTTTTCGGGGGCGTACAAGATGCCGAGCACGGCCCCGGTGAGGGCGCCGCCAGCGAAGCAGAGAAGACCGGTAGTGGTTTTGCTACCCATAGTTGCGGAAGATGAGTACAGAGGTGGGAAAGAGAACAGGTGGTACTACGCAAAACTCGGCGTTTGGGTACCTGCCGGATGAAGTATCGGGGGTGAATATAGAAAACGAACCATACTCTCCCCTATTCCGCTATTGGTTGTCCAGCAGCCCGCGGCCCGATTTACGGATGGCGCCACTGGCCGTCAGATCCTGCGCCAGCTTATCCAGGATACCGTTCACGAACTGCTTGCTCTTGGGTGTGCTGTAGAGCTTGCTGATTTCGATGTACTCGTTGATGGTCACCTTCACCGGAATAGCCCGGAACAAATGCATTTCGCACAGGGCCATCTTCAGGATAATCTTGTCGATGAGGGCCACGCGCTCCACGTCCCAGTTCTGCACCGATTCGGCAATGAGCTTTTCGTACTTAGCGTCGTCGTCCAGCGTCTGCTTATAGAGGCTTTCGGCGAACTCCTTGTCGTCCTGCCAATTAGCCGAAAGCGACATAAGCTCCAGCTCGTCGGTGGCGGCTTCGTCCAGCATCTTCACCGTTTTCAGCACCAGGCTTTTCACGATGGGCCGGTTTTCCTCCCAGTTCAGGTCGTCTTCTTCCAGGAAGGTGGGCATGGCAGTGCCTTTGAACACGTATTCCTTGAAGAGGTACTTCAGCATTTCCTGGTCGGCGGCGTAGTCACCGGCCGGGGAAGCCAGGTAGCTGTGCACCTCGGCATCGGCCCGAATTTCGTTGCGCCAGGCTTCACGCAGGGCTTCCATTTCTTCCTGCCCGCTCCAGTCCATGCGGCGGCGGATGGTGAGGTCCTGCAGCTGCTTGTTGTCGGCCAGCTTCTGAAAAACGGGGTTTTCTTCCAGGCGCGTGGTATCCAAGCGGGCTTCCTTAGGCGCCGTATAGCGCCGCGACTCCCGGCTTTTCTCTTCTTCAAACACCTGGAGCAGCGCCGAGGGCACGTTCAGCAGGTGAATGTACTGGTCGTGGATGCTCTCGGCCGCGTGCACCAGCTGGCCGCCGTAGAAGGTGGCGTCCTTGGCTTTGCTTTTCTGGTAAAACTTGATGGCCTCGCTCACCGCCTCGTTCACCTCCTTGTCGTCGGTGGCTTCGGGCTCCTCGCCTGTTTTGTACCACTCCCGGAACTGCACCTCGGCCAGCTTGCGCTGGCCCTGCAGCACGCGGCGGTCCTGGGGCTCGGGCGAAGTCAGATCAGGCGCGAAGTCATCCGCAAAGCGGTCAATGGCCAAAAGCATATCCGAGCCCTCGGCCTGATGATAGGCGTACAGGGCCTGCATGACCTTAATGCGGAGCGTGCGACGGTTGAGCATGGGTTGTTGGGGGTCTTAGGGTCTTGGGGACTTGGGGACTTGGTTGTCGTTCGGCTTCATTCAAACTCCTGAACAAAAAACCAAGACCCCAAGTCCCCAAGACCCTAAGTCCCTTTTTTAATAGGTTGATTTGACCTTACCGAGGGCGGCAATGCGCTCCTCGGCCTGCCGGATGGCAGCGTGTTGGGGGTGCGACTGTTCCTGCTCGGCTTTCTGGAAAACCTGCAGGGTGTAGTCGTATATTTTTTCGGTTTGGGTGAGGGCCGACTGGCGGCTGCCGCCAATCACCTCAGAGTACACGTTGATCAGGCCGCCAGCGTTGATCAAGAAGTCGGGGGCGTACAGGATGCCGCGCTCTACCAGGCCGGGGCCATGTACTTCCTCGTCCTTCAGCTGATTGTTGGCGCAGCCGGCCACGATGCGGCACTTCAGCCGGTCAATCGTGTCGTCGTTGATGGTGGCGCCCAGGGCGCAGGGCGAGTAGATGTCAACTTCCTGGTCGTAGATTTCGTCGAGGCTCACGGCGCGGGCGCCGAAGCGGGCGGCGGCTTCCAGGGCGCGGTCTTCGTAGTAGTCGGTCAGCACCAGCTTGGCACCTTCTTTCTGCAGGTATTCGAGCAGGTAGGTGCCCACGTGGCCCACGCCCTGCACGGCAATGCGCTTGCCGGCCAGAGAGTCGGAGCCGTATAGTTTCTTGGCGGCGGCCTTCATGCCCATGTAGGTACCGTAGGCCGTCACCGGCGACGGGTCGCCGCTGCCGCCCATGCTTTCGGGCAGGCCGGCTACGTGCTTGGTTTCCATCCGGATGTACTCCATGTCCTTGGTGGTCATGTTCACATCCTCGGCGGTGATGTACTTACCGTTCAGGTTTTTCACGAAGCGGCCAAACTTGCGCAGCAGGCCTTCGGTCTTCATCGTTTTGGCGTCGCCGATGATGACGGCCTTGCCGCCGCCCAGGTTCAGGCCCGAAATGGCGGCCTTGTAGGTCATGCCGCGCGAGAGGCGCAGCACGTCGTTCAGGGCTTCGGCGTCAGAAGCATAGTGCCACATGCGCGTGCCGCCCAGGGCCGGGCCCAGCACCGTGTTGTGGATGCCAATGATGGCGCGCAGGCCCGTTTCCTGGTCGTGGCAGAACACGACTTGCTCATGCTGATGCTCGGCAATCTGGCCGAAGACCGACGTATCGGTCAGGGTTTGTACTTCTACCATGGGGTGGGAAGAAATAAAAGGGTGGGTGGGAAATGTGGGGGTGGTGGGAGCGGTGGGTACTATCTTTGGGACGCCGCCCGCACAACGGGCGAGTGGCGGGGCCGGAACGTTGCACCATCCAAAGCAGTAGTACGGAAAACGGCGGGGTAACGAACGTCTTTCCCCGGCTTCGGTCCGCCCTTTTGGCGCTGGTTTGGGCCCTGTCCCAATTCGGGTGCAAAAGTAACCCATTTTCCGGTCCCGGTCGTTGCCGGCCTTTATCAAACCGTTACGCCTCGCGGCGGTTTTCTGTCTTTACCTTACTCCGTCGTGCGCGCGCTAGCTTCTACCAACCAATACCTGTTTCGCTACAAGTGGCATTTCCTGGGTGGGGTGCTGTTCGTGGCGCTGAGTACGCTGCTGGCCATTTTCCCGGCCCAGATTGTGCGCTACGCCTTCGACCTCGTGGGCGAAGGCATCGACCTGTACCACTTGTACGCCGGCACGCCGGCCCAGCGCTTTGTGTACGAGCTGTTTGGGCGCCACGTGCTGCTCTACGGCCTGCTGATTGTGCTCATGGCGCTGCTGCGCGGCATCTTCCTGTTCTTCATGCGCCAGACGCTCATTGTGATGAGCCGCCTCGTTGAAAACGACCAGAAAAACGAAATCTACCAGCACTACCAGAGCCTGCCGCTGGCGTTCTACCGCCGCCACAGCACCGGCGACCTTATGTCGCGCATTTCCGAGGACGTGGGCCGGGTGCGCATGTACATCGGGCCGGCCATCATGTACTTTCTGCAGCTGGTGGTGCTGTTCGTGCTCATCGTGCCGCTCATGCTGATGGTGAACGTGAAGCTGACGCTGTACACGCTGCTGCCGCTGCCAGTCCTGAGCGTGAGTATTTTCTACGTCAACAACCTGATTGAAAAGAAGTCCGACGAAATCCAACGCTCTTTGGCCAGCATGACGACGTTCGTGCAGGAGGCCTTTTCGGGTATTCGGGTGCTGAAGTCGTTTGTGCGGGAGGAGGACTCGCACCGGCAGTTCGCGGTGGCCTCCGAGGATTACAAGCAGAAGTCCCTGAGTCTAAACTTTGTGAACTCCCTGTTTTTCCCGCTGATCTTGTTTCTGGTGGGCCTCAGCACCATCATCACCGTGTGGGTAGGCGGCCAGGAAGTTATCCGGGGCACCATCACCACGGGCAGCATTGCCGAATTCCTGATTTACGTGAACCTGCTCACCTGGCCCGTCACGGCGCTGGGCTGGACCTCGTCGCTGGTGCAGCGGGCGGAGGCTTCCCAGGCCCGCATCAACGAGTTTCTGCACCAGCACACGGACATCGTGTCGCGCCAGAACCTGGCCCGGGAAATTCAGGGTGACATTGTGTTCGACCACGTTTCCTTCACCTATCCCGACACCGGTATTCAGGCGTTGAAAGATGTGTCGTTCCGCATCCGGCCGGGCCAGACGCTGGCCGTCATCGGCAACACCGGCTCGGGCAAAAGCACCATTGCCGTGCTGCTCTGCCGCCTGTTCGACGTGACGGAGGGCAGCATCCGGATTGACGAAGCCGACGTACGCGACTTTGCCCTGACTTCGTTGCGGGAGCAGATCGGCTACGTGCCCCAGGATGTGTTCCTGTTTTCCGACTCCATCCGCAACAACATCAACTTCGGCCTCGACCAGCCCGACGAAGCCCGGATGCTGCAGGCCGCCAAGGACGCCAACGTGCACGAAAACATCCTGCGCTTTCCCGAGGGCTACGATACCAAAGTGGGCGAGCGGGGCATCACGCTTTCCGGGGGCCAGAAGCAGCGCGTGAGCATTGCCCGAGCCCTGGTGAAGGAGCCCAAAATCCTGATTCTGGACGATTCGCTTTCGGCGGTGGACACGAACACCGAAAATGCCATTCTGGCCAGCCTGCAGCGCATCATGCACAACCGCACCAGCCTCATCATCTCCCACCGGGTTTCCTCCGTGAAGCTGGCCGACGAAATCCTGGTCCTCGACGATGGCCAGATTGTGCAGCACGGCACCCATGAGGTGCTCATGCAAGACGAGCAGGGCCTCTATCGTGCCCTCTACGAGCGGCAGCTGCAAAGCGAAGAAACGCCTCTATAATGTGCGAATGTGGTTGAATGTGGGGAATGTGCTAATAAGGCGTATCATTAGCACATTCCCCACATTCAACCACATTCGCACATTAGCAACCGCACATCAGCAAAGCAGCGCGGTGGCCGCTGCCAGCTCCCATGGCCAAGCCCATTCCGTTGCAGCGCGCGGCCACGAAAACGTGGGGCTCGACTTCCTTGATAATCGGCTCCAGCTCCTCACCAAATGCCATGACGCCGCTCCAACGATAGTCGATGCGGGGGTGCTGGCCGGGCAGGATAACGCGGTGGAGCAGCTGCTCCAGCCGCTCCTGCACAAGGGAGGTCAGGCCGGGTGCGGTGGTGACTTCGGCGGCAAAATCGAGGTTGCGGCCACCACCCAGCAGTACGCGGTTGCCCACCGTCCGGAAATAATAGTAGCCTTCATCGTAGTGAAAGGTGCCGCGCAGTTGCAGGTTGTTGATGGGCTCGGTTACCAGGACCTGCCCGCGGCCGGGCGCTACATCAAGACTTGGGAAGAACTGCCGGGTGAAGGCGTTGGTAGCCAGCAGCACCTGCCCGGCGCGAATGGGTCCGGCGTTGGTTTGCACCCGCACTTCAGTTGCCTCACCGCTCACGGCTTCAACCGCGCAACCGTGCAGCACTGTCACGCCTTCCTGCCAGGCCCGGCGCAACAAAGCTTCCATCATCCGGCCGGTATCCAGGCTGCCTTCGGCGGTGTTTTGCAGCATGGTTTCTACCCCGTTCAGGCCCATAGTCCCAACAAGGCTGGTGGCGTCCCGGAAAATCTGCCTGGTACCAATGATGGGCGCCAGTAGCTGGTTGTAGTAGCCTACGTGGCTGAGGCTGCGTTCGGCTAGGTCTTTGTCCTCGGGCCGAAACAGCTCAAATCCGCCCACGCCCTCATACCCGATAACCTCGTCGCCGAGCAGGCTGCGCAGCCGCGCCAAGCCTTCCCAGCGGGCCTGCACTACCTGCAGCAGCGCGGCCGTGCCATTTTTCTGCTCCTGAGCCAGCAGTTCCGAGATGCTGCCGAAACAGGCAAACCCGGCATTTTTGGTGCTGGCGCCGTTGGGCAGCAGGTCGCGCTCCAGCACGCACACCCGGGCCGTGGGCCGCAACTGCCGGGTGTAGATGGCCGCCGACAACCCCACAATACCACCGCCCACAATCACCACGTCGTAGTGCCCCAGAAACGTCTGCCGCTCCCAGAAGGAAAAGTTTTGGCCTGCTATCATAGCCCCGAAGATATCAGCATAAAAAAAGCCCGCGAACCGGAATTCGCGGGCTTTAAAGTTTTCGAGAGCTTGCCGTTGGCTATTTGCCCAGCATCACGCGCTTCATGCCCGTACGCTCTCCGGAGGTGCATTTGATGATGTAGTAGCCCGCGGGCAGGTTGCTCACGTCGATGGTGGCTACGTCGTCGCCCGATACCAGGTCGCTCGTTACTACGGGGCGGCCGGCCTCATCATTCACTTCCACGCGGGTGGGGCCGTTAGCGTTGGTGCGCACCTGCATCCGCTTGGTAATAGGGTTATTTTCAAGGCGTACCTTCAGCGTGGTGCTATTGGGCGCGGCCGGTGCCAGCTTATCACTGATCAGCGCGGGCGGCTCGGGGGCGGCTTCGGCCGGCGCAGCCTTGGCCCCGGCAGCAAGGGGCTTGGCGGCAACGGCCGGTTTCGGGGCCGCAGGCTTTACGGCAGGCTTGGCTCCGGCTACCGCCGGTTTGGCGGCAACTTTAGCAGCGGGGGCCTTGGCGGCGGGTTTAGCGGCGGGCTTGGTTTGAGCCGTAGCCAGCTGGGCACTCGCAGAAACCAGCAATACAGCCAAAAGAGAGGAGAAAAGCTTCATAAGGAACTTGGGAAAAGCAAGCGGACAAGCCAACGGTAAAAATACGATTTTCTCTAGTTGCATTGCATAAACCACGCCAGGAAAGCTGTTTTTTTCACCAAGCCATCCACCTGATTTTCAGCCCAGAGTGTATATAGCCGGTAGCTTTGGTGAATTTTCTACCGCCAAACGTTGCGATTCTACTGAAAAGCCGCTTACATTTGCAACTCAATTCCTCGGGGTGTAGCGTAGCCTGGTATCGCGCCAGCATGGGGTGCTGGAGGTCGTAGGTTCGAATCCTGCCACTCCGACCGAAGAATTACTGTCCGAAAAGCCTCTGGGAACCCCACCCGGAGGCTTTTTTCGGCAGAAGAAGAGAGTAACTGCCCGCTTTCCCTAGCGGGGTGTAGCGCAGCCCGGTAGCGCGCGTCGTTCGGGACGACGAGGCCGTAGGTTCGAATCCTGCCACCCCGACACTGCTACTCTCTTGCCCAAACCGCCCGCTGAACCAGGTTCAGCGGGCGGTTTGCGTTTTCAAACTCTGGAAAAAGATATTTTCCGTTTTTGGAACTTTTTCGACGAAAACTAGAACATCATCTAGAAAATGGCAGGATAGTTGGAACGTGAGCGGTGTCTAACCTTTCACGCCCTTTCTGAGCTATGAAAAAACTTTTCTTAAGCGTGGCAATTGTAAGCCTTTCGCTAACAGCTACCCATGCGCAAATCCCAGTCAAAACGATTATGGTGGGTGGAAGGATTAATTACTTCCAAAATAACTCGCATACTGAAGAACAAATTAGCAGTCCTAAAACTACAACGTCTTCCCGATCATTTGGTATCTATCCACAGGGCGGTGTATTTATAAGAGAGAACATTTTACTGGGGATATCAACTGGCTTTAACGCTAGTAAGTCGACAATTAACTATCCAGATGGCAAGAGTGAAATTCGTTTTAAGAGTTTTAGTACAGGTCCTTTTGCACGTTATTATAAATTTATTGCTGATCCGGTAGCGTTAACTCTCACTACTGGAGTCAACTACACTAGAGAATGGCAAGAAAATGAGTCAACGGGAATAAATAACAGTAACAGAGGCAATAGTTTCTCTACCCATATCACTCCAGGTATCGTCTATTTTCCTAGCCCGAAGGTGGGGATAGAAGCCTCAATCGGCGGCGCATACTATACACATAGTAGTTTAGAAGAACATTATTATAATACCAATACTGAAGTTCGCAGAAAGTCAAAAAGCAACTCTCTCGGCTTAAATCTTGGGCTTAGTCAACTCCAGATTGGCATTTCTTGCTATCTAGGCCGTTAAGCCAATTTACAACGCGAAGGCCCGCTGGAAAGTATTCCAGCGGGCCTTCTTGCTTCGGTATATGGCCTACTTCACCAAAGCCAGCACCTCTACTGGCCCCTGCGCCGGGAAACGCTCTACGTATACCTTGCCCAGCTTAATCTTCTGAGCTTCCGCAAAGTGCTTGATGCCGGAATAAAGCCGGTCGGGGGCTACCATATAGCTGGCTTCTACCCGCGCCCGCACCACGCGCTGGCCGCCATTGAAGGTGCTATAGCGGTAGCCGCTGGGCAGGGTTTGGGTAGTGGTATCGGCCACAATCAAGCCGACGAAGGCTTTTACCGTGTCGCCAGCGGCTTCGGGGTCATTGTAGTACACGTTGCCCAGGTCGCCGCGCAGCTGGCCGCTTTCCTGCAGTTGCTGAGCCTGCCGAAACAGCGGCCCAAACTCCTTGCTATCGGCGCGCCCCTGGAAGTAGCGGCCGGCCAGATATATGGGTTGCGAAGTAGTTATCAGCGTTACCTTAGGCGTACGGAAGCCGCCCAGGTACGCGTAGATACCAGCCGCCACGGCTGCTACGCCGAGGAAAAGCAGAAAAAGCCAACGAGTCATTCAGCAAAGTTAGGGGTGATTAGGCCAACGCATCTTTGTACTGCATCTGGTAGAGCTGCGTGTAGTAGCCACCCAGGCGGAGCAGTTCCTCGTGGGTGCCGCTTTCCTTGATTTCGCCCCGGTCGAGCACGATGATGCGGTCGGCTTTCTGAATCGTGCTCAGGCGATGGGCAATGACGAGGGACGTGCGGCCCTGCATCAGCTTTTCAATGGCCTGCTGAATCAGCTCTTCCGTCTCGGAGTCAACCGAGGAAGTGGCCTCGTCCAGGATGATGATGCGGGGCTGGTAAACCATGGCGCGCACGAAGGAAATAAGCTGGCGCTGGCCTACCGAGAGGGTAGCGCCGCGCTCCATCACCTGGTAGCTGAGGTCGCCGGGCAGGCGCTCAATAAAGCGCCGGGCGCCGACCAGGTCGGCGGCCTGCCAGATCTGCTCGTCGGTGATGTCGGCGTTGCCCAGGGTGATGTTGTCCCGAATCGTGCCCGCGAACAGAAACACATCCTGAAGTACCACCCCGATGTGGCGGCGCAGGTGCTTGAGGTCGTACTCGCGCAGGTCGTGCCCGTCGATGCGGATGGTGCCTTGGTTTATTTCGTAGAAGCGACTCAGCAGATTGATAATACTGGTTTTGCCCGCACCCGTAGCGCCCACGAAGGCCACCGTCTGGCCGGCCTGGGCCTGGAAGTTGATATCGCGCAGCACCCACTCTTCCTCGTTGTAGGCAAACCACACGTGGTCGAACTCCACGTCGCCGCGCAGGGTGGCGGGCGTGTAGGTGCCGTTGTCGGCAATCAGCTCTTTGCTGTCCAGCAGCTTGAGCAGGCGCTCCGTGCTCACCAAGCCCAGCTGCAGGGTATTGAACCGGTCGGCAATCTGGCGGATAGGGCGGAAGAACAGCGCGTTGTACATGATGAAGGCAATGAGGGCGCCCTTGGAGATGGTGCCCTCAATCTGGCCCTGGGCCGCGTACCACACCAGCAGCCCCACCCCTACCGCCGCCAGCACTTCGGCCACCGGGAAGTAGATGCTGTAGTAGAGTACCGAGCGGATGTTGGCGCGGGTGTGCTCCCGGTTGATCTTCTCGAACTTGCGAAACTCGCGCTGCTCGTTGTTGAAGATCTGCACCACGTTCATGCCCGTCAGGTGCTCCTGCACAAAGGAGTTGAGGCTGGCCACGGCTGTGCGCACTTCCTGGAACGACTTCTTTACCTTCTCCTTGAACACGTACGTGCTGAACAGCAGCGGCGGAATCACGGACAGGCTCACCAACGTCAGGCGCCAGTCGATGTAGAACATGAAGGCCATGATGAACACCAGCTGCAGAATGTCGCCAATCATGGCCGCCAGCCCTTCGCTGAACACGTCGGACAGGGTTTCCACGTCGGAGATGTTGCGCGTCACGAGCTGACCGATGGGTGTGCGGTCGAAGAATTTAAGGCGCAGATCCAGAATATGGCGGTAGAGGTCCACCCGAATGTCGCGCACGATGTACTGGCCCAGCCACCCGCCGAAGTACGTCTGCAGGTAGCTTACCAGGGTGTGGGCCACCAGCAGCACAATCAGCAGCCCGAACATCTTGTTTACGCCCACCATGTCGCCCTGCTCAATGCTCACGTCCACCATCCGCTGAATGAGGAAAGGACGCAGCGTGCCCAGGGCAGCGGTGGCAATGGTCAGAAAAATCAGGAAGTAGAAGATGCGCTGGTAGGGCCGCACGTACGTCATCAGCCGGCGCAGCACCTGCCAGTCGAAGATATTGCCGGTTTTAGTGGCCGTAGTGGTTTGCTCCATGTAGTGCTAGGTAATGAGGTAACAGGTGAAACGCTGTCATTGCGAGCGAAGGGAAGCAATCCGTCCTGGGCAACGCACAAAGCACAAAGATGTGACAAACCCTTCACCGTGGTGGTCAAAAGATTTCTGGGTTAAAGATGTTCAGCACGTTGTCCAGGACGGATTGCTTCGGCTACGCCTCGCAATGACAACCTGTTACGTATTACCTGTCACCCCATCACCTGTCACCCTGCCGCAAAGTACGGCAAACCTACGGGCAGGGCCACGCCGGCTACCAGCTCGGCGGGATATTCTACCCGGCACAGGAACAGGCCCTGGGCAGCAGCTGCGCCGCTGGCGTGTACGCGCTGCAGGCTGTGCAGGACTTCGCCATACTGCGCCGGCGTGAGCTTGCCCCGGCCCACATCCAGCAGCGTGCCCACTACCAGCCGCACCATGCCCCGCACAAAGCGGTTGGCGCGGATCTGAAACACCAGCCCGCCCGGCACGCGGTGCCAGCCCGCTTCGTAGCAGTGGCAGCGGTAGTGCTTTTCGCTGCCTTTCACCTTCGAAAAGCTGGTGAAGTCGTGGGCACCCACGAGGTGAGCGGCGGCTTCGTTCATAGCCTCCACGTCGGGGGCGCGGTCCAGGTACAGCGTGTGCGCGGGGCTGAACGGGTCGGGCACGAGGCGCACGTGGTACTGGTAGGTACGGGCCGTAGCATCGAAGCGGGCGTGGGCCGTGGCGGGCACCGGATGCACGGCCTGAACCCGGATATCCGGGGGCAGTGCCCGGTTGAGGCGGTAGAGCAGCGTGGGCAGATCAAGGCTCTCGGGCAAGTCGGCATCGAAGTGCGCCACCTGGTGGCTGGCGTGCACGCCCGAGTCGGTACGGCCGCTGCCCAGGCAGTATACCGGCTGGCGCAGCACCTGCGAGAGGCGCCGGTCCAGCTCCTGCTGCACGGTGCTCATGCCCGGCTGAATCTGCCAGCCATGGTACTGGGTACCATCGTAGGCCAGATGAAGAAAGTAGCGCACAAGTAAATGGTTGAGAGTTGAAGGCTATATGGCTGATAGCAGACAGAAAGAGGGTAGCCGGACCGGGCGGCCCCACTACCCTCCTGTTGGCTGACGTAAGGCCGCAAGTCGCCTTATACCTTCTCGTAAATCACGGCGGCGCCCTGCCCTACGCCTACGCACATAGCAGCCAGTCCGTAGCGCACACCCTCACGGCGCTGCATCTCGTGTACCAGCGTGGCCGTGATGCGCGCTCCGGAGCAGCCCAGCGGGTGCCCGATGGCAATGGAGCCGCCGTTCACGTTTACCTTGGTCATATCCAGGCCCAGGTCGCGGATGCAGGCAATGCTCTGCACGGCAAAGGCTTCGTTGAGCTCAATCAGGTCGATGTCGTCCAGGGTGAGGCCGGCGCGCTGCAGCACTTTCTGAATAGCTGGCACCGGCCCGATGCCCATGTAGGCGGGGTCAACGCCGGCCACGGCCGAGGAAACCACGCGGGCCATCGGCTTCAGCTTGAAGCGCTCCAGCGCGTCTTCGTTCACCAGTAGCACGGCGGCGGCACCATCGTTGATACCGGCCGAGTTGCCGGCCGTCACGGTGCCATCTACGGGCTGGAAGGCAGGCTTGATGGTGGCCAGCTTTTCCAGCGACGACAAGCGCGGGGCCTCGTCGGTGTCGAACAGGGCGGCATCACCTTTAGGCTGGTGGATGAACACGGGCACGATTTCGCGGCGGAATCGGCCTTTCTCGTTGGCGCGCTGGTACTTCAGCTGCGAGTCGAAGGCAAACTGGTCCTGCTCCTGGCGGGTGATGCCATAGCGCTTGGCCACGTTCTCGGCCGTTTCGCCCATGGCAAAGGGGTGGTGCAGCTTCGAGAGCTTGGGGTTCACGAAGCGCCAGCCCAGAGTGGTGTCGTGGGCGGTGAAGTCGCGGGCAAAGGCGGTGGACGACTTGGCCACCACAAAAGGCGCGCGCGTC
Source organism: Hymenobacter sp. J193 (assembly GCF_024700075.1). NCBI lineage: Bacteria > Pseudomonadati > Bacteroidota > Cytophagia > Cytophagales > Hymenobacteraceae > Hymenobacter > Hymenobacter sp. J193. The sequence continues at coordinate 2,244,571 of NZ_JAJONE010000001.1, forward strand.
ATGCTTTCGGCACCGCCGGCCAGGTACACGTCGCCTTCTCCGGCCTTGATGGCCCGGGCGGCGTCGATGATGCTTTGCAGGCCCGAGGCGCACAGGCGGTTTACGGTGTTGCCGCCCACTGACAAGGGCAGACCGGCCAGCAGCGCGGCCATGCGGGCCACGTTGCGGTTGTCTTCGCCGGCCTGGTTGGCGGCGCCCATAATTACGTCTTCAATGGCGGCTTTATCTACGGAGGGGTTGCGGCGCAGCAGCTCGCGCAGCACGTGCGCGGCCATGTCGTCGGGGCGGACGCTGCTCAGGGCGCCGCCGAATTTGCCAATCGGCGTGCGGACGGCGTCCACAATATAGGCTTGGGGCATGGAAGGTAAATGCGGTTTTTCCGGTGGTTGTTGGCTACTTTTGCCGGCCCCGGCGCGGCCGGGACCCTGTCGATTCAATCAACCCACAAAGATGATACAAAGAATTCAAAGCGTATTCCTTCTGTTGCTGGCGCTGGCCATGCTGAGCGTCGTTTTTCTGCCCATCTGGTCGAAAACCGACCCACTCACGGGCAACGAAGTGGTGCTGACGGCCACCCAATTAGCCTTCACCAAAGGCCAGGGGCCGGCTACCAGCACCTGGCCCATTGCGGCGCTGGCCGTAGCGGCGGCGGCCGTGGCCGTGTTTGAAATATTTCAATTCCGCAACCGCCTCCGTCAGCAGCAGATCGGCACCTTCAACTTGTTGCTCATCATGAGCACCATCGGCGCGGGTTTCTACTACTCCGGCATCGGGGAGCGGCTGCTCAACATCAAAGTACCCGGCACCTTCGAGGCAGGGTTCTACCTGCCCACGCTGGCGCTGCTGCTCAACGTGCTGGCCAACCGCTTTATCCGCCGCGACGAGAAGCTGGTGCGCAGCATGGACCGGCTGCGGTAGCTTAGTAGCCAAACAAAAAGAAAGGCTTCCTTGTTCAGGGAGGCCTTTCTTTTTTAGGTTTTGTGGTCAACTACCGGCGGGGCTGCTGGCTTACGTATTCCTGCAGTTCCTTCACGTTTGAGCTAAAGCTGAACAGCTCGTATACCTGGTAGAAGTTCTGCGGATCGATCAGCCGGCCGTAGGCGTACTTGGCCAGCACCACCCGCTGGTCTTCAAAGCTGAATACCCGCAACAGGCGCTTGAGGTCCTCGGTGCGCAGAGCAACGCGGGATAAGCCATCCTGCAGAATGCCCAGCTTGTCTTTATCGAAAGCCTTGCGCTCAGCAGCCCGCACCAGGGCTTCTACTTCCTGGGGTTTCATCACGGAGGGGTAGTTATTGCGGTAGTCGTCGGCAGGGCGGCTCTGGGCGCTGTACTGCTGCAGCTCCTTCACGTTGGAGTCGAAGTTGAACAGCTCATACACCTGGTAGAAGTTCTGGGGGTCAGCCACGTGGTCGTAGGCGTACTTGGCCATTTCCAGGCGCTGACTCTCAAAATCGAAGCCGCGCAGCAGGCGCTTCAGCTCCTGGGTGCGGATGGCCGACTGGGCCAGGGCTTCCTGGGCAATGGGTAGCTTGTCTTTGTCGAAGGCCTTGGTTTTCAGCACGCGGAGCAGAGCATCCACATCGGCGGCGTTCATGAGAGTGCGGTAGCGGCCGGAGTAGTCAGGACGTCGGTCGTCGCGGCGGTCCTCGTCCCGGTCGTCGCGCCGGTCATCATCGCGCCGGTCGTCATCGCGCCGGTCGTCGCGGTTGTCGTAGCTGCCGTCACGGTCGTCGTTGCGGCTGTCGTAGCCGGCGTCGGGGTTGCCGTAGGGGCCGGGATAGTCGTTGTAGTGCGGGTTACGGCGCCATGGGCCCCGCATGGGCACCGCCGAGGCTTTGCGCAACACGGGCGGGTAGCCCTGGCGCGTCACCAGCACGTAGCTCGATTCGTAGCCGGCTTCCAGAAAAACGCGGGTACGATACTTCACGTAGCCCCGACCGGCCGGCACCCGGAACTCGGCCCAGTGGGAGCCGGGCTGCACCCGGTCCAGGTACACTTCCCGCGCCACCCGGCGGGTGAGCAGGTTGCCATCAAAGATGAGCTTGAAGGGCACCCCGCGCTCCGAAATAAAGTTGACGTTGGCCGGGGCGGCGAGAAGTTGCGCAGCCCATAGCAGGAAGCTGCAGCAGAGAAGTAGGGCCTTTTTCATGGCAGAGCGGATAAGCCGGGCCATGTAGCTGGCCCTTGCCGGAGCTTTTTCCAAGGATTATGCCAACCCGGAACTTTCTCACTAGGCCGGCTGTTAGCGCGCGCCTGTTCCGCCCATGTTCTTCCCGGTACGCTCATAAAAAACGGCCGATACAGAGCGTATCGACCGTTTTCAGCTCAAGAAAAAATCCTGCAGGTTACTGCGAAATACGCGTCACCTTAAACTCGGTGCGGCGGTTGCGCTGGTGCTCATCTTCGGTGCGGGCATTTTTCAGCACGGGCCGGGTTTCGCCGTAGCCTTTGGCCGTAATGCGGTTCTTAGCAATACCCTTAGAGATAATGTAGTTCACCGCCGACTGCGCCCGCTTCTGCGAAAGGCTCAGGTTGTAAGCGTCCTTGCCGCGGGAGTCGGTGTGGGAGCTGAGCTCGATAGTAATTTTGGGATTGTCGACCAGCGTCTGCACCAGCTTATCCAGCTCCAGAGCCGCATCGGGCCGGATGTTCCACTTGTCGTAGTCGTAGAAGATGTTTTCGACTACAATGGCCTTGTTCACCACAATCTTGTCAAGGGTGAGTGTCACGGGCAGCTTGATGTCGTTCTGCGCGGCCGGCAGCTCATCCTGCGTGGGCACCTTGCCTACGGTGGTCAGGCTCTGGCGGGCCGTGAAGTAGCCAGTGCGGTCGGCTACCAGCGCATAGGTGCTGGCCGTATCCAGCTTGAAGCTGAACTTGCCATCGGGACCCGACTGCGTGGTTTGCAAGCGCTGACCGTTGCGGCCCAGCAGCGCGACCTCCTCGCCCGCCAGGGGCTTGGTTTCGCCGGTTTTGGAGTCTTTTTCCAGCAGCGTGCCGTCGGCGAAGAGCGTGACCAGCTTAAGAGGCTTGCGGCGGAACAGGTACAGGTCATCGGAGCCCTTGCCGCCGCTGCGGTTGGAGGAAAACACGCCCGCATCCTTGGCCGTGAAGAAGGGCGCAAAGTCGTCGGCGGTGCTATTGATGGGGGCGCCCACGTTTTTCACCGCGCCCTTCTCTACCCGGAAGATATCAAGCCGGCCCAGGCCGGGGTGCCCATCAGAGGAGAAGTAGAGCGTACCATCGGGGGCCACTGCCGGAAAGTTTTCGTTGCCGGGCGTGTTGATTTTGTCGCCCAGGTTTTCGGGGGCGGAAAAGCGGTTGCCTTCTTCCAGCGTAGTCTTATAAAGGTCATTGCCCCCGCTGCCGCCGGTGCGGCTGGAAGAAAAGTACAGCGTGCGGCCGTCGGGCGAGAAGGCGGGCGAGAAGTCGTCGGCGGTTTTGCTGTTGAGGCCCCGCGCCAGCACCGGCTCCGTCCACTCATTTCCCCGGAAGTACGACACAAACAAGTCCACGCTCTGGTAGCCTTCCTTGGCCTGCTTCTTGGTGCCGTTGTTGGAGCGGGCAAACACCATCGTCTTGCCATCGGGCGAGTAGGTGGCGCTGGCCTCGTGCTTGTCGGCGGTGTTGAAAACGGGCTCCAGGCGCCGGATGGACCGGCCGCCGGTCAGCTGCGGCTCGCCCGCCAGCGTCACGGCGTACAGGTCGTTGAAGCCTTCCCCGTTGCCCAGGTACTTCTTGCCGTCGCGGCCCGAGGCAAACACCAGCTCCTTGGTGGTAGGGAAGATAGTAGCGCCAAAGTCCGAAGAAGGCGAGTTCACCGAGTCCAGGGCCTGCACTTCGTTGTTGGTGCGCTGAGCCAGCAGCTCGGGCACCAGTTTGGTGTTCTTGGCTTCCAGCTCGGCGCGGGGCACCAGCTTGGCGTTGGCTCCGTTCTGGGCGTAGGCTTCAAACTGCGTGGTAGCTTCCTCGTATTTGCCGTTGGCTTTCAAGGCTTCGGCGTAGTAGAACTTGGCGTCATTGGATTTCACCCCGCCGCCAATGGCCGAGTTGTAGTAGTCCTCGGCCTGCTCGATGCGGTTGGACAGGCGGTAGGATTCCGCAATGCGGAAGTTGGAAAACGCGGTGCGCTTGCCCTTTTTCACGTCGGCTTTGTACAGGGGAATGGCTTCCTCGTACTCGCCCCGCACAAAACGCCGGTCGGCCTTGGTGAGCTGGTCCGAGGCGCTGCAGCCGCTCAGCCACCCCGTGGTGCCGGCCGCTGCGCATAGGATTAGAAATTTCCGCATAGGAATAGAAGAAAAAAGGTCGGGCTGAAGCTTCCGCTCAGGCAGGTAACGCTGGCCGCCGCCGAGCAAGTATAAGCAGTTTGGACAGGATTGTACCGCGCTCAAGCTGGCGAGGTTGCTGCCGCCGCGAAATACCGGGCCAGCCAGGTAGCGCGGGCCGGCGCGGGCCACTGCTCGCGCAGCTCGGCGCAGGTGGCCACGGTGTTGTTGAAGTAGGGAGTATCGGGTTTCAGGTGGCCCTCCGCCACGGCGCCGCGCAGAGCCAGCCGGTCCAGCAGCTGCACTTCGCCGGCCACCAGAAATGCCAGCCGGGCCTTATCCAGGAGCTGAACGTCCAGCAGTTCTTCCAGTTCGCGCACAAAGCGCACGGAGGCATCAATGGAACAGCCACTGGCATCGGCTACGGCCTCGTCCAGCCCGATAACCAGAAACTGCCGGTGCAGGACTTCGGCGGAGGCGGCCAGGGTGCGGCCGTGGCTGGTCCACTCCTGGGCGAACTGCCGCAAGGCTGGCTGCATGTCCACTATTTCAGCCTCCGTGAAGGGCCGGCTGGCCTGATAAATCCACACGCGCGCCGAAGCAGGCAACTGGTCGAAGGGAACGTACACGGACTTCAGATTTTACGGATGAGAAACGGATGTGACAGATAAGCGGCCAGTAAGCTGCCCGCCAAAACACCTATCTTACTACAAATAAACAGCCCCGCCCGGAAGTTCCGACGCGGGGCTGTTATTCGGTTGGCTGTTATGAGTTGCGAGTTGCCAAAGCTCTATCAACTGGCAACTCATAACTCGCAACTGATAATTAAGCATTCAGACCTTCGGCGGAGGCAATCAGCTCGGCCAGGTCGAACACCTGCACGTCCGACTCCCGCTCTTTGTTTTTCACGCCGTCGGCCATCATGGTCATGCAGAACGGGCAGGCTACGGCAATGACGCTGCCGCCGCGGTTGGAGCCAGCGGGCAGCACCGGGGCGGTGCTTTCCACGCCCTGCAGGTTCAGCAGCACATCGGCGTCGCCGTCCAGGGTGGCCAGGGCTTCCTCGGCGCGTTCCACGTTGATGTCTTTTTTGCCGGGCTCGGGCTCTTTCCACATCTGGGCGCCGCCGGCTCCGCAGCAGAGGCCATTGGTTTTGCAGCGCTTCATTTCCAGTAGGTCGGCGTCCAGCACTTCCAGCACGGCGCGGGGTGCCTCGTAGATGTTGTTGGCGCGGCCCAGGTAGCAGGAGTCGTGAAAGGTGATGCGGCGGCCCTTGAACGACTCCCCGCCCTCGGCCTTCACCTTGCCCTCGTTGATGAGCTGCTGCAGGAAAGTACTGTGGTGAATCACCTCGTACTCGCCGCCCAGCGCGGGGTACTCGTTCTTGATGGTGTTGAAGCAGTGCGGGCAGGCCGTTACCACCTTCTTGATGCCGTAGCCATTGAGGGTAGTAATGTTCTGCATGGCCTGCATCTGAAACAGGAATTCGTTGCCGGCGCGCTTGGCCGGGTCGCCGGTGCAGCTTTCTTCCATACCCAGCACCGCGTAGTTCACGCCCACGTGCTCCAGAATGCGCACGAAAGCCCGCGTCACGCGCTTGTAACGGTCGTCGAAGGCGCCGGCGCAGCCCACCCAGAACAGAATTTCCGGCGTTTCGCCCCGGGCAGCCAGGTCGGCCATCATCGGAACACTTACTTGGCGCTTGGCAGTTAATTCAGCCATTATAGTAGTGAGTAGTCGGTATTGAGTATTGAGACAGGAGAAAAAGAGAAGCAGCAATGGTTTGGGTGAAGCAGAGCAATCAGAACATAGATGTCTCACTACTCATTACCCAATACTCACTACTTCTCCGCCACGAACAGGTCGTCGGCCCAGTTGAAGCGGTCCGAGGGTGAGAAGGCCCAGGGCGCCCCGTTATTTTCGATGTTGGAGAACATGACGTTGAGCGAGTTGGGCGCGGCCGACTCTTCCAGCACCAGGAAGCGGCGCATTTCCACAATGCTTTCCAGCGGGTTAATGTTCACCGGGCAGGCTTCCACGCAGGCGTTGCAGGTAGTGCAGGCCCAGAGCTCCTCAGGTGTCACGTAGCCGCGCAGCAGGGTGTGGTTTTCGCGGTCCAGCTGTTCCTGCGGGTCGTGCTTGGCTTCCTTGCCGTAGAGGTTGGGGTTGAAAATCAGCGGTGAGTTGTACTTCTCCTCTACCCTGTCGCGCGTGTCCATGATGATTTTGCGCGGAGAAAGCAGCTTGCCGGTGATGTTGGCCGGGCAAACTGAAGTGCAGCGGCCACACTCGGTGCAGGAGTAGGCGTTCAGCAGGTTGGTCCAGGCCAGGTCGTTCACATCCTTAGCCCCGAAGGGAGTAGGCGCGGCGGCGGAGCCATCGGGCTCCGTGGCGGGGGCGGGCACCTGGTAGGTGGGGTCCATCATAGCCTTCACCTCGTGGGTGATACTGTCCACGTTCGAGAACTGCCCCTGCGGCACCAGCCGGGAGTAGTAAACGTTCGGGAAGGCCATGATGATGTGAAAGTGCTTGGACGAAGGCAGGTAATTCAGAAATAGCAGAATGCCCACGATGTGCGCCCACCAGCCCACGCGCTCCAGCACGTGCAGGGCCGTAGGGCTGTCGGGTAGCAGACCCGTGAGAAACTGGCTGATGGGAAAAGCGCCGGGCAAGCTGGCGCCGTGCAGCTTCAGGTCGGCGGCATTCATCAGGAACAAGGCCGCCATCAGTACCACTTCGATGTAGAGAATGACGTTGGCATCAAGCCGGGGCCAGGCGCGCATTTCCGGGCCGGTAAACCGACGTACGCCTTTTACATTACGGCGCCACCACAACGCCGCCACGGCCAGTACCACCAGCGCGCCTAACACCTCATTGGTGCCGGTGAGCAGTGAGTACAGCGGCCCCAGGAAGCTCAGCACCCGGTGCGTGCCGAAAATACCGTCAATCAATATCTCGATGACTTCGATGTTGATGACGATAAAGCCAATATACACGATGAGGTGCAGAATGGCCGGCGTGAGGCGCTTGAACATTTTCTGCTGCCCGAAGGCCACCAGCAGGGTTTTCCACAGCCGCTCATTCACGTGGCCGCTCATGTCCCGGTCGCGCCCGACGAGGATATTGGCCCGAATCTTCCGCGCTTGCCAGGCAAACAGGCCGAAGCCCGCCACCGCCACCAGCAGGAAGAGGATGTTTTGAATAGAAAAGTGCACGGAGAAATGGGTAGGTTTGGGGTTTAGGCCGAAATATACTCGGTATGCATAATAAATCCTGTCTTTTTCCGGCCGGAAAGATTTTTTTACCCTACGGCTTGCAGGTTGAAATTGGTTTGCTACTTTTGTGCTCCCCAACGGTCATACGGGCCTTTTGCGGGAAGATGGTAATGTAGCTCAGTTGGTAGAGCACAGCACTGAAAATGCTGGTGTCGTTGGTTCGATTCCAACCATTACCACCGGAAAGCCCTCTTTGCAGCCTGCAAAGAGGGCTTTTTTATTTCTTCCGTACAAACCCGGCTATTCTGTCTCCGCGGCTTTTTTTCGTGGATCTGCCCGTCCAAAACGGGTGAACCTGCCGGATGTCGCCGGAAATTCTTTTTCCGGCCGGGTACTATTCCTGTCGGGTTTCGGTTGAAGAGTTATATGTTGCCACTTGGCAACGACATCTTCGCAATTTTGTGGATGAGTGGCCTGCGCTGCTGTACTGCACCTTACTCTCCACATGGCTCAGCAAGTTCGATTCACCAACACCACCCAATCTGCTTTTTTCGCCACGGTACGCCAGCGGGTAGATGCTCATTTTCAGGCCAATAGCCTTTCCAAGCACGCCAACGGCGCTATGTGGGCCAAAACGGCGTTCTACCTGACTAGCTTCGTGGTTTTTTATGCGCTGCTTATTTCCGGGCAATTCGGGCTGGGTGGTATGGCGCTGCTGGCGGGGCTGTTGGGCGCGTTCAGCGCCTTTATCGGCTTCAATGTGTGCCACGACGCCATTCACGGCTCCTTCTCGGCCGACAAGCGGGTAAATAAAGTTTTCAGCCTGCTCTTCAACCTTATTGGGGCCAATCCTTACATGTGGAGCATCACGCACAACGTGGTGCACCACACCTACACCAACATTCCGGGTCACGACGAGGACATTGAAGTAGCCCCAGGCCTGGTGCGGCTGTCGGAGGACGAGCCTGTGAACCGGGTGCAACGCTACCAGCACCTCTACGCGTTTTTCCTGTACGGGCTGGCCTCGCTCTCGTGGGTTTTGCGCAAGGACTACCTGAAGTTCTTCAAGGAAAAGATCGGCCAGCACGACAACCGAAAGCACCCGCGTCAGGAGTATTTCAACCTGTTTTTTTACAAAGCTCTTTACTACGTGCTCTTCATTGTGCTGCCGCTGGTGGTGCTCGATATTACGTGGTGGCAGTTCGTGCTGGGCTTTCTGCTGATGCACTTCGTAGAAGGTCTGGTGCTGGGACTGGTATTCCAGCTGGCGCACGTGGTAGAGGGCACGGAGTTTCCGGTGCCCGACGAAACCGGCGACATGCGCGAAGCCTGGGCCGCTCACCAGATGCGCACCACGGCCAATTTCTCCACTACCAGTCCGCTGGCGCATTTCCTCTGCGGCGGCCTCAACCAGCAGATCGAGCACCATCTGTTCCCGAAAATCTGCCATATCCACTACCCGGCCATTTCGGGCATCGTGAAGCAGACGGCCCACGAGTTTGGCTTGCCTTACCTGGAAAACCGGACCTTTTTCACCGCCCTCCGCTCCCACTACCGCGTGCTGCGCAAGCTGGGCAAGGAAGCCTATGCGCTGGAAAAAGTGCGGGCCTACGCTTAAGCTGACTTCAGAAAGCGGTATCTGATTCTGATATCATAAGGCAGAAGTAAGCTCGACGTTAACTATGCCTCCCGGCGGGCGTAAGCACAGGAAACCTATTCCTGTCCGCTATGGCTGCTCGCCTCACTCCTGCCCGCTCGTCCGGCACCACGCAATCCGTCTGGTTTCCGACTGCCGACCCGCTACCAACTTTTAAGCCGCTTCGCCAGAGTACCACGGCCGATGTAGTGGTAGTGGGAGCAGGCATAGCAGGCCTGACTACCGCGTATCTGCTGGGCAAGGCCGGCAAAAAGGTGGTAGTGCTGGAAGACGGCGAAATAGCCAGCGGCGAATCCGGGCGCACCACGGCCCACCTTTCCAATGCCCTCGACGACCGGTACTCCACGCTGGAGCAGCTCTTTGGAGAGGAAGGCGCCCGGCTGGCAGCCGAAAGCCATACGGCGGCCATTGCCGAAATCGAGAAAATCGTCCTGACAGAAAAAATAGCCTGTGGCTTTACCCGCCTCAACGGCTACCTGTTTTTGCCGGCCGACGGTACGGAGCAGGAACTGGACGAGGAACTGGAGGCAGCACACCGGGCCGGCCTGAAATCGGTGAAAAAGCTGCGCGACTCCGGCACTCCCGGCTTCCATACCGGCCCCTGCCTGCGCTTTCCCGAGCAAGGCCAGTTCCATATTCTGCAATACCTCCACGGCCTCGTAGATGCCATTACGGCCCAGGGCGGGCAGATTTTTACGCACACGCACGTAGAAGCGGTGGAAGGCGGTAGCTCGGCCCGCGTGACGACAACAGGCGGCCAGGAAGTAACCGCCGGGGCTATTGTCGTTGCTACCAATACGCCCTTCAACGACCGGGTGGTGATGCACACCAAGCAGGCTCCTTACCGCACGTACGCCCTGGCGGCCCGCATGCCCAAAGGCTCCATGACGCCAGCTTTGTATTGGGACACGGCCGACCCCTACCACTATATCCGCTTGCAGGAAGACCCCAACCAGGGAGACGACCTGCTGATTGTGGGCGGCGAGGACCACAAAACCGGCCAGGAAGCCAACCCCGCCGAGCGGCTGCAGTGCCTCGAAGACTGGACGCGGAAGCACTTCCCGCAAATCACGAGCATCGACTTTCGCTGGTCGGGGCAGGTGATGGAACCTACGGATGGCCTGGCCTACGCCGGCCGTAATCCGCTGGATAACGACAATGTATACATCATCACCGGTGACTCGGGCCACGGCATGACGCACTCCACCTTGGGCGCTATGCTCATTCGGGACCTGATTCTGGAGCAACCCAACCCCTGGGAAAAGCTCTACGACCCGGGCCGCATCACGCTGAAGCCGGAGTCTATCAAGGAATTCGTGCGGGAGAATGTGAACGTGGCGGCGGAATACACGGAACTGCTCACCGGCGGCGATGTGGCTACTTCTGAGGAAATTGCGGTGGGCTCGGGCGCTGTACTGCGGCGCGGCCTCACCAAAGTAGCCGTGTACAAAGACAAGGCCGGCCAGACCCACGAATGTTCGGCCATTTGCCCGCATTTGGGGTGCGTGGTGCACTGGAACGGGCTGGAAAGCAGTTGGGACTGCCCCTGCCACGGCTCCCGCTTCGACGCCTACGGCAAGCTGCTGATGGGCCCCGCCAATTCAGATTTGGGTGCTATAGAGAAGTAGGGCACGGTCTACAGGCAAGGCGTTTTCAGTCGGGCTTCCTCCGCGTACAGGTAGCCCAGGCGGGCGGCGCGCCCGAAGAACTCGCAGGCGGCGGCGCGGTTCTGCTGGGCCTCGGCCAGCCGGCCCAGCAGAAAGTAAATCTGCCCGTTGCGCGGCTGGTTTAGCAGCACCTGCTGGTAATCGGCGCGGGCGGCCTGAAACTCGCCCAGCTTAAACCAGGCCAGCCCGCGGTACGTGAGGTAGCGGCCCGATGGGCTTTTACCTTGGGCTTCGCGCTGGCGCAGGCCAGTAGTCAGATCCAGAATGGCCGGCCGAAACTGCCGCTGCTCAAACAAGCGCAACTCGCCCCGGTCAAGCCAGGCTCCGGTTTGGGTGGAGTCGACGGCCAGCGCCTGGTTGAAGCTCCGTAGCGCCTTGCCGGATTGCCCCACGGCCGCGTAGCATTGCCCCATGCGCCACCACAGCCGGGCGCGGCGTGGCGTAGCTATTTCCTCCTGCTGTATCGCCACCGTGTAGTCTTCCAGTGCGGCCTGGTAGTCGTGGTAAGCCAGCTGCTCGATTTCGCCCCGGCGGTGGCGGGCTTCAGGGTAGCTGGGCTTAAAGTGAATAGCAGCCGACAGGTAACTGTGCGCCGTGCTCCATTGCTGCTCCGTGTAGGCTTTCAGGCCGTCTTCGTAGTTGCTCCGGGCGGTTACGTGGTCCATCGTCAGCTTCACGGAAAGCATGAAAGCTATCAGCAGCGCTACAAACAGAAACGTAAGCAGGTAGTCGCGGCGGGTGAAGCGCGTTTTCTGGCGCGGAATGGGCCGGTAGTGCCGCTCCGCCGAAGAAGCCGGCCGGCGGGTGCGCACGGGGCCGGCGGCGGGTGGCGGTGCCCCGTAGATGTGCTGATGCTGCTGCCGGAACTGCTGCTGCCGGCGGGCCTGCTCTATTTGCTGGGCTTCGCGCCACAACTGCTGGTCGTAGGCTGCGCGGCGGGCGGGGTCGGCCAGAATGCCGTGGGCAATGCTGATTTGCTTGAACAACTCCTCGTAGCGGGTATCTCCCTGGTGCCGGTCGGGATGGTAGCGCAAAGCCAGCTGCTTATACGCTTGCTTGATTTCCAGCCGGGTGGCTGTGGGCGACACGCCAAGTACGTGGTAATGATTCTGGCTCAAGGGGCAGGACTCGGGGCAACAAGTACGCCATTTTTCCGGGCGAACCTAGACGTTGAACAGGGTTTTCCGTATGAAGTTCCATTCCAGTTCGACCGTCTTGTTTATGGTTGAGCTGGTTTTCTGTCATCTGATGTTCTACTAATTCCTCGCTGCCGCATGGCTTACGAC